>ONXQ01000225.1 GCA_900321835.1 uncultured Prevotellaceae bacterium
CAGCGGTAGGGTTCGGCCGACAGCGTGCGGAGCATCGTCGTGGCTTTGTCCAGATAGTCCTGCACACCCGTCAGTTCCGACAGGCGCACCAGTGCCGAAGCCACGACGCAGGCGGCCGAGGCGTCGCGAAAGTCGGAGCGGGAAAAGTCCCAGAAAGGCACGAGCGTCTCGTCGGGCAGGCGCTCCAGATAGACATCAGCCGTGCGGCGGGCCATGTCGAGAAAGCGCTCCTGCCGGGTGTAGTCGGCCATCATCGTGAAGCCGTAGATGGCCCAGGCCTGCCCTCTTGCCCACATCGTCGAGTCGGCCACACCCTGGTGGGTGCAGTTGTAGAGGTGACGGCCCGAGAGCGAGTCATAGACGGCGACGTGGAAACTGGTGGCATCGGGACGGAAGTGGTAGGTCATCGTCGTGTCAGCATGGCTGACGGCGATGTCGCGAAGCCGTTCAGAGCCACCGTTCTCCGCTGCCCAGAGCAGCAGTTCGAGGTTGATCATGTTGTCCATGATGGTGTTGTGTCCGCCGAACATCCCGACGTTGCGCGGCCAAGAGAGCAGGGTGCCGACCTGGGGGTTGAAGAGCGTGGCGAGCGAGTCGGCCGCAGCCAGCAGCACCTTTTTGTAGACAGCGTCCTGCGTCAGCCGGTAGCCGTTGAGGTAACTCCCAATCATGATGAACCCGAGGTCGTGGTCATAAACCTTCTGACGGGCGAGATAGCCGAGACGCTCGGTGAACGAACGGGCTTCGCGCAGCACCATCGTGTCCTGCGTCTGCTCGTAGTCGAGCCAGAGGATGCCGGGGAAGAAGCCTGCGGTCCACTCCTCGGGCGTCAGCACCGAACGCCGGTTCCATCGGGCCTCGTCGGGACCGATGTTGCGCGGTGTCATGGTGTAGTCGATGCGGCCACTGTCGCCGCGCAGTTCCATGAGCGTGCGGTGCACCTGCACATCGCAGTAGGTCAGGCTCTCCTGCAGCCATCCCTCATCTGCCTGCTGGCAGGCAGTCAGGCATAGGGCAGCGAACAGCCAGCCGAAGTGTTTCAGATGTTTCATCCTGCTTTTCATTGGTTTACCGTGCGAAGTTACGACAAAGAACGTACACTTGAAAGTTCAGACGGACGCAGTGCAGCGACCGACGCGGAACGGTGCGGGGAACTACGACTGGTGGTTGATGCAGATACCCTTCAGATACCACTCGTAGAGGCGGTGTACCCCCTCGTCGATTTCGATTTTGTGGTGCCAGCCGAGGCGGTGCAGTTTGCTCACGTCGGTGAGTTTGCGGAGGGTGCCGTCGGGCTTGGTGCTGTCCCAGCGGAGTTCGCCGCGGAAACCGATTTCCTTCATGATGAGTTGGGCGACGTCGCGGATGCTGATTTCGCGGCCCGTACCCACGTTGATGTGGCAGTTCACTGGCATCGGCCATTTCTTCGCTCCAGAGGAACTCGCGCATCGGACGGCCCGTGCCCCAGAGGGTGACGGCCTGGGGCGTGATGCCGTAGTGGGCAAGGACGCGGAGGATATCGGCTTCGCTGCTCTCGGCGTCGATGCGCGGCATATCGGGCGCCGTGACGGGACGCAGACCGACGTCGCGACGCACTGCCGCCCAGTCGCCTTCGTTCAGGCACTTGGCCAGGTGTATCTTGCGAATCATGGCGGGCAGCACATGGCTGTTCTCCAGATGGAAGTTGTCGTTGGGGCCGTAGAGGTTCGTGGGCATGACGGCGATGTAGTTGGTGCCGTACTGGAGATTGAACGACTCGCACATCTTCAGGCCTGCAATCTTGGCGATGGCATAGGGCTCGTTGGTGTATTCCAGAGGCGAGGTGAGCAACGAGTCCTCCGTCATCGGCTGCGGTGCTTCCCGCGGATAGATGCAGGTCGAACCGAGGAAGAGCAGGCGCTGCACTCCGTGCTTCCATGCTTCGCCGATGACATTCTGCTGAATCTGCAAGTTCTGCCAGATGAAGTCGGCACGGTACTTCAGGTTGGCCATGATGCCGCCGACGTGTGCCGCAGCGAGCACGACCGCGTCCGGCCTTTCCTCGTCAAAAAACTTCTTCACGGCCGCTCCGTCGAGCAGGTCCAGTTCCTGATGGGTGCGCCCCACAAGGTTCGTGTAACCGCGCTGCATGAGGTTGTTCCAGATAGCGGAGCCGACGAGGCCGCGGTGGCCGGCGACGTA
>ONXQ01000224.1 GCA_900321835.1 uncultured Prevotellaceae bacterium
GAAGAACGACAATCAGACGATGGACAGGGCGATTCCTGTCAGTGAACAACGCCGGCGCAAACTCCGTCGCATCGCCGTGGCCGTTGCCATCGCGGTAGCAGTGCTCGGCGCAGGTGCCTGGCTCGGCACGCAGATGATTCCGACCCTTAACCGCAAGGCACTCATTATCTCCGAGGTGGACCGCGGCACCATCGACGTCAGCGTCTCGGCCACGGGGCGCATCGTGCCTGCCTTCGAGGAAATCATCGTGTCGCCCATCAGCTCGAAGATTCTTGAGGTCTATGCCCACAGCGGCGACAGCGTGGATGTCGGCACGCCCCTGCTGCGCCTCGACTTGCAGTCCGCTGAGACCGACTACTCCAAGGCCCTTGACGAGCGCGAGATACGCCGTCAGCAGACCGCCCAACTGAAGGCCAACGTAGAGACGCAACTCTCCGACCGCCGGATGCAGATTGAGGTGAAGGAAATGGAACTCTCGCAACTCGAAGCCCAGCTGCGCAACGAACTCTACCTCGACAGCCTTGGCAGCGGCACCCGCGACCGTGTACGTCAGGCCGAGACGACCTTAAAAACCGCCCAGATGCAACTCTCGCAACTGCGTCAGCAGTACCAGAACGAGCAGCGCGTGCGGCAGGCCGACCTCCGTATGCAGCAACTCCAGAACGGCATCTTCGAGAAGGGACTCGACGAGAAGCGCCGCACGCTCGACGATGCCAAGATCCGCTCGCCGCGCCGTGCCACACTCACCTACATCAACAGCGAGGTCGGCAGCACCATCGGCGCAGGTCAGAAGATTGCCGTGGTCAGCGACCTCACGCACTTCAAGGCTGAGTGCGAAATCTCCGACAGCCACAGCGAGCGCGTCCGCGTCGGCGGTCAGGTCATACTGCGCATCGGCAAGGAACGCCTGACGGGTATCATCAACACCGTTACGCCCCTGAGCCAGAGCGGTGCCATCACCTTCACCGTCGTGCCCGACAACATGTCGCACCCGCGCCTCCGATCCGGTCTCCGCACCGAAGTCTTCGTCATCACCAGCATCAAGGACGACGTGCTCCGCATCCGCAACGGTTCCTTCTACAGCGGCCCCGGCGACTACACCCTCTTTGTCCTCGACGGCAACATGCTCCATCCCCGCCAAGTCCGCCTCGGCGAGTGCAACTACGACTACAGCGACATGACGAAGTACAAAGGAAAGGAGAAACTGAAGGTGGAATAGGATGACATATATGCAAGGATTAGAGAAACGCGAGCCAATTATGTGCCCCAAAACACATGAAATTCTTAAAATAGTTTTAGACTTTCATTCTTGGCGCACAGTTTATGGTTTTTCCGTGGAGTAACCTGCATATTATTTCATAACTTTGCAAACAATTAAACGAAAACGAATATGAACAAGAAAAACATTATCACAATCCTCCTTGCCCTCGTAGCAGTGGCAGGGCAGGCAAAGACATTCAAGACCATCAAGAACCCCGTGGCAATGGCCTGCGTAAATGTGTCGAGCGGCGAACTGAAAGCCCGTGAGGTTATATTCAGGGATACGGCGACAACCGTACATTTCACAATGAAGTACTCCAAGGGACAGAGTTTCCAATTTGTCTCATCATCCTATCTCATGGACGAGGACGGCAACCGCTACCCGTTGCGCTCTGCCGAGGGACTGAAACGCCTTTGCCGAAGAAGATGCAGATATTCGACTTCATCGAGGGCGACGGAACCAGAGCATTCAAACTGTTAGGCATCCACGATAAGAAGGCAAAACTGAAAGTACCTACGATGCAGGAATTGACTGAGGCAAATCCGTGGACAGTACCCGAGGACTGGTTCAAGACCGACACCATCACCGTAAAAGGCCGCATCGAGGGCTACGACGCCGAGCAGTTCGGTTTCACGTCGTTGGAATGCTTTTTCCAGAATGTTTTTGAGAAAGACGATGCAACGCTGGTACTCGACATCGCGCCCGACGGAACATTCTATAAGAAGTTCCAGGCCGGTTACCCCATCTGTCAGCGGTTCTACACATTGGAGTCGAAGGTGGGCTTCGGTGAAATACCATTCTTCGCCCGCCCCGGTGAGACCATCGACATCACCGTGCGCAAAGATGCTGGAGACAGGTACGTCTGTGTCTATAACAACGGCAGCAGCAGCGACGCTGCCCGCTGGCTCCGCACACGTGACGAGATTACCGACGTCCTTTTCCCTTTGATGCTCTTCGAAGGCTCTTTTGACGAAGGAAACGTCCTCGCCGACAATATGTGGCAGAACGTGATGTACCGTTTGCAGACCGTGAGTCGCCGCGAGCACTACACGCCGATGGAAATGCAACTGGCTCTGGCCTACATACAGACGCGTTTTGCGTATTATTACATGTCATACGCCGAGAATCGCAGATATGCACTGATGAAACAGAATCAGCACGAGAGTGCAGAGTGGCAGAACCTCGCCGACGCGAAGAGCTACTATCATCTGCGCCGTATTGACTTCGACAATCCCCTGCTCTTCGCCTGCAGCGACTTCCCACATCTGCTCAATCGCATCCAGTATGCCCAACCTGCCATGCGTGCCTTATTCAGTACCGCAGGTCAACAGCGGATGGATAATTACTATGCGGTTTTGCGCGAAATGCTCGGCAGCAAGGACAACACACTGATAGCCCAGCTCTGCTTGTACCAACAGATGTTGACGGAGTCCCGTCGTTGGCAGACAGATAAAGAGTCGAAATATGCGATGTTCAGCAACACGTTTACGCATCCCTACGTCAAAGCCAAGGCCGATGAATTCTACTCTTGGACGATGGCACAGACGGAATTGGCAACGCCCATTCCCGACGCGCCGATGGCCGACCTCATCCGCTCACTCTGCGCTAAATATCCAGGCAAGATTCTGATGATAGACTTCTGGGGTATGGGCTGCGGCCCTTGCCGTGGTGCCATCCAAGCAAGTAAGGAACTACGTGCCGAGATTGCCAAGCGCGACGACGTGAAACTTATATTCATTGCTGGGGAGCGC
>ONXQ01000222.1 GCA_900321835.1 uncultured Prevotellaceae bacterium
GAAGCTCCGTATAATTTTGCAAACAAATGAACGATTGGCGAAAAATTGTGTATGCAATAATAAAACAAGAAAGCATGAAGAAATTGATTTTTACGATGGTCGTCGCAGCTTGCTTTGCGGCAGCACAGGCGCAGACAAACGAGAAGCGCGGCAGTATTAACTTGTGGGGCTATGTGGTCGACTCATTCCTGCAGACAGGACTGGATGGGGCGAAGGTGACGCTGATGACAGCCGACAGCACCGTGGTAGATTCCATCCGTACCTATCCCTACGACGGCAATGCGCTGTTCCACTTCTCGCTGCCGGCAAAGACGCAGAACATCATCCTGCGGGCGGAGCAAGAAGGGTATGAGACGGGTTATGTGTCGATGAAGGTGAGGTACTACAAACGCGAGAAGGAGGTATATGCCCCATGGATAAACTTGAAGAAGCGCAACTCGATGCTGGAGCAGTCGCTCGACGAGGTGGTGGTGACGGCCTCGAAGGTGCAGCTGGTGTGGCATGGCGACACGCTGGTGTATAACGCCGATGCCTTCAACGTGCCGCAAGGGTCGATGCTCGACGGACTTATCCGTCAGTTGCCGGGCGTGACGCTGAAGGACAACGGCGAGATACTGGTGAACGGGCGGCGCGTGGATTACCTGACGCTGAACGGCACCGACTTCTTCAAGGGCAACAACAGGATGATGCTCGACAACCTGCCTTACTACACGGTGAAGAACATCAAGGTCTATGACAAGAGTACGGACGTGAGCCAGTTCCTGGGTTACGATGCCGAGAAGAAGGACTATGTGATGTGGTACTGAAACGCGAGTACTCCGTGGGCCTCACGGCTAACGCCGAAGTGGGTGGAGGCACGAAGGAGCGGTGGCTGGCCCGCCTGTTTGGGTTGCGATTCACCGACCACTCACGCCTCACGGTGTTTGGCAACAGCAACAACATCAACGAGACGGGACGGCCCGGCGAGAGCGGAGAGTGGAAAGCGGCAGACCCAACCAATGGCATTACGACGCACGGCGAGGTGAACGCCAACCTGAGGAGCGAGGACCGCTACAAACGCTGGAAGAACGAACTGGCCGTGTCGCTGACCGATGACAAGAACGACCGCCAGAGCCAGCAGGAGAGCGAGTACTACCTGCAAGGGGGAGGCGAGTTTGCCCATCGGGGACACAGCGAGGTGCAGCGCGACAGGAGATTTGAGCTGACCAACACCTTCACCCGCAACAAGTCCACCTCGCCCGTCTATTTCTTGTCGATGGTCGGCTATCGTTACGGCTACGACCGCACGGAGCGAGAGGACAGCGCACGGGTGAACACAGATCTGTCCGCTTTGTACAGACTGGACGACCGGGCCAAACGGCGCAGCAACAATCACCAAGTGTTCACTTCGAACCAAATGCTCGTCAAGTTGCCGTGGGGCGACCGCCTGAACCTTCATCTCGACGGCCAATATGGGAGTCAGCGGGCCAAGAGCTTCTCTCACTATCTTCTGGACTACGACAGTGGAGCGTTGCCGCATGATTTGCGCCGCCGCTACGAGCCACGCTCCTTTGACCACTACAACTGGCAGGGCGAAGCTGAATATGTGCTTCGTTTTCCGAACGACTGGAACTTGAACATCGGCTACTCGTTCCGGCAGAGCCGCGACGCAGACGATGCACCCTCCTACCGTTTAGACCGCGATGCAGCATGGATTGCACTGGCACCCTCCATCGATGCCCTGCCGCCTGTGCTTGCCGACCCTTTGCTGGACGCGGAGAACAGCCTCGACATCGTGACACAAGCATATCGTCACCAGCTGGCCGCACGCATCAGCTACGTGAGGAGCACTGCCGAGGCTTATACCAACTTTGAAGTGAAGTTGCCGCTGGCCCATGAGCGCGGACATCAGCACTACCAGCGCGGCACGGTAGATGCCCGTGTGCGCAGGAATGAGACCACTTTCGACCCCAGCATCAGTTTTACAAAACAGATGTACAAACGAAATATCTATTATAATGCCTCGTTCACGGCAGAAACGCGCCTGCCCGACATCACGAACCTTGTGGGCTACGTGAGCCACTACGACCCGCTCAGCACCACCATCGGCAACCCCGACCTGAAGCCGCAACATACCTACAAGGCGGCTGCCTACTTCGTGAAGAACTGGCCAAAGTGGGAGCAGATGCTCTACGCCTATCT
>ONXQ01000221.1 GCA_900321835.1 uncultured Prevotellaceae bacterium
CACCTCTATGCGTTCGATGTCGTCGCCCCGAAGTCCGCGCAGAAATGCCTGCAACTCGTCGCCCGAGACTTTCACGTCGTTGACGTAGATGGTCGCCTCGTGCTGACCGATGCGCACCTTTCCGTCCATATCGACGACGACGCGCGGCACGTATTTCAGCACGTCGCCGGCTTCCATCGTCTCCGCTCCCTCGAGGGCGTCGGCGTGGAAGACGGTGAGTTCCTCTTCGCGGGTGATGAGCGGACGCTGCCCTCGGATGGTGACGTTGCCGAGGGTGGTCTGTTCGGGATGCAGGGTGACGTTGACGACGTTGCCCACCTGGCAGCGCTGTTCGTAGGTGCGGAAGCCGACGTAGGACACACGCAGCAGCACCTCGGCCGAGTCTGTCGGAATGACGAAATCGCCGTTCTCGTTGCTGACGCCTCCTGCCAGATAGGTGCTGTCCTGCACCGCGAGCAAGACGACGGAGGCAAACTCCATCGGCTGCCCTTCGGCATCGACGACACGGCCCTGCAGGTGCCGTGCAGCCTTTTGGTAGCACTCGACGAAGATGCGTTCGGCATCGACATCGACACGCATCGGATAGAGTCCGACGGCTTGCATCACGGCTTCGTGTGCCGTCGCAGCATCGACGTATTTCGTGACCGTGAAGTCCTCCAGTTCGTCGAAGATGAAGTTGACCTGCACTGCGTCGAAATGTTCATCAATCGCCATCAGGACTTGGCTCAGAGGCACCTGGCGGAAGTCGGCGACAAAGCGCTGTGCCGACAGGGGCGCAGCGGAACAAAGAAGGAGGAGCAGCAGCGCGAAAGAATGGGTGAAGAGGTCGCGCTTCATGGCTGCTCCTCCTTTCCCTGCTTGCCGTCAACGAGGAGAACGTCGTCGCCGATACTGACGGAAAACCGCTCAAAATGGTTGAGCACGCTGACGCAGTGGTCGAGCGAGGCCTCACGGTCCCATTGCAGATAGAGACGCAGGTGCATGAGGCTGTCGCTGCGGAAGGCCACCTTCCCGACCCCATAGTGGCAGGCCACGACGGCCAGAACGTCCTTCAGTTCGCGGTCGGTGAACACGCAGATGTCGGCAGTCCCGCCGCTGACCACCTGCGGCACCGTGTCACCGATGGCCGTCATCACCTGCTCGTCCATCACACAGGCATAGTCCGACAGGTCGGGTTTTGCCTTCATGGAAAAATGTCCGACGGCAGCCACGGCCACACCCGTCAGCAGGACGAAGTGTCCGTCTCGGTTCGTCCGCCCATCGGTAGGCCTCGTCCGTCAGCACCATCAGTTCATAGACGTCGCGCACCTCGTCGTCGTCCATCAGCAAACGGATTTCCTCGTCCGTCGCCTCGTCCCTGTGTTCCAGGAGCCAGAGCATTCGCTCCACCTTGTCTTCAGTCTGTTTCATCCTATCGTCAGTTGTTCGTTTTTCCGAAAATGCAATCGCAGACGGTGCAGAGCCTGAGCCAGGTGTTTATAGACAGCCGCTTCGCTGATGCCGAGCCGACGGCCGATTTCGCGATACGTGCAGCCCTCGTCAAACCGCAGCAGCAGGACGCGCCGGTCTTGCTCCGTCAGCCCCGAGTCGATGAAGCGGCGGATGTCGGTCCAGAGGCGTTCCAAATCATCGGCCGACACACCTTCGTCCCTGTCGTCGAGCGGATAGAGGCGCAGAAAACGTTCGCGCGTCCTGAGCCGGCGGATGCGGTCGGTACAGGCATTGCGCACACACTGCATCAGCCAGCCGCGCAGCGCAGGTTCGTCGCCCGTCGGGCGCACTTTCAATGCCCGTTCGACGACGTCGCCCGCCACATCGCGAGCCTCCTCGTCGTCACGCAACAGCACACGTGCCAGCCTCACCATCTGCTCTCTGTATTTCAGAACGATTGATTCCATTTTTCCGATTCGTACAACCCTATAACGCAAAGCAGGGCGATTTCCCAACCCCATTAAAAAAATATAAATTAAAAGCACCTGGAAAAAAAATTCCAAGTGCTTAAATATATAGATGGGACGGACTTTAATAGCGGCTGAGCAGTTCGGCGAGTTGATTCATGTCGGCTTCGGTCGTGGCCCACGAAGTGACGAAGCGGCAGACAGTGTGGTCGGCGTCGCAGGGTTCCCAATGGGTGAAGAGGACGTGGGACTCCAGACGGTGCATACGGTCGTTGGGCATAATGACAAACTGCTGATTGGTGGGCGAGTCGATGAAGAAAGGCAGGCCGGCCTCGGCGAGGATGTCGCGCAGACGATGGGCCATAAGGATGGCATGGCGGGCAATCTTCATATATAGATTGTCGGTAAACAACGCCTCGAACTGCACGCCTGCCAGGCGTCCTTTGGCCAGCAGGGCACCGTGGCGCTTGATGATGGTGAAGAAGCACTTGGGGGCGTTGCCTCGCGGGAATACCACAGCTTCGCCGCAGAGCGCTCCGACCTTCGTGCCGCCGATATACAGGGCGTCGCACTGAGTGCAGAGCCACGGCAGGTCGAAGTCGCAGGCATCGGACATGAGGCCGTAGCCGAGCCGTGCGCCGTCGATGTAGAGCGGCAGGCCGTAGTCTGTGCAGACACGGCGGATGTCCTCAATCTCCTGCTTCTGGTAAATCGTCCCCAGTTCGGTGGGCATGGTGATATAGACCATGCCGGGCTGAGCCACGTGGTCGCGGCTCTCGTCGTGATCTTTCCGAGGTGGCTGGGCAACGTGATGACCTTGTGTCCGCTGGCCTCGATGGCTCCCGACTCATGGGCGTTGATGTGGCCCGTATTGACGCAGACGACTCCTTCGTAAGAACGCAACATACCGTCGATGACAGTGGCGTTGGTCTGTGTACCTCCTACGAGGAAAAAGACATCGGCATCGGGACACTGGCAGGCCGCACGGATGTGCTCTTTGGCACGGTCCGACCACTCGTCGAATCCGTAGGTCAGACTGGTCTCGTCATTGGTCTCGACGAGGCGGCGGAGCACCTCGGGATGTGCTCCGTTGTTGTAGTCACACTCGAAGTTCAGGGGCTGGCCGGCAGGTGCGGCGGCGGTGGCGTTATTTTGGTTCATTCTGTTCGTATGCTTCAATTTTGTCAAGATAATACTGGCGAAGGTCGGCCCAGCGATAGTAAGGATAGTTGTCGGTCGGGATGGGCAGTGTCTGTTCACGCTCGTTGAGCAGCGCCTTGACGAGGATGTCGCCCGGTTTGTTCTTCTTCGGACGATAGAAAACCAATTGGATGTTGCAAGCCATGGGGAAGATTTCGTAGTTGCGCCACGTGTCGTCCAGACGGTCCCAGTCGTCGGATGCAAAACCACAGTTGCCCAGTTCGAGCAGGCAGGCGAGCGGCATGACGCACACTTCGTGACCGAAGCGCAGGGTGGCCTGGACGGTGGTGACGGTGTCGGCGGTCTGGATGATGTTTTTCAGCAGGTTCTTCTGACTGAAGGGCATGATGCTGGCTGTGGCGGGCGAAGGGCCGTAGTTCTGGTACCAACCCAGATTGACGCGGCGCCACTGGTCGTAGAGTTCGTCGTCGGTGAAGAGGTCGAGCAGTTCGCCCACGTCGGCTCGGTGGCTGTCGATGTGGGCTGCTGCATCAAGTTCGGCATCATGGCTCTGCATATTGGCAGCCACTTCGAAGAGGTGGCGCATGAACGAGCCTGCATTGATGCTGTCGCTGACCCACTGCGGGTCGGTGAACAGGGTGCTGCACAGGCGCTCG
>ONXQ01000220.1:0-1814 GCA_900321835.1 uncultured Prevotellaceae bacterium
ATAGGCTGAACTGCCCACCAGCATCGAGTCGCCGGCAGCCTCCTCAAGGGTGACGTAGGCCGTGTCCTCGTCCACGTCCTCGGGGTAGTAAGGGTTGCCTTTCGTGCCCTGCTTCTGCTCCGAACAGGCGGCCAGGACAGTCACCGCTGCCACCATGCACCAGATAAACTTTTTCATCCTTTCGTTCTTGATTCGTTCTTTCTTGATGCAAAGGTACAAAAAATCTGCGTAAGTAAGTGCAATTAATAATTAAAAATTAAGAGGCTCCTGCCCCTCGACTCTTGACTCTTGACTAAAATAAAAAATAAAATAGTGGACACAAGTTGGAACTTCTGTGCGCGCAGTGGTACGGGAGTTTCAGCGCAGTGGTACAAAAGTTTCACCGCACTGGTACAGTTGTACCAACGCAGTGGTACTAAAATTGGTACTGACGACCGTTAAACGATGTCTTCTGCCTAAAAAAGTTTGTGGAAAATATTGCATCTTGTAAAATTTTCTCTACCTTTGTATCTGAACTCGATATTTTTAATTATTCATTTTTAATTATTCTTTTTTTTATATGAACATTCTGATTCTCCAGGCCTCTCCGAGGGCCAATGGCAACACCGCCTGGATGGCGGACGAGTACAAGAAGGCTGCCGAGGCAGCTGGTCATCAGGTAACGCTGGTCAACGTATCAAAGAAGAAGATTGCCGGCTGTCTGGCGTGCGAATACTGCCACGGCAAGGGCAACGGCGCTTGCATCCAAAAGGACGACATGCAGGAACTCTATCCGCTGATGGCTGAGGCCGAGGTGCTCGTGCTGGCCGCACCTATCTACTATTTCACGCTCAATGCCCAGATTCAGGCTCCCATCCAGCGCATGTACAGTGTGAACAAACCTGCCAAAGTGCAGAAGATGGCGCTGCTCGTTTCGTCCTACTCGCCCGGTGTCTATGACGGTGCAAAGGCCGAGTTCCGCGACATCTGCAACTACTGGAGTGCCGAGAACACGGGCGTCGTCACGGCCAAAATTGACGAGCAGAAGACGGACGAGACAAAGGCCAAGATTGTGGCGCTCGTCAGCAACCTGTAAGCAATGAAACCTGAATCGGCCGACAGTCATTGATAAGGAATGATACTGCTGGCCATTTTCGGCTACAATCTTTTTCACAGACTTGTGTATACCGCATTGCCCGACCGCTAATCATGTAGTGGCGGAATGAAAACTTTATATACTGATATGACAGAAAAGGAGAAGATGCTGGCGGGGCTGACCTACGATGCCAACTACGACAAGGAACTGATAGCAGAGCGCACTCGTGCTAAGGAACTCTGCTACGACTATAACCACCTGCGCCCATCCGACACGGAAGGACAGCAGGCTCTGATGTGTCGTCTGCTTGGACGGACGAAGGAGGCGTTCGTGATTACCGCTCCTTTCTGGTGCGACTACGGCTATAACAATGAGATTGGCGAAAACTTCTTTTCCAACCACAACCTCGTCATCCTTGATGCAGCGAAGGTTACGTTTGGCGATAATGTCTTCGTCGGACCTGACTGCGGTTTCCACACTGCAGGACATCCCATCGACTTTCAGCGGCGCAATGAGGGGTTGGAATATGCCTATCCCATCACCGTTGGCGACAATGTGTGGATAGGGGCAGGTGTTCATGTGATGCCTGGTGTCACCATCGGTTCCAATGTTGTTATCGGTGGCGGCAGCGTAGTGGTAAAGGATATTCCCGACAACTCCGTGGCCGTAGGCAATCCCTGCCGTGTCATCCGTCCAATCACGGATGCGGATAGGCTGAAGTGTTGGGACCTGTAAATCG
>ONXQ01000220.1:1837-3277 GCA_900321835.1 uncultured Prevotellaceae bacterium
CGTGGCTCAAACAGCGATATGCTGGCAGAACGGTTTGTGGAAGGCGCAAAGGCTGCCGGAAACGAGGTGGAGAAAATCTCGCTGGTCGGCAAGAGCATCCAGTTCTGCAAAGGTTGCATGGCTTGCCAGAAACTGGGACGCTGCGTCATCAACGACGATGTGAACGACATCATGGCAAAGGTCATGCAAGCAGACGTCGTGGTGTGGGCCACACCGATTTATTATTACGAAATGAGCGGACAGATGAAGACGCTCATCGACCGTATGAACGCGATGTACGAGCAGGACTATCAGTTCCGCGACATCTACCTGCTCACCACGGCTGCCGAAGATGAAGAGGCGACGCCGAAGCGTGCCGAAACAGGGTTGACAGGGTGGATTGACTGCTATCCCAAGAGCCGTTTGGCTGGCACGCTCTTCTGTGGCGGTGTGAACGATGCCCGCGAGATTGAGGGCAATCCCAAACTGCAAGAGGCATTCGAACTTGGAAACAGTATTGGTTAAAAACAGAACATAGACACTTGAAGAAGATTATCATCATTGACGGAGGTCCGCGCAAGACATTCAACACGGCCTCCATGCTGCAAAAGTTTGCCGAAGGAGCAAGCGCTGTGAGTGACACCATTGAAGTGAAAACCGTCCGCCTGTATGGCCTCGACTACAAGGGATGTATGTCGTGCATGGCCTGCAAAATCAAAGGGAAAGCCACGAACGTCTGCAAGTTCAAGGACGCCCTGACACCTATATTGGAGGAAATAGCCGAAGCCGACGGACTTGTGCTGGGCTCGCCCAACTATTTCGGCGAAATCACAGGTCAGATGCGTGCATTCCTGGAACGTCTGGCGTTCCCCTGGCTCTCCTACAACGACTATAGCATCACGGCACCCAAGCGTATGCCCGTCGTGTTGGTGGAGACACAGAACGGGACTCGCGAAAATAACAACTGCAATGGTTATGGCTCGATGGAATACTGCATCACCCGGGCGCTCGGAGAACCCGAAAAACTCACTGCCTACAACACCTATCAGGTGAAGAACTACGACCGCTACGAACTGGCTGGATTCTCGGAAGAAGCCAAGCGAAAGTACCGCGAAGAACACTGGGAGGAGGACTTGCAGAGTGCCTACGATGCAGGACGTCGCATGGCAGAGAGAATTATAAAATAATTTCTAATTCTCATATTCTTGATATAATAGAAAAATGTAAACTTAATACATGAAAAACTTCGCAATCAAAACTGCTATGCCATGCAGCATACTCCATCTTCATGGCACTTATCTGCCTGTCATTCGTGACGACTGCTTGCTCGGACGACGACAACAACGCCGAAAACCTGCCGACCCTGAAAGGTAAAATCACATCGTACAACGAATTCGGCGCAGCCATGCTGGATTTCACCGAAGAAGACATGACGAAGGCAGGCTTCACACTGGGCGACCT
>ONXQ01000219.1 GCA_900321835.1 uncultured Prevotellaceae bacterium
CGTCAGCGGCATCCTCGGCGAGGCCGTCGGCCAACTCTATGTCGAGAAATACTTCCCTGCCGAGAACAAGGAGCGCATGGTCGAACTCGTCAAGAACCTCCAGGAGGCACTTGCCGAGCGCATCGATGCACAGGAATGGATGAGCGACTCCACTAAGGCTTATGCCAAGGAGAAACTCTCGACCTTCTACGTCAAGATTGGTTATCCTGACAAGTGGAAGGACTACTCCAAACTTGAGATTGACCCCGAGAAGACACTCTATGAAAACATGCAGGCTGTGCGCACATGGCGAGCCAAGAAAGAGGTCGAAGAGAAATACGGCAAGCCTGTTGACCGCGATGAGTGGTACATGACCCCGCAGACCGTCAACGCCTACTACAACCCGACCACCAACGAAATTTGCTTCCCTGCCGGCATCCTGCAGTATCCCTTCTTCGACATGCAGGCCGACGATGCCTTCAACTACGGTGCCATCGGCGTAGTCATCGGTCACGAAATGACCCACGGCTTTGACGACCAGGGCCGCCAGTTCGACAAGGACGGTAACTTCCGCGACTGGTGGGCACAGGGCGACGGCGACAAGTTCAAGGAACGTGCACAGGTGATGGTCGATTTCTTCTCCAACATCGAAGTGCTGCCCGGCCTGAAGGGCAACGGCGAACTCACGCTGGGTGAGAACCTCGCCGACCACGGCGGTCTGCAAGTCGCCTACACCGCCTTCAAGAACGCACAGAAGAAAGCCGAAGCCGAAGGCAAGAAGCCGCTCGAGACCATCAACGGCCTGACACCCGACCAGCGCTTCTTCTCGCCTACGCAGGCGTTTGGGCACAGAACATCACCGAGGAAGCCATCCGCGACCTCACTGCCCGCGACCCGCACTCGCTCGGCGAATGGCGCGTCAACGGTGCGCTGCCTCACATCGATGCCTGGTACGAAGCCTTCGGCATCACCGAGAAAGACCCGATGTTCGTGCCGAAGGAAAAGCGCGTCACCATCTGGTAAGCCACACACCTTATTATTTCTAGACAGGCAGAGAGCCCACACGGCTCCCTGCCTGTCTTTTTAGTCGCCTGCGACGCATCCTTCAAAACTTATCAAATCGAACAAGATGATGGGTAGAATTGGGCAAGATTTGTGAGATTTCTTTTGCGAAACAAAAACACCCCTCCTAGCGCTTGGAATTTTCACGCCAAGCGCTTGGCGTCGTCACGCTATGCGCTTGGAGATTTTACGTTAAGCACTTGGCGTTGTTACGCTAAGTACTTGGAGATATTACGCTAAGCACTTGGCGTTGTCACGCTAAGTACTTGGAGATATTGCGCTAAGCACTTGGCGTTGTCACGCTAAGCGCTTGGAAAGTCTTGTCAAATGTGACCGCAACGCGGTCTCCGCTCAATAACCGAGGGTACGAGCAAAGCGAGCACCCCCGGCTTTGATGGACCCTCACTAACCGCACCCTGAAGGGGTGCCCGAACAGTAGTCAAATGTATCTTTCGTCGTAAGCAACTCCCCACTCTTTAAGCAATGACATCAGTTCGTCGCGTACTGAATGTTGGTTGTGGTGTTGCTTCTGATTGATGATGTATTGGATGACGTTTTCCTTATCTGATTCCGCGTAGGTAAGCGCACAATAGCCTTGTTCCCATTTTGTGAAACCGGGGAAATGCTCGCGATGGGCTGTCATATAGTTGTTTGTTGCAATCTTCAGGTCATGAACGAATGAGGCCACGGCAATGGTCGGATGTAAAGAGACGAGCATGTGAATGTGATCGGGCATCCCGTTAATACGGTATAGAACACACTGATGGTTTTTGCAGAAACCATAGATATACATGTAGAGGTCTCGCTCGTAGGTCTCGACGATGGGGGCCGTACCCTGATGGGTGCGGAGGATAATGTGGTAGATGAGTTTGGTGTATGCCATGATGACTGGTTGTTGGGGCACCCCTTCAGGGTGCATGATGATGGCTGGTCTGTCCGGGGGTGCTCGCTACGCTCGTACCCTCGGTTACTGAGCGGAGACGCTTACAGCGTCTTTTGAATGGTACCTTGATGCAAATCGAAGAGGTTGTAGATGCTGACAATACGCTGAAAGTCACCCCGCAGGAATTTGGGCGAGGAGAACCAGATGCAAAGTTAATGGTTTTTAGGAAGAGAACAAAAACTCTGGAAACCAAAATAGAAAAACTATATCTTTCATTTTGTATTGCGCTCGCTTAATCGTAATGCAGGCCTGCGACCGAAGTAACTCACGCTCGGCAATAAAAATGAAAAAAATATGTTTTCATTTTGTATTGCGCTCGCTTAATCGTAACTTTGCACCATAAAATTTGTACTTTGTACCTTGTAATTTGTACTTGTAACTATGCCACTTACTTTGCCAGACCGGCTTCCGGCCATCGAACTGCTGAAACGCGAGAATATCCGACGCGGGCGCACGGACAGGATATCCGTCCGCTGCGGCTGGCGATTCTGAACCTCATGCCTATCAAGATTACGACGGAGACGGACTTTATCCGCATCTTGTCGAACACGCCGCTGCAGGTGGAAATCGAGTTTATGAAGATTCGGAGCCACACCAGCAAGAACACGCCGGTGGAGCACATGATGGCGTTCTACCGCGACTTTGAGGAGATGCGCCGCGAGAAGTACGACGGACTGATCGTGACGGGTGCGCCGCTGGAGCAGATGGATTTCGAGGCGGTGACGTACTGGCCGGAACTGCAGGAGGTGTTCGACTGGGCGTACCACAATGTGCAATCGACGTGCTACATCTGCTGGGCGGCTCAGGCGGCGCTGTACCACTTCTACGGCGTGCCGAAGTATCCGACGGCGGACAAGGTGTTCGGCGTGTTCCGTCACCGTGTCTTGAGGCCGGAACTGCCGATTTTCCGCGGTTTCGACGATGTGTTCTTTGCGCCGCACAGCCGTCACAGCGAGGTGCGCCGGAGCGACATCGAGCGGGTGAAGGAACTGGAAATCGTGAGCGAGTCGGCCACGGCCGGTGTGCACATCGTGATGGCGCGTGAGGGTCGTGAGTTCTTCATTACGGGGCACAGCGAATATGCGCCGATGACGCTCGACTCGGAGTATCGCCGCGACCTGGGCAAGGGGCTTCCCATCCTTCCGCCGGCCAACTACTATGAGGACGACGACCCGAACCGTCCGCCGCGTGTGCGATGGCGAGCCCATGCGAATTTGCTGTTTACGAACTGGCTGAACTACTACGTCTATCAGACGACGCCGTTTGACATCAGTAAGATTGAATAATGTCTTCCCTCGAACTTCTTTCCCCTGCCCGCACGGCTGACATAGGCATCGAGGCTGTGCGCCACGGTGCCGATGCCGTCTATATCGGTGCGGAACGGTTTGGTGCGCGTCAGGCGGCTGGCAACTCGGTGGCCGACATCGCGCGGCTGGTGGAGTATGCGCATGTGTTCGGTGCACGGGTGTATGTGACGCTGAACACGTTGCTGCACGACGACGAACTGGCTGAGGCTGAGCGGATGGTGCAGGAGTTGAAGGGTATTGATGTCGATGCGCTCATCGTTCAGGATGTGGCGGTGGTCGGGATGGCCCAGCGCGTTGGAATGCCTGTCCATGCCTCGACGCAGATGGACAACCGGACGGCAGAGCAGGTGCAGCGGCTCACGGATGCGGGTATTGAGCAGGTGGTGCTGGCCCGCGAACTGTCGCTCGATGACATTCGGCAGATTCACACGGCGTGTCCGCAGGCGCGGCTCGAAGCCTTTGTCCACGGTGCGTTGTGCGTGAGCCTGAGCGGAAGGTGCTATGCGAGCGAGGTGCTCTTCGGTCGCAGTGCCAACCGTGGCGCCTGTGCGCAGGTGTGCCGCATGGAGTTCGACCT
>ONXQ01000218.1 GCA_900321835.1 uncultured Prevotellaceae bacterium
CGTATGTGGGTGGCCTACCGCCACACGCTGCTTGTGGTCGATGCACTGACCGACAGCGTCGTGCGCCGCTTCGAACTGACTTGGCGGGGCAAGAACCGCAGCATCGTGGCCCTGGCCGAGGACCGCAGCGGCACGCTCTGGCTGTCGCTCTGGAACGGTGGACTGTGCCGACTGCTGCGGGGTGCCGACACGTTTGAGCCTTGTCCGTGGGAGCGCGACGACTATTGCACCGAACTCCGTTACGACACGCTGCGCCATTGCATCCTGGCCACGACCTCGACCGACGCCCGTCTGATGGTGCGGCGTGGACAGAACATCGCCGAGCCCGACGTTGACATGAGTGCCGCCTTGCGCGATGCTCTGCTGCGCCATGCACCCCGTCGCGACTCGCTGCTCATTGCCTATGCCGAACTGCCCGACAGCACGTTCTACCTCGGCACGTTCCATTCGCTCTACTGCTATCGGCTGCCCCTCGATTCGCTGCGCCGTCTGCCGCTGGAGACAGGCCGTGTGCGCGACCTCGCTGCTGCAGCCGACGGAACGGTCTATTTCATCAGCCGCCAGATGGGCCTGTGCCGGCTCAGGGGCGACAGCGCAGAGGTGCTCACGGCGGGCAGCAACCTGCGTTCGCTCGAACTGCGCGGCGACTCGCTGCTCTGGCTGACCGACGGACTGGGCAACGCCAGCGTCCTCGACCTGCGGACGGGCCAAATCACACTGATTGACACACCTGCGCCGGATTCAGCGTCCGATTCCACCTCTTACTGGTGGCTCTGGCTCCTGCTGCTCATCCCAGCCGTGGCCATCCCCTTCTACGTCGTCCGACGCCGCCTTCAGCAGACTTCCGACACGGAGGCCGACACTGCGCCCGAGGCCCAGCCCGACCTCAGCGCCGCCGACCGCGAACTGCTCACCAGGGCCGAGGCTGCCGTCGCGGCACACATTTCCGACCCCGACTACGGCGTCGATGCGCTGGCCGCCGACCTCTGCATGAGTCGCACGGCCCTGTATCGCCGCCTGCGCCAGGCCGGCGACGTGTCGCCCACCGACTTCATCCGCAACCTCCGGCTGGACCGTGCCGCCGAACTGCTGCGCACAACCTCCAGTTCGGTGAACGAAGTGGCCGACCTCGTCGGATTCTCCTACGCCAGTTACTTCACCCGCTGCTTCAAAGAGCGTTTCGGCGTGGCACCGAAGGATTTCCGCTGACGTTCATCATCGCAAAAAGGCTAAAACACTGCGTTTTTGCAACGATTTTATTGTTTTCTGCAACGAAATTTTAAGTTTTTTCGGCAGAAAATACCGAACTTTGCAGGCGGAAATCTATCATCAAAAACTCTTCAAAAATTCCACACAGATGAAAACAGTGAAAATCCTTCTGGTCGGCCTGGCAGCCCTCGCAGCGACCAACCTCATGGCTCAGCGCCAGCAACAGACGCTCGGACGCGGCGTCGTCGTGGCCAAGAACGGCAACAGCGCCACCGTGACATGGCGCCGACTGGCCCAAGAGCCGGAGAATGTGAAGTACAACGTCTATGTCAACGGACGGCAGGTCAACACATCTCCCCTCGCCAACACCAACTGGACGACGACATCGAGCGTCGTGCCCACCGGGGCAAAGGTGACGGTGACCACCGTCGTGGGCGGCACTGAGTCGGCCCAGAGCCAGCCCTTCACTGTCGGGAACTACGACATGCGCAACATCTTCTTCGACATCAACTTCGACAACCGCAAGTCGAACACCAACGGCCTGGACTGCTATGTCGAGGGCTACCTGGCGACGGGCAAACATCTGTGGACCGTCAAACTGGGTCCGAACGAACTGAGTTGTGCCGGTCAGGACGACATGATTACCGTGGCCGACATGGACTGTGACGGACTGGGCGACGTGGTCATCCAGTCGTCCGACGGCACACAGTTCTGGAATCCCGACACAAAGGCGTTCGGCCTCTATGTAGGCGGCAAGACGACGGGCGACACCGACGGCGACGGCATCATCGACTATGAGACACAGAACGTGAAGAATGCGCCCCGATACATCTCGGTCATCGACGGCATGACAGGCCGCGAAAAGGCCTACATCGAGCAGTCGTACAACGAGCACTACAACCGGACGAACCGTGCCTCGCTCATGGGCGACGAATACAACAAGCACGTCGGACACATGGGCGTCTTCTACTTCGACGGCGTGCATCCAGGTGTCGTGATGGAGTGGCACATGCGTGGCTCGGGCGGCGACCACCACTACTATAACCTGGGCGTTGCCTACGACTTCTCAAGCGGCAAGGCCGGACGATTCCGCGAACTGTTCAACCAGCCGACCGGCGCTCCCGCCTTCCACCAAATCCGCATCGGCGACGTGGACGGCGACGGCTGCGACGAAATGATTGTCGGTGGATATACGATGAACAACAACGGCCGCGTGCTCTTCAACACAGGCATTGCCCACGGCGACCGTTTCCGCACATCGGACATCGACCCCGAACGTCCCGGCCTCGAGACGTTTGCCGTGCAGCAGAAAGCCGGCGACCTGCTCGGACAGGTGCTCTACGATGCCGCCACAGGCGAATTTATCAAGAAATGGTACCTCGCCGAAGTGGGCGACATCGGCCGAGGCGAATGTATGGACATCGACCGCAACCACCTGGGCTGGGAAATGTGGTCCACCATGAACGGCAGCGTCTATGACGCAAAGGGAAACCTGGTTCCTGAATACGGAAACCAGTATCCATGCGAAGGCATTTGGTGGGACAACGAACTGGACCGCGAAACCGTTCAGACCAGCGACAGCCATTACAACGTCTATATTCAGGACTTCTTTAACGGCCGCGAGGTAGAATTTGCCAAAATCAGCGGCTGGCGCTACACGACAGTCTATGCCAAGCGCGCCGCCTTCTGGGGCGACATCATCGGCGACTGGCGCGAAGAACTCATTCTGCTGCACAAAGAGAATGGCGTCACCGTGGGCATCACCGGCGTGACCACAGACTATGCCACCAACATCGACAACATCTACTGTCTGCAGGAAGACCCTCACTACCGCGGCGACTGCACAACAAAAGGATATTACCAGAGCCCTAACCCGGGATTTTATCTGGGCTACGACATGCCACGGCCTCAACTTCCGCCGTGCATGGTCACCGACGTGATTTACGGTCCGACGGCGACGACGTGGTCGGCAGGCACAACCAGCGGATTCACCAACTACAAACGATCGGCCGCTGCAACGTACGAGGACGGAAAGAGCGTGCTGTTCGACCTGCGTTCCAACTCAACC
>ONXQ01000214.1 GCA_900321835.1 uncultured Prevotellaceae bacterium
GGCCAGTGCTGAATCATGTTCACCTTCAGTTCCTCGCCGTTCTCAAGCGTGAGGACTGCGATGGTGTCTTCCACCTTGTACTGTCCGGCGGCGACGATGCTCTTCACCGTTGCGGTGCCTTCCATCTGGAACGGAACCATGATTTTCAGCGGCTGCGAGTTTTCCTCCACCTTGCCGAGCCAGTCGCTGGCCTGCACCTTGTCGCCCACCTTGGCGAGGGGTTCAAAGTCCCAGAGACGTTCGCGGTCGAGCGGGTCGGTATATTGACCACGCTTGAGGAACACACCCTCCATCTTGTCGAGGTCGTTCTGCAGACCGTCGAAGTTCTTCGAAAGCATACCCGGTGCGAGTTGCACTTCGAGCATGTGTCCTGTAAACTCGGCAGGAGCACCCACTTTCAGTCCGCGTGTCGATTCGAACACCTGGACATAGACGTCGGCGCCAATCACCTTGATGACCTCCGACATCAGACGGTCGCCGCCTGTCTCGATGTAGCAGATTTCACCCTGCTTGACTGGTCCGTCCACTTTCAGCGTCACCATGTTGGCGATGACGCCCTGTACTGTACCTTTTGTCATATTGTTATGTTGTTTTTAGTTTCGTTTCATCCTTGCTGCGATGTCAGGGCGCACAAATTCCTCCGGCACTTTGGCTTCGCCACGCAGGTTCTCGATCACGCGCCGGAAGGCTTCCTTGCCCTTCTCCGGGTCGAGTTGTTCCCAACGATTGAGCATTTCCAGTTTGCACAAATAGGCAAACACGGCCTCAACCGAGAAGATGTTCATGAAGGTCTGCTCGTCCAGCCAGTTCCACTTGAAGGCATCGATGCGTTTCTCCTTCTCGACGGGGTCTTCCGTATCGACAATCTTCATGATGTCAACCATGTAGTCGAGTTCGTTGATGAGCGAGAAGTCCTTTGTGTTGTTCGTCCGGATCATCTCGTTCACCTCGTTGTCGCCGAGGATGAAGTTCGACACGTTCCAGCCGTACTTGCGGGCAATGAGCGCCGTCATGATGTTCGTCACGTTGAAGTTCAACTTGAACCACGCCGAAATCATACGGTTCGGGCACCCCTGCGCATAGTCGTAGTAGGCGAGCAGCATCTGGTCTTCAGCAAACCAGCCCTCCTTTTCCTTATTATAATTGTATTCACGCGCGAAGGCAGATATGAAACTCGGATAGCGGTGCACGTTGAAGTTCATCGTACGGGCTGCCGAAATCAGGTCCTGATACTGCTCCATCGTGTAGTTGCACCACGGGTTCAGTTCGACGCCCAGCGCGCTCAAATCCTCGGTGGGCTCGTTGGTCTTCGACGCCTTCAGCAACCGCACAACATTCAAGCAGTCCTGCTTCAGATAGAAGTAGTAGAGCAGACCCTTGTCCTTCTCGGTCAGCACCTCGTCACACTGCTCGCGAAAATCCTCAAGCGTGACAGGACACTTGTCGCCTTCGTCCATCGCTATGTCCGGCATTCCTGCCATCAAGCAATAGTAATTAGCCATTGACTAAAGTGATAATTGAAAATTAACCAAAGAGCATTTCAACGAGTTGCGGACGCAGGAAGTTCTTGAAGTATTCCTCAAACTCGGCCTCACCGAAGTTCACCTTGTACGAACCGTCGGCAGGAGCCACCGTGAACGCAGTCTTCTGACCGTTCACCTGCTCAATCTTCACGCCCTTGTCAAGCAAAGCCTTAGCCTTTTTGGCGAACAGAGCCTTCAGGCTTTCAGCATCCTTTGCCGAGATGACGATGTCTTCCTGAGCACCCCACTTCTCGGCCATTTTCAGCATAAACTCGTCCATGAAAGCCTTGTCGTCCAGTTGTGTCTTCACCGTGTCCTTCACAACTTTGTCACAAACGACATTGGCCAGTTCCGTCTTCAGGGCATTCAGTGCCTGCGCATTGAACATCTTCAGTTCCGACTTCGTGTTTTCGCTGAGCGTCTCAGCGTCTTTCTTACCTTTAGCCACGATGTCGGCAGCCTGTGCCTGAGCATCGGCCACAATCTTGGCAGCCTTTTCCTGGGCAGCAGCCACGATTTTCTCAGCCTCGGCATTACCCTTCTCCACGCCTTCCTGCAGGAGTTTCTGGGTCAGTTCTTGAATTTTATTTTCCATTTGT
>ONXQ01000213.1 GCA_900321835.1 uncultured Prevotellaceae bacterium
ATTTCTCTGCGATAACATCAAGGCTATCAGTCCACTGCCTGTCCCGACATCAAGTATCCGTTCGACATCGTCACAACGCACCCAGGCACCGAGCAGTACACCATCGGTTCCGACCTTCATGGCGCAGCGGTCGTGCCGCACCTCGAATTGCTGAAAACGGAAACTGGGATTGAATTTGGAGACCACGGATGACAGGGATTTTTGACTACAAATTGGACGAATTTTGAAGAACCGCAGATTACTGGGATTATGGGGGGTATTTTTGACTACGAATTGGACGAATTAGACGAATTATAAATAACTTGATAATTGAGATATCATAATTTGATGGATTAATTTCTGGATAATTTCTGGAAATTTCTTTCAGAAGGCAAATATTCTTCTTTCAAATTGTGGGTGCAAAGTTAGGTGAAAAAGTCGAAAAAGCGTAACTTTGCAATCGAAAAGTTTCCAAATCACACCCGCCGACGACAATTCGCGCGAAATCGTCATGGCACTTTTGGCTGCCGCCGGGTTCGACAGTTTTCAGGAAACCGACAAGGGCTGCGACGCCTACATCCCCAGCGGCGAAATGACTCAGGCGCAGATGGACACCCTGCTGGCTGACTTCCAACTGCCCGACATCCACATTTCCTACACCGCCGGACAACTCGAGCAGCGCGACTGGAACGAGCAGTGGGAACAGGAAGGATTCGAACCCATCGTAATTGATGGATTATGCAGCATCCATAAACCTGAGCAGCAAGTGGCGACACAGCCTTTCGACATTGTCATTAACCCCCGCATGGCATTTGGAAGCGGAACACACGAGACGACCTCACAACTCGTCGAACTGCTCCTGACATCGGACCTTCACGGCAAATCCTGCCTCGACATGGGCTGTGGCACAGGCATTCTGGCCATCTGCATGGCAAAGGCAGGAGCCGCCCAGGTCACAGCCATCGACATCGACGAGTTCAGCGTGGAAAACACCCGTGAGAACTCTGCCCTCAACGGCATCACGAACGTCACCACCCTGCACGGCAATGCATCGGCCATCAGCGGCAACTTCGACCTCATCGTCGCCAACATCCACCGCAACATCATCATCGCCGATGCACCCACCTACGCACAGCACCTCACCACAGAAGGCACGCTGATGGTTAGCGGATTCTTCAAGGAGGATTTGCCCCTTGTCACCCGTCACCTCGAACAATGCGGCCTCAAATTCTGCAACGAAAAAACAAGAAACGGTTGGACTGTGGCTGTTTTTCATGCTTAACGTCGTGCATTTTGGGTTTTTGGACAGCAATTTGAGGTATTTGGAGGCATAAATTGTAAATTATCAGTGATTTTTCCGCAATTCGCATTAAAAAACAGAAAAAAAGAAGTAACTTTGCATGATTTTTTGCACACACAAGAATAATTTATAAATAAAATAGGAATGATTAAGATTACTTTTCCGGACGGAAGCGTCCGCGAATACGAAGCAGGCGTGACTGGCCTGCAGATTGCTGAGAGCATCAGCCCGCGTCTGGCACAGGACGTCATTGCCTGCGGTGTGAATGGAGAAACGACGGAACTGAACCGCCCCATCACCGAGGATGCGGAACTGAAACTCTATAAGTGGGATGACGAAGAAGGCAAACACGCCTTCTGGCACACTTCGGCCCACCTCATGGCCGAGGCCTTGCAGGAACTCTGGCCGGGCACACAGTTCGGCATCGGTCCTGCCATCGAGAACGGTTTCTACTACGACGTTATGCCGCCCGAAGGTGTGGCTCTGAGTGTAGCCGATTTCCCGAAAATCGAAAAGAAGATGCAGGAACTCGTGCAGCGCAAGGAAGCACTCGTACGCCGCAACATCTCGAAGGAAGATGCTCTGAAGTTCTTCGGCGACCGCGGTCAGACGTACAAGAACGAACTGATTGCCGAACTGGAAGACGGACACATCACAACTTATACACAGGGTGATTTCACCGACCTTTGCCGCGGTCCCCACCTCACATCGACGGCTCCCATCAAGGCCGTGAAGGTGCTCTCGGTGGCTGCTGCCTACTGGCGTGGCGACGAGAAACGTCCGATGATGACACGTGTCTATGGCATCACGTTCCCGAAAAAGAAACTGCTCGACGAGTATCTCGAAAAACTCGAGGAAGCCAAGAAGCGCGACCACCGCAAGATTGGTAAGGAGATGGAACTCTTCTTCTTCAGCGATCGTGTGGGTAAAGGTCTGCCCATGTGGCTGCCGAAGGGTACAGCCCTGCGTCTGCGTCTGCAGGAATTCCTGCGCAAGATTCAAAAGCGCTACGGCTATCAGGAGGTCATCACTCCGCACATCGGCAGCAAGAGCCTCTACGTCACTTCGGGCCACTATGCCCACTACGGAAAGGACTCGTTCCAGCCCATCCATACACCGGAAGAGGGCGAAGAATACATGCTCAAGCCCATGAACTGCCCCCACCACTGCGAAATCTACGCCAGCCAGCCACGTTCGTACAAGGACCTGCCGCTGCGCATCGCAGAGTTCGGCACCGTCTATCGCTATGAGCAGAGCGGCGAACTGCA
>ONXQ01000226.1 GCA_900321835.1 uncultured Prevotellaceae bacterium
CTCATGGGCTGACTTGCTCATCTCGCCAGGATTCAGATTGCCGAAGGCGAAAGTGCCTGTGTTTGGCGGTGGTGTTTTCTCGCTGATGATACCCTTGATACGACCGCCCTTTGCCGCCGTGTCGAGAGCCTGCGAGCGCAGGGTGCGGTTCAGCGTCAGAGCCTCGAAAGCGTAGAGCAATGTCGATTTGCCCCAGCCGTTGGGATAGCGGAAGTTGTTCGGGAAGTGGAGCACGTCGCTGGTCGGCACGTTCACCTCCGTCCTGTAGCCCTTGTCGGTCAAGAACACGATGCTGGCATAGGTGGCGGTGTTGATATTATAACCGCATTCCTTCACCAGCCACAAGTGAAGCGGGAAACCGAACTCGTCGCGCTCGATATACACGAAGCCGTTGCCCGTCAGCGTGCGGTTCAGTTCCACGAGGTTCCACAGGTCGGGAGCCGTCATGATGGGGTTCGCTTCCTCCTGCAACAGATAGTTGATGCGCTTGCCCAGTCCGCGCATGTCCTGTACGAAGTTGCCGCCCTCGAAGTCCTTCTTGCGGTACTGCACCGGCATCACGCCCATCGTGTCGCCACGCAGCGTCACGGCACGATACACCGCCGACACGGAGCAAGCCGCCTCCGGGCTTCGCGTCGCCACGATGCGCTCCATGTAGTCGCCGCCCTCCACCTTCGGAGGTTCTGGCGGCATGGTCGATGAAGGCACACCAGGCACGGATGCCTCGCGCACCATGATGGCGTTCTCAGGCGTTGCCGCTTTGAAAAGATTACTGAAAAAACTCATATCTTACTTGCTTTTACTATTCGTGCTGAAAAAACTCATATCTTACTTGCTTTTACTATTCGTGCGTTTTGTGGTTTTGGGTTTACTCGCAGCCTTTCCTGCCTTTTTCGGCTTCACACCCAAGATTTCCTCTTTCTCAGGTGTGCGCTCGTTAAACCTGAAGAAATGATTAGCAGCGTTCTTCTCTTTCTCGATGATGCGCTCATCGTGAATGGCGGGCCAACTTCGGCTCACCTTCTGTGCAAACTCCTCGGCAGTCTTCGTGAAGTGATGGTCTATCCAAGCCACCTCGCGGCTACCCGTGCCCACGCTGCACTGCGGAGCCTTGCCGCCGTTAGGATTCACTACCTCCAGGGCTGGATGGTGGGGCATGTGTGGGTCTCTGTCAAACGACAGCCCCTCAATGCCGCCGCGCACAAACGACTTCACAAACTGCGACTCAGGCTTCAGTTCCTCGGCTGGCTGTGTGAATCGCTCTTGCACTGGGCGGTCGTCATAGTGCACCAATCCGTTGTCGGTCATCATGCGCCATGAGAAAGCTACCACGTCAGCCTCTATGGTATTCAGCACGTCAGGTAGTGGCATTTCGCTCTGCACAAACTCGTCGATGTCAATGAATCCCATCCAGTCAAACTCGCTGCCGTGTTCGCGGTAGCACTCGTCGTAAGCCTCGCACTGAGTGTTGCCGTCGCGGTCGCGCCAGTCCATAATCACCACCTGCGGATCATCGCCAATCACGTCACGCGGTTTCTCGTCGTTGCCGTGACCGTTGTCGTAGATGAAGAACTTCTCCACGCCCAAGCCCTTGTGCCACTCTATCCACTCACGCAGGTAGCGGTTCTCGTTGCGCACGATGGCACACACGGCCACCTTGCCGTTCTTGCAACCTTCCGGCTCCCACAGCTTGCGGTGCTGCTTCAACCACTCAGACTGTGCCTTCAGGTCGTTGTTGCGCCATGATCCACTTCCGAAGTGCTCCAACAGCTCGCGAATGTCAACATGTCTGCCCCTGAGTGCAGGCTTGGTTTTTACGATGTCCTCGAACATCACGCTGCCTGTGTCATACCAGTTGTTGCGGTTCTGCCTACCACCTGCCAACAGTCCGTAGGTGCGCTCAGGGTCGAAGTACCTGGCACCGTGCTTTGTCAGCAGCGGCACGTTCATGTAGCAAAGCATCGGACACACCCGACCGATTCCGAAGGGGTTCTGCGGCTGGTGCAGTTGGTTGTGACCCACGCTGGCGTAATCTTCCATCCACAGGTGGTCGATG
>ONXQ01000212.1 GCA_900321835.1 uncultured Prevotellaceae bacterium
CACGTTTCGAGGGGCGAGAACGTCTGCACGTTTTCTTCGACGTGTTCCATGCGGTTCATGCCGCTCAGCACGGTGAGTACGTTGGGATGGCTGCCCACCCATCGGAAGGCCCAGCGGGCGGTGCTGTCCTGCGGACGTATGGCCTTGAGTTGGTCTGCCAGTTCGGGAGCCATGCGGGCGAAGGCTCCGCCGCGCAGGGGTTCCATGATGACGCACTGGATGCCCAGTTTCTCCAGTTTGTTGTAGAGGTATTCGGCATCGGCATCGCCGCCACGCCGACGTCCGCGGTTGCCGGCATGACGCCAGTCGAGGAAGTTCATCTGAATCTGCACGAAGTCCCAGTGGTACTCGTCGTTGTGGTCGAGCAGGTAGTCGAACACGCTCACGTCGCCGTGGTAGGAGAAACCGAGGTGGCGGATGCGGCCTTCCTTGCGCTCCTGCATCAGGAAGTCGAGCACGCCGTTGTCGATGAATCGTCCGCGCAGGGCATCGAGTCCGCCGCCGCCGATGCCGTGCAGCAGGTAGTAGTCGATGTGGTCGGTCTGCAGGCGCTCCAGCGACTTGTGGTAGAGCCCTTTCGACTCCTCCAGGCTCCAGAGGCGCTGGTTCTGGTTCGACATCTTGGTGGCCATGAAGATTTTCTTGCGGTCGTGCCGGCGCAGGGCCTCGCCCATCAGTTCCTCGGAGCGTCCGCCCATGTACATCGGCGCCGTGTCGAAATAGTTGACACCGTGCTCGATGGCATAATCGACCATGCGGTTCACCTGCTCCTGGTCGTCAGGCAGGCGCATCATGCCGAAGCCCAGCAGCGAGATTTGTTCACCCGTTCCGTGCTGCACACGGTAGGTCATTCGGCCCGTTACTTTTGTTTTCTTGGGCTTGTCGTCGGCAAAGATGTTCAGCGGCTCCAGCGCCATGAGAGCCACGGCCGAGCCAGCGCCGATGCCCATGCGCCGCAGGAAATCGCGGCGGCTCAGATTGTTTGTGTCCATGTTTTTTTGTCAAGAGTCAAGAGTCAAGAGTCAAGAGTCAAGTGTCAAGAGTCAAGAGTCGAGGAATGAGGAATGAAGAATGAAGAATAAGAGTTACTTTCATTCTTCATTTTGTCAAGAGTCGTGCTACAAGCCGAAGCGGCGTCGGGCCAGGTCGGCAAGGAAGTTGGCGACGTGGTCGGGGTCGAGGTTGCTGACGTTGCACACCAGGTCGTAGAGGCGGGCATCGTAGCGCGAGGTGCCGGCAAAGGTGAGGGTGTAGTTTTCGCGGGCTTCATCGGCGTCGGTCATTCGGCGGCTTGCTTCTTCGGCTGTGATGCCGTACTTCTGGGTGAGGTGGCGGATGCGGTGCTCGTCGTTGGCGATGAGCAGCACTTTCCAGGCGTTGGGGTTGTGGCGGAAGATGTGGAAGGCCGAGCGCCCGATGATGATGCACGACTCCTGCTCGGCCAACTCGCGCAGAATCTTGGCCTCGGCATGGTAGAGTTGCATCGAGGTCAGCCGGACCCCTTCCTCCGAAGAGCGGCGGTTCATGCTGTTGAACTGGCGGTAGAAGTTGCAGAAGTCGTCCCACCAGTGCTTTTTCCTGGCTTTCAACCGTTCAATTTCGTCCGACGTCAGGTTGTACTGGTCGGTCAGGCTTTCGAGGATGCTTTTGTCGTAAACCTTCAGCCCGAGCAGTTCCCCCAGTTTGAGGGCGATGGAACGTCCGCCCGAGCCGTATTCGCGATTGATGGTGATAATGAATTTAGGTGTGTCCATGATGAATGCAGAACAAGGTGATTTGTCTGCAAAGATACATTTTTTTGGAAACAAACACAAGGCCGAACACGCTTTTTTTCATTTCCTGCCACATTGTCCGCGTAGCACAGCACCGACGAAGCACGTGTGCGTTGCACCGGAATTTCGTCCGCAGTCGAAAAAAATTTCGTCCGCAGTTGAAAAAAATTTCGTCTGCGGACGAAATTTATTTCATCCACAGACGAAATAAAAACGGACCGCAGACGAAATTCAATTCATCTGCGGTCCGTTTCTTGTGTGTCTATACTGATGCCGGGCGCTTACCAGAGGTCGCCCCAGCCGTCGTTGCGCTGTTTCGCCGTCGGGTCGTCGTCGTCGTTGCCTTCGCCGCCGTTATGAATGCCTTCGTCCGGGGCGGACAAATTCTCCATGTAGGCGGAGGAATCCAGGACCGTCTTTGACGCGGTGCTGGGTGTGATATACGTTTTCTTCATCACTTCAGATAGACTTTTCGACC
>ONXQ01000211.1 GCA_900321835.1 uncultured Prevotellaceae bacterium
GCATGGTTGTACGGTGAAGAACTGCGCCCTCATCGGTATGGGCGCGACGGTGCTCGACGATGCCGTCATCGGCGAAGGCGCCATCATCGCCGCCGGTGCGCTTGTTCTGAAAGGGACGCAAGTGGGCGACGGTGAACTTTGGGGTGGTGTTCCTGCAAAGTTCATCAAAAAAGTGGACCCTGACCAAGCACGTGAACTTAATCAGGGTATCGCAGCGCATTATATCATGTACGCCGACTGGTACAGAGAAAAGGAGTAAATCCGACGGCTATTTGAGCGAGTTCGTCACACGCTCTGCCTCATGCTCGAGATATTGATTGAGGCAACGCGCAATCTCGGGATAATAGTCGCCCAAACTTTTGTAAGCGTCACGATGGCTGGCATAGTGGCGTAGGCAAGTGACCAGTTCAGGCATCCAGTTGAAGTCCAAGCAGAGTTGGTTCGACATCTCGTTCACCACCTGCTTGTACGGGAAGTTGTAGTCCAGCATGTAGAGAACGACGGCAGCGCGGACAATGCTCTCATTGATGAGCGTCTGCCAGTCGTCGTAATTTTGTTGCTTCATGCTGATTCCAGAAAGTTTGTAAAGTCTGCGGCCCGCCTGTTCCATGAGAGTGGCATTGGAAGCGTTGTCCAGCAACGGGTTCACAAAAGAATGGTTGAACTCGTGGATGAGTGTCTTGGCGAGTTCTTCCGTGCCACCGTAGAGTTGGCCCGTTCTCCTGTCAGTCCAGTAGCCGATAATGGAAATGACCTCTTTGGGCTGTCCTGGCAATTGACGACTAGGGCCGTAATTCTGCGCCCCGTTCGTAAAACCGATGATGAAGCGGAAGACTTCGACAGGCTCTGTACCGTAGAAACGCGCGTACCAGTCCTGATGAAACGTCGCAAGGACGCTCTCTTCAAAAGCCTTCACACCCTCGGCATAGAACGAACGGTGTTGGTCGAAAAACTGATGGAACTTCGTGTCTTTGTAGAACGCATTGAGACGCTGCACAAAGTCCTCCACATCGACCTCTTGCCAGCGTTGTTCAAGGTCCGACTTCGTACCGACAAACTTCACGCGGCCCTTTTCAATCGTCAAGTGAATGGCTAAGACCATCACAGCGTCATGACTGATGCCGTATTTGGCACGCAGTTCTTTGTAATACGAAATGATGGGGTGTTGTTTGTAGGGGGCGAACCACGCTTCTGTGTCCTGCGTATATTGCCCTGCCATATTCATGTTGTACTCCTCGAAGCCTGCGGTGCGTGAAAGGACACTCATCAGTTCGACGGTCTCCGATACCTCAACCTGTGCTTGTCCTGCCATTGTGCCGAGGACAAGCGAGAGCAGAAGAAACAAATGTCTCATGTGATTGTCGAAAAAGCGTTTAATCTCCGAAAATGTGGTGATAGACAAGGTCGGCGGCGCCAGAGTTTGATTTGATATAATTCGCAGCCTTGTCGCCAGCCGTCTTCAGGAAAGCAGAATCGGCGATGAAACGGTCCATGATTTGCGCAAAACTAAGGGCGTCAACATATTCAAACGAAGCACCTGCCTTAAGTAACTCTTGTGCTTCCATAAATTTCTTGTTGTTCGGACCGAACAGCACTGGGATGCCATAGACGGCAGCCTCTGGTACATTATGAATTCCGGCACCAAAGCCTCCGCCTACCAGAGCAACGGTCGCGTAACGGTAGATTGACGAAAGTTTGCCAAAACAATCGACGATGAGCACGTCTGCTTCGCCACCAAGAGGCAGCGACGACGTATGGCGGCTTTCCAAATCGGTGTAGCGCACATAACTGAAGCCGTTGTCGTTGAGTTGCTTCTCAATCTTCTTCAGATGCGACTCGCCGATGACGTGCGGTGCAATGATGATCTTCCAGTCGCGGTGACGGGCGAAATACGGGATGTAGATGTCTTCGTCGGGTTCCCAACTACTGCCTGCGATGAACGTACGTTTGCCGTGGCAGAACTGCTGCACCAGCGGCAGTTCCTGACTAGCGTTGCGAATGTCGAGCACGCGGTCGAAGCGTGTGTCGCCCGTTACCGTTGCACACGTAATACCGTTCTTCGCCAGCAACTGTTTTGACTGCTCGTTCTGCACGAAGAAGTGGTCAAACTGATAGAGCGAACGCAACTGGCGTTTGCCCAGCCATGTGAAGAAGTACTGGCTCGGGCGAAAGATGCTGGACACGCTGTAGAGGCGGCAGCCGCGACGGTGTGCCATCGACAGGTAGAGATACCAGAATTCGTACTTGATGAAC
>ONXQ01000210.1 GCA_900321835.1 uncultured Prevotellaceae bacterium
GTACTGCTCGGTGCCTGGGTGCGTTGTGACGATGTCGAACGGATACTTGATGTCGGGACAGGCAGTGGACTGATAGCCTTGATGTTATCGCAGAGAAATCCGCAGGCCGAAGTTCTCGGAATAGACATTGATGCCGAGGCCGTCAGCCAGGCACAGGAGAACTTCCAGCGTTCGCCCTTTTCCAGTCGTCTCAGAGCCGAAGTTGTCGACTTCCGTATCTCTCCTTCTTGGGAGGAGGATGAGGGGAGGTCTCTCATCGTCAGCAATCCGCCTTTCTTCACCGAGGACACGCTGGCACCCGATGCCGCACGTGCCACGGCTCGCAGCAACGGGAGCCTGCCCTTCGACGTGCTCATCGCCAATGCCGCCAGCCTGCTGAAGGGCGAAGGCCGTTTTGCCGTCGTCATCCCCTACGTCCATGCCGCCGACTTCGTGCTCACAGCCTCCACCTGCGGGCTCCACCTGCTGCGACGCTGCGACGTGCAGACCTCGCCGCGCAAACCCATGCGCCGCACGTTGCTGGAGTTCGGAACACAGACAGGCACAACGTCGTTCGAGACGCTGTGCCTGCACAATGCCGACGGCACGTTTTCGGAGCCCTACCGAAGCCTGACAGCCGACTTCTACTTGAAGATGAAGTAAACGGCCAGAATCAGGCAGACGAAGGCTGCCAGATGGTTCCAATGCAAGTGCTGCCCCTGGAACAGGATGTTGGCCACGAGACAGAAGACGATGAGCGAGACAACCTCCTGAATCACTTTCAGTTGCATCAGCGTGAAGGGACCGCCGTTGCCGTCGAATCCGATGCGGTTAGCAGGCACCTGCAGGCTGTACTCCGCCAGGGCGATGCCCCACGAGAAGAGGATGATGCCGATGAGCGGCCACGAGGTCGAGATGTTCATCTGCTGCAGTTTCAGGTGGCCGTACCACGCGAGCGTCATGAAGATGTTCGAGCCGATGAGCAGCAGGATGGTGTAGAGAGCGTTCATGCGCGTTAATTAATTATCGTTTTTGTTTTGGCTGCAAAGTTAGTGAAACTCTTCCACATTCCGACAACCTTTGGCCGAATATTTCTTTCGCGCGTGCGTGTAAGGTCTGAGCGCTCGGAAAAAAACGTCTGAGCGCTCAGACGAAAATTTCCGAGCGCTCAGACGTTTTCGTCCAAGCGCTCGGAAGTCATTCGGAAATGTGAAGTGGCAGTATGAGAAAAACAAGCGAAACTTAAATTTTTAATTTTTAATTTTTGATTTTCCTTTGTCCCTTAATCTTTTCTTTGTATCTTTGCAGAATATAAAGTATAACAATAGATTTCATCACCATGTTAAGCGTAGAAGAACTGAACGACCGTCTGATTGACCTCGCCTTTGCCGAGGACATCGGCGACGGCGACCATACGACCCTCTGCTGCATCCCCAAGGATGCGATGGGAGAGTCGAAGTTGCTCATTAAGGAAGAAGGCATATTTGCCGGTGTGGAAATCGCCAAAGAGGTGTTCCGCCGCTTTGACCCCGAACTGCAAGTCGAGGTCTATATCGGGGACGGCGCACACGTCGTGCCTGGTGACATCGTCATGAGTGTGAAGGGTAGGGAGCAGAGCCTGCTGCAGACCGAGCGCCTGATGCTGAACATCCTGCAGCGTATGTCGGGCATTGCCACGATGACGCACAAATACCAGCAGGCACTTATTGATGCAGGTACAAAGACCCGTGTGCTCGACACGCGCAAGACGACGCCCGGAATGCGTATGCTGGAGAAGGAGGCCGTGAAGATTGGCGGCGGCATGAACCACCGCATCGGCCTGTTCGACATGATTCTGCTGAAGGACAACCACATCGACTTCTGCGGCGGCGTTCACAACGCCATCAGCCGTGCCAAGCAGTATTGCAAGGACAAGGGCAAGGACCTGAAGATTGAGTGCGAGGTGCGCGACTTCAAGGAACTGGAGGAGGCGCTGGCCGAGGGTTGCGACCGCATCATGTTCGACAACTTCACCCCGGAGGACACGGCGAAGGCTGTGAAAATGGTGGCCGGAAGAGCCGAGACGGAGTCGTCGGGCGGCATCACCTTCGACACGATGATTCCCTATGCCCGGGCCGGTGTCGATTTCATCTCGTTCGGTGCCTTGACGCATAGCGTTAAAGGTCTTGATATGAGTTTCAAAGCGGCAGGTTCAGATAAACTAATTATTAAGAAATAAGACCTATGAAAAGATATTTTCTGATAGCATCATTATTCATTTTCGCTTTTCAATTTTCACTTTTCA
>ONXQ01000209.1 GCA_900321835.1 uncultured Prevotellaceae bacterium
GCCGTCGGCCATGACGGCGTAGTTGAGTTCGTTGCGCAGGCCGGTGAAGTCGCGCCAGGGCTGCAGTTTGTCGTAGTTGATGAAGTCGGTGAACTGCTTTTCAGCCTCCCACTTGTCCATCAGTTCGGGGATGAAGTAAATGCCGGGCTCGACGGTGAAGACAAAGCCGGGTTCGAGCGGACGGGCCAGACGGAGCGACTTGAAGCCGAACTGCGTCGATTTCTTGTCGCCTTCGAGATAGCCGACATACTGCTCGCCGAGGTTCTCCATGTTATGGACGTCGAGGCCCACCATGTGGCCCAGTCCGCAAGGGAAGAACAGGGCGTAGGCGCCGCAGCGGGCTGCCTCGGCCGGGTCACCCTTCATCAGGCCGAGGTCCTTCATGCCCTCGCAGATGGCGGTGGCGGCGGCGATGTGGGCGTCGCGGAAGGGCACGCCGACTTTGAGCGTATCGACGGCGGCATAGAAAGAACGGAGATGCAGTTCGTAGATGGTCTTCTGACGTTCGGTAAACCGTTCGCCGACGGGCATGGCCGACGAGAGGTCGCCGGCATAGTGCATCTTGGTCTCGGCTCCGGCATCGAGCAGGAAGATGTCGCCTTCCTTCAGTTCGTGGATGAAGCCGTGGTTGTGGAGCACTTGTCCCTGCACCGTGGCGATGGTCGGGAAGGCCAGCGCATTGCCGTGGCGGCAGGCCACTTCCTCGACGACGGCGGCGACTTCGCTCTCGTGTACGCCGGGACGCACCTTGCGGTAGGCGGCGAGGTGCATCTCGGTGCTGATGTCAACACTCTCCTCGATGGCGAGAATCTCTTCGTCCGTCTTATGGATGCGCTGTCGGACGATGGCCTTGATGAACGGCACCGAAGCACGTGCGCCTTGCTCGGCCGGCTGTGTGCCCAGCAGTTCGTAGAGCCACACCTTGTGGTCACCGCGGTAGGGCGGCAGGAAGTGGATGGCCTGTCCGCGACTCTGCGCGCGACCGATGTAGTGTGCCAGTTCCGACATCGGCTTGGTTTCTCGGATGCCGTAGCGTGCAGCCTTCTCGCTCAGCGTGGGCTGCAGACCGGTCCAGACGATGTCGTCGATGGTGAGTTCGTTGCCGAAGACGATTTCGCGGTCCTCATCGACGTCGATGACGGCGGCAAGGTCAGGATAGTCGAGGCCAAAGAAGTAGAGGAACGAACTGTCCTGACGGAAACGATAGGTGTTGTCGGCATAGTTCATGCCCACTTCGCCGTTGCCGAGGAAGAGCAGCAGACCGCTGCCCATGTCGGCCTTCAGTTGTTGGCGGCGACGGCCGTAGGTTTCATTGCTTATAGTCATTGCGCGTGATGTTGTTTACTTTGGGGTGTTTGCTGATGTGGAGCGAAGTTTTCGGGAAATACTCGGCGATGAGGTTGTAGAGGTCAGGGTCGAACTCTTCCAGTTCCTCACGCGTGTTGACATAGTTGTGCTTGCCGTCGGGATGATCCATCTCGGCATTCGTGTTGAACCAGTCCTGAATGCCTTCGGCAAAATACTCCTCCTTGTCAGTGATGCGGTACGTGCCGTCGAGAATGCCGCGGGCCTTGGCGTTTTCATAGCAAGTCTTCAGACGGCTGTCGAAGTCAGGTACGGCGAGCATGAGGCCGATGAGGTGGATGCTGTGTGCAAACTCGTGGATGAGGATGTCCTCGGCATGGTACTTGTCAATCTGGTAGCCCAGCACATTCTCCTCGGCACACGACGTCAGCGGCAACTCCAGGTCGCCACCCAGTCCGCGGGCCCGCAAGTCCCAGTTGAGGGTGGTGTCGTTGATGAGGTGATGGTGTTCGGGAATGTCCGTTGTACCCTCGTATCGGCCCATGATGGCGATGCGAGTGCCGCGTGCTACCATCGAGTCGAGCACAGCCTCGGGCAACATGCACGTCATGGCATAAAGCGTGCGGTGAGCAGCCACAAAGGCTGAATCGGGCACGCGCCACGACGAAATGAGCGGAAGGCCGTTCACATCGACATACTTCACATAGAACGGGTCGAGTCCGAGGCTGTCGGGCACACCCGTAACAACGCATTCAGGAATGTCGAGCGTGTCTTGACTTGCAGATTCGCCCTCGTTGCTTGTTTGTGTTTGTTGACAGGCAGCAAAAGCAAAGACTGCCAGCGCAAAAAATAGAATCTTTTTCATGGTTTTGCAACATAAAAGTCAAGGATTTTAAGGACTTGAAAGATTCTGCAGTGGGGTGCGAATCCTTTTTATCCTTAAAATCCTTGAAGATTTTCTCTTTACTTCAGATA
>ONXQ01000207.1:0-1614 GCA_900321835.1 uncultured Prevotellaceae bacterium
GTAGAGCAGTCGCATGACGTCGTCGAGCGAGTGCTGCTGACGGGTTTTCCTGCGGATGTCGATGTCGAGGAGCAGACCGACGACGGGGCCTTTGAAGTAGTAGTTGACGCGCACGTCGCGCGAGTTCGCGTCTTGGTTCATGAAGTTGAGCCAGATGTCGTAACTCGAGGCTCGGAGGCTTTGGTGTCGCTGGCCTTCGTAGGGCGCATAGAGCGAGAAGTAGGTGGTCAGCAATTCGAGCGACTCGTCGGGTGTGGCGATGCCGGCATAGCGGAGCAAGCGGAATTCGTAGTAGCACGTCAGTCCTTCGCTCACCCACAGCATCGGGGTGATGGCCTCCTCGTTGTAGTTGAGCGGCCAGAGTTCGGCGGGTCGGATGCACTTGACGTTGTAGAGGTGGAAGTATTCGTGGGCGACGAAGGCGAGAAACTTCACCTCGGCGCGGCGCGAGGCGAAGCGGTAGGTGCCGTCGGTGTAGCAGGCCTGCGAGTTCAGGTGCTCCAGTCCGCCGCCTCCTGCGCCCATGTGGATGAGGCTGTAGAAGGTGTAGGGCACGTCGCCCATCAATCTCGTCGGCACCCTCGGGTGTCTCGAGTGCAAACTCATACTTGCGGCCTTCGTGCTCGAACTCTTTCAGCGTGAAGTTGCCGAGCAGCAGCGGCGAGTCGTACAGCGTGTCGAAGTCGGGAACGGTAAAGTATGCTTCCAGGTCGGTCGTACCATCAAGACGTCGGGCTGAATGAGTATGCCACTTACACTGTTTCAGCCCTGTGGCAACGTTTTCCCAGCCCGAAGGAAGGAAGAAAGCAACACTGACCTCATGCTGCAGGTCTCCATCGACATGCATGAAGACTCCGCAGGGAGCCACAAAGGCAATGTTCTCCTCAACACGGCTCGATGCCACGTCGCGTTCGTTGGCATAGATGCGGTACGAGATTTCGGCCTTTCCGTCGGCAGGCATCGTCACGCGCCAACGGTTCTTGCCTTCCTTGCGCCATGACATCGGATGTCCTTCGACATCCTTGACGCTGAAGTCGCACAGGTGTTTCGGAAAATTCAGGATTTCGTAGTAGCCCGGCGCCCACACCGGCATGTTGAGTACCATCTCCTGCCCTTCAGCAGTCGGTTCGGTCTCCAGCGAAAGACCGATGTTGAGATAGTGCTCTGTCGTGTTGAAGCGCACTATGTAAGATATCTCGTACTGCGGCTGTGCCTTTGCCACAGCCATTGTCAGCACCACCGCCAGCAGGGCGGTCAGGCGCAGGATTCGCGAGTTAGTTTTCAGTCTGATTATCATGTTGAAAAAGGGTAAAAAGAGGGTTCATCGTGTGTCATGATTGACACAACTCTGTGCAAATGTACGCTTTTTTGCGTAAACGGCGAAAGACGGAACGATTTTTTTTGAACAATCGACAACTGAATTTCCCCATGCCATGTCGGCAGAAAAATGGCAATGATATAGAAGATGACCCGAATCTCCTTGATTGGTGAGAATCACTATGAATCAGACTGCTGTAGTGGGACTATGCCCCTACAAGCCAATCTGTTCTAATTCTTCATCACCCCTCCGGCCCGTTGGGCCACCTCCCCTATCTGGGGAGGAGTTCCAAAGGA
>ONXQ01000207.1:1647-4812 GCA_900321835.1 uncultured Prevotellaceae bacterium
AAAAAATCGGTGCCCGGCACACCGTTCCGAGCGCTTGGAAATTTTCGTCTGAGCGCTCAGACGATTTCTTCCGAGCGCTCAGACGTTTCTTTCCGAGCGCTCAGCCCTTTACGCGTGCGCGCGTGGAAATGAAAAAGGAAGGGGGAGCAGACTGCAGCGAAGGTCGGTTAAAATTTTTATTTTATTAAACTTTCGCAAGTTTTGCTTACCTTGTAGATAGAAGGAGTTAAAGGGAGATAGAGGGAGATAACAGACGTTAGTTTTTCGGCATAAACGCCACAGAAAGAGTAATGTCCTCTATCTTCGCCGCTGGAAAGCGGCTATCTTCATTTATCTTCTTCTATCTTCTTAGCAAGCGAAACTTGAGTTTTTTTTATTTTTTCTTTGTTTTTTCGCTCACTTAATCGTACCTTTGTCTTACCTTGTTAGTGTGCTGCCTGACAGCCGTTTTAACCTCGTTTTTAGTTTCGTGCGGCGATGATGATGACTTCGGACGCGGCTATCCCTACAACCCGGGTAACCCGGAACAGCCTTCGCAACCAGTCAAGAACTCGATCGAAGGACAGTGGAAGGGAAACCTGAAGGTGAAGTGCTACGTCTTCGGACGTGTGTTCACGTCGGCCGAGGAGTACATCCGCATCATCCCCAACAAGTCGAACAGCACCATCGGCACAGGCGAGATGATTTGCTTCTACGACGACAAGCAATGCCCGCTCGAGGCCGAAAGCATGTACTTCACCTGGTATGTGAAGGACGGCTCCATCTATGTCGATGTGCCTTGCGACAAGGGCCTGAACTGCACCGTGGCCAACTGGTCGGTGGCTGACAACACGCTGACAGGCGTGATGAAGGGCGAAACCTTCAGCGACGTCCTTTCGCTCGAGCCCCTCAACGGCTATGACGAGTGGAACCTCTACAGCGAAGACACCCACTACGCTGTCTTCTACCGTCAGCAATCCATCAAGGAAAGCCAGTGGACAGGCGACCTCTCCTTCAGTTATACGGAAGGCGAAGAGACGTATCAGGCTGTGGCCAACATCCGCTTCAAGCCGACCGACAAGCAGGGCCTGCGCGGCGTGGGCGAGGAGATTGAACGCTACGAACGTCCCTGCCCCATACGCTACGAAAGCCTCTACTTCACGTGGGAAATGGTGGACGGCGTGCTGCAGTTGACCTATCCCTACAACGAAGAACTGAACGTCGATTTCTACCAGATTCTGCAGTCGGACGACTCGTTCGAAGCGCTCTTCAACGTCGATGGCGAGTGTCATCTGGTGCCTCTGGTCGGCTACACCGACTGGCATCTCTATGAAGACGAAACCTCCTACGGCCGTGCCTACTACGACGACCTGACCGTCTCGCCATCGCTTCTGCGCGCTGCCCGTGCTGCCGGATGCAAGGGACGCCGCACCGTCGAAAATGCTGCTGCACGCAAGAACGTCAGCACCCGACGTGTGGGCCGACACTGATACAACTTTTTCTAACCCAATAACCCAACAATCATGAGAAATTCCATCATCAAGTTCCCTGTGCCGGCCAACGAGCCGGTGAAAGCCTATCTGGCCGGTTCGCCAGAACGTGTGGCACTCGAGGCCGAACTGGAGCGTCAGTACAACACCGTCGTTGACATACCTATTATTATAGGTGGCAAGGAAATCCGCACAGGCGACGTGGGCGAGGTACGCTGTCCGCACGAACACGGCCATGTGCTGGCCCGCTACCACAAAGTGAGCGAAAAAGAAGTTCAGATGGCTGTCGAGGCTGCCATGAAAGCCTGGCAGGAATGGTCGAAGACTGACTGGACGGTTCGCGCCGGCATCGTCATGAAGATGGCCGAACTGCTCGCCACGAAGTATCGCCCCATCATGAACGCCGCCTGTATGCTCGGACAGTCGAAGAACATCTATCAGGCTGAAATCGACTCGGCCTGCGAAACCATCGACTTCTTCCGCTACAACGTGCACTATGCTTCGAAAATCTACGAGATGCAGCCGAAGGACGGCGTCGGCAACATCAATCACACGGAGTACCGTCCGCTCGAAGGTTTCGTGCTGGCCGTCACGCCGTTCAACTTCACGTCCATCGCTTCGAACCTCTGCATGACGCCTGTGCTGATGGGCAACGTCGCCGTTTGGAAACCCTCGACAACGTCGTTGCTCAGCAACTACTACCTCATGCAACTGTATAAGGAAGCCGGTTTGCCCGACGGCGTAGTCAACTTCCTCCCCGGCAGCGGTGCGCTGATTGGCAAAGTCTGCACCCAGTCGAAGTATTTCGCAGGCATCCACTTCACAGGCTCCACAGCCACGTTCAAGAGCCTCTGGCAGCAGGCCTGCTCGAACCTCGACAACTACATTTCCTACCCGCGTCTTGTCGGCGAAACAGGCGGCAAGGACTTTATCTTCGTTCACCACAGTGCCGACCCGAAGGCCGTGGCAACGGCTGCTTTCTGCGGTGCTTATGAGTTCCAGGGACAGAAGTGCTCGGCTGCCAGCCGCATGTACATTCCCAAGAGCCTTTGGCCCGAAGTGCTTGAGGGCATCAAGCGCATGGCTGCTGAAGTGAAGATGGGCGACGTGCGCGACGCTTCGAACTTCATCAACGCCGTCATCGACGAGGCTTCGTTCGACAAGTGCAAGTCGTACATCGACTAAGACAGTCGGCTGGTTCGTCGAACCCACTGTCATCGAAACTACGAACCCACGCTTCAAGTCGATGGAAGAAGAAATCTTCGGTCCCATCCTCACCGTTTATCCGTATGATGACGACAAGGTGGAAGAAACCGCCACACTGTGCGACGAGACCTCACCCTACGGTCTCACAGGCGCTGTCTTCGGCCGCGACCGCATGGCTGTGGAGAAACTGGCTGACAAACTCGCCTACGCAGCCGGCAACTTCTACATCAACGACAAGCCCACAGGTGCTGTCGTCGGAATGCAGCCCTTCGGCGGTGCACGTGCTTCGGGTACGAACGACAAGGCCGGCGGCGAGTTCAACCTCATCCGCTGGATTATTCCGCGCGTCATCAAGGAGACGCTGGTCAGCCCCACTGACTATCGCTACACTTATCTGAAGTAAAGAGAAAATCTTCAAGGATTTTAAGGATAAAAAGGATTCGCACCCCACTGCAGAATCTTTCAAGTCCTTAAAATCCTTGACTTTTAT
>ONXQ01000204.1 GCA_900321835.1 uncultured Prevotellaceae bacterium
ATGATTGTGAATATTCATGGCAGCAAGAGCCATGAACTGGTGGACAACGCCCTGCGAGTACTTGAAAACATGGAACACCGCGGTGCCGAAACACGTGACAAGACGGGTGACGGTGCAGGCATTCTGGTACAGATTCCGCATGAATTCATTCTCCTGCAAGGCATTCCTGTTCCCGAGAAAGGAAAGTACGGCACAGGCCTGGTGTTCCTGCCGAAAGACGAGGAGGCACAGCAAAACATTCTTTCGGTCATGAAAGAAGAAATCGAACGCGATGGACTGACGCTGATGCATACACGCACCGTACCGACACATTCCGAAGTGCTGGGCGAAGGGGCTCGCCAAGTGGAACCCTGCATCAAGCAGATTTTTGTCACCTGCAACAACGAAATAACGAACGAGGCATTCGAGCGCTCCTTATACAAGTCAAGAAAACGCATTGAAAACAGCATTCAGGACGAATCCTTCTACATCTGTTCACTCAGCAGCCGATACGTCATTTATAAGGGCATGCTGACAAGCGGCCAGTTGCGCCGCTATTTCGACGATCTGTCCAGTCCCTATTTTTCCAGCGGACTGGCACTGGTTCACTCTCGTTTCAGCACCAACACATTCCCAAAATGGAAACTGGCACAACCTTTCCGCCTCTTGGCTCATAATGGAGAAATCAACACCATACGCGGCAACCGTGGATGGATGCAGGCACGCGAAAGTGTGCTGAACAGCGAGGCTCTGGGAGACATCGCCGACATACGTCCTATTGTACAGGAGGGCATGAGCGACTCTGCCAGTCTGGACAACGTGTTTGAATTCCTCATCATGAGCGGACTGAGCCTGCCACAGGCCATGGCCATTCTGATTCCAGAGAGTTTCAACGACAAGAACCCCATCAGCGACGACTTGAAGGCATTCTACGAGTACCACAGTATTCTGATGGAGCCGTGGGACGGACCTGCTGCCCTGCTGTTCTCCGACGGACGCTATGCCGGCGGCATGCTCGACCGCAACGGGTTGCGTCCCAGCCGCTACACCATCACACAGAGCGGCATGATGATTGTAGCCAGTGAGGCAGGGGTGATGGACTTCGACCCCATGGACGTCGTGAGCAAGGGACGGCTGCAACCAGGCAAGATTCTGCTAGTCGACACTCAGGAAGGGAAAATCTACTACGACGGCGAAATCAAGGAACAACTCGCTAAGGCTCATCCCTACCGTGAGTGGCTAAGCACCAATCGTGTTCAACTGGAGAATCTGAAGAGCGGTCGGCATGTGGAAAATGCTGTCGACGACTACGAACGCCGCCTCATCAACTTTGGGTTTGGACAGGAGGACATCGACCGCACCCTTGTTCCCATGGCAACAGCCGGGCAAGAACCCGTGGCCGCCATGGGCAACGACACACCACTGGCCGTCATTAGCGACCGTCCGCAAATCTTCTTCAATTATTTCCGTCAACAATTTGCCCAAGTCACCAACCCTGCCATCGATCCCATTCGTGAGGATCTGGTGATGAGTCTGACAGAGTATATCGGAGCCGTGGGCACAAACATCCTCACCCCCGATGCCTCCAACTGCAAGATGGTACGACTGCCTCAGCCCGTGCTGACCAACACGCAACTCGACATCCTCTGCAATATCCGATACAAGGGATTCAAGACCAAGAAACTGGCCATGCTCTTTGATAAGGAGAAAGGCGAAAACGGTCTGCGCACTGCCATCGACGACCTTTGCCAAGAGGCGGAGACGTCAGTCGACGAAGGCGTGAACTACATCATTCTGACCGACCGCGACATCGACGCACGCCACGCAGCCATACCGTCTCTGCTGGCCGTAAGTGCCGTTCACCATCATCTCATCCGAGTGGGAAAACGCGTGCAGACTGCCCTTATCGTCGAGAGCGGTGAGATACGCGAGGTCATGCACGCCGCCCTGCTGTTGGGCTACGGAGCCAGCGCCATCTGTCCCTATATGACGTTTGCCGTGCTGGACAACCTCGTGAAGAAGCATCTGATTCAGGAGGAGTACTCGACAGCTGAAAGCAACTATATCAAGGCGGTGGACAAGGGACTGAAGAAAATCATGTCGAAAATGGGCATCTCGACCATCCGTTCCTATCGCGGCGCCAAGATATTTGAGAGCATCGGACTGAGCGAAGACTTGTTACAACGTTATTTTGGCACGGAGACGAGCACCCTCGGCGGCATCGGTTTGAAAGAGATAGCCCGCGATGCCATCCGGCTGAACGACGAGGCGTTCCGCTCCGAGGAACCGAACGGATTGCTACCCAACAACGGGCAGTTCTCATGGCGAAAAGATGGAATTTTTCATGCCTGGAATCCCGAAACGATAGCAAACCTGCAGATTGCCACAAGGCTCGGCAGTTATAAGAAGTTCAAGGAGTGGGCAAAGATGGTTGATGAAAAGGAAAAGCCCATCTTCCTTCGTGATTTCTTAGGCTTCAA
>ONXQ01000203.1 GCA_900321835.1 uncultured Prevotellaceae bacterium
TTCTTACCTTTGCACCCGCAACTGCTTCAGTAGCTCAGTTGGTTAGAGCACATGACTGTTAATCATGGGGTCGTTGGTTCAAGCCCATCCTGAAGCGCAGAGGGGACTCACTGATACAGTGATTCCTCTTTTTTGTTATCTAATGAAGCACGACATCAAGCGTATTCTTTGCGCTCGGATTCTGCTGTCGGCCTTCGTGCCGATGCTGCTGATTGCGTCATTCCATTTCCACAAGGAAGTGGAAACGGAGTCGTTCGGCTGCATGGAGTGTGTGAAGCACATGCACCACGACGCCCACCTGACCAGCGGCCAGACAGGTCTGCACGACTGCGTGCTCTGCCAATTCCTTTCATTCACTTACCTCTTCGCCACGGCCGCCACACTGCTGCTGTGGCCCCGCCACTCCGTTTCGCTGCGCCACACAGAGCCAAGCGCCTTGTGCCGGTGTGCTGTGTGGCACCCGACGGGACGTGCCCCGCCCATGTTGTTCTTTTGAGAAATTTTTCGGAATTGTCAACTCAAACGAACAACACATCATGAAACATACTATTTTATGGCTGTCATGGGCGTATTGTGCCACGATGACAGCACAGAACATGTCTGACTCGACCGACATGTTCTACCGCCACCTGGAACTCAACGAGGTGGTGGTGAGCGGCATGACGGGTGAGACGAAGTTGAAGAACGCCTCGGCTCCCATCACCCTTGTGACCCGCCAGATGCTGCACCAGCGTGCAGCGTCGAACCTCATCGACGCCATCACGCTCCAGCCCGGTGTGAGCCAGATTACGACCGGCGGCGCCATTTCGAAACCCGTCATCCGCGGTCTCGGCTACAACCGTCTGCTCGTCGTCAACAACGGCGTCCGACAAGAGGGGCAGCAGTGGGGCGACGAACACGGCATCGAGGTGGACCCCAACGCCGTGGGCAGTGTGGAAATCCTGAAAGGTCCGGCAAGCCTCATGTATGGCAGCGATGCACTGGCAGGCGTGCTGCTGCTCCGTCCCGAGAACGTTTTGCCGCAGGGCAAGAAGCGGGTGAGCGCAGCGACGGAATATCAGACCAACAACGGACTTTTCGGCTATTCGCTGAACTTTGCCGGACACGAGGGCGACTTCGTGTGGAACGCGCGCTGGAGCCAGAAACTCGCGCACGCCTATAAGAATAAGTACGACGGCTACGTGCCCGGTTCGCAGTTCCACGAGCACAGCGGCACGTTGATGCTGGGCCTGCACAAGCGCTGGGGTTACTCGCACCTGACGCTGAGCCACTACCAACTCACACCCGGCATTGTTGAGGGCGAACGCGACGCCACGACGGGCGAACTGCTGCACGACGGCGACCTGAAGACTTACGGCCGCACCCTGCCCTACCAGCGTGTCGCGCACACGAAGGCGGTGATTGAAAACCGCATCTACGTGGGCGAAGGCACGCTGCAGGCCACACTGGGCTATCAGCAGAACCGCCGCAAGGAATTTGAGGAGGCGATGGACGAGGCGGGTCTGCACTTTCTGCTCCACACGATGACCTACGACGTGCGCTACACAAGCGGCGACCTCACCGGTTGGAAACTCACCGGCGGCGTGGGCGGAATGTGGCAGCGCTCGCTCAACCGCGGCGACGAATTTCTCATCCCCGCCTATCGCCTGTTCGACACAGGGCTGTTCGGCATGGCGCAGAAGGAAGTGGGACGATGGTCGCTCAGCGGCGGTCTGCGATTCGACCACCGTTCGCTCCACAGCGAGGGCCTTGTTGACGACGGCGACGTGCGCTTCACCGACTTTTCACGACATTTCTCCGCCCTCAGCGGCAGTGTGGGTGCCGTGTGGCACATCAACAATAATATGAACGTGCGCGCGAACCTGGCCCACGGTTTCCGTGCGCCGAACCTGTCGGAACTGGGCAGCAACGGCGAACACGAAGGAACCATCCGCTACGAGGTCGGCAACTCGGCGTTGAAGGCCGAGCACAGTTGGCAGGCCGACCTGGGCATGGACCTCAGCAGCCGCTATGTGTCGGCCACCGTGGCCCTGTTTGCCAACCGCATCTCCAACTTCATCTTTGCCCACCGCACGTCTGAAGTGTTTGAACCCGGCCTCCTCACCTACCGCTACACGCAGGGCGACGCCCAGTTGCTGGGCTTCGAAGCGAGCGTCGATGTCCACCCCATCCATTCGCTCCACTGGGAAAACACGTTCAGCCTGGTTGACGCACGCCAACTGCACCAGGACCCCGACACGCGCTACCTGCCACTGACGCCGCCGGCGCGGTGGACGAGCGACGTGAAGGTCGAACTGACCCACCACGCCCGCACACTGAACAATGCCTATGTGGCTGCGGGCCTCGAATGCAACCTGCGCCAGTCGCACTGCTACAGGGCCGACGGCACAGAGACGCCGACACCCTCCTACACCCTCGTCAACCTCTCGGCCGGCACCGACATCCTGCTGGGCGGACGCAAACTGTGCGAGGTCAGCCTCACCGTACTGTGCGAGGTCAGCCTCACCGTCAGCAACCTCTTCGACCGTGCCTACCAGTCGCACCTCAGCCGGCTGAAATATGCCGACGTGAACGCCGCGACGGGACGCACGGGCGTCTTCAACATGGGGCGCAACGTGGTGGTGAAACTGCTGCTACCCGTCGAATTTTGAGCAACACCTAACGGTCTGTACCACTGCGCTGAAACGACAATTTCGGCGCAGTGGTATTTTTGTACCACCGCAGTGGAACTGAATTTCGTCCGCAGACGAAAAAAAAAATCGTCCGCAGACGAAAAAAATTTCAACTGCGGACGAAATTTATTTGCACTGCGGACGAAATCCGGACCGACTGCGGTGTGTTTTCGGCTGAAGGGCGGACGGCGGGTTTCTGCCCTACAGGGCCTGCATGTCATGAAGGCGCTTGTAGTAGCCACCGAGCGCGATGAGGTCGTCGTGGGTGCCCTGCTCGACGATGCGGCCTTCGTGGAGCACGTAGATTTCGTCGGCATTCTTGATGGTCGAGAGTCGGTGAGCAATGGCGATGGTGGTTCGTGACTTCATCAGGCGCTCCAGCGCGCAGCGCGTCCTGCACGAGTTTCTCGGACTCGGTGTCGAGGGCCGACGTGGCCTCGTCGAGGATGAGGATGGGCGGATTCTTGAGAATGGCACGGGCGATGCTAATGCGCTGTCGCTGTCCGCCGCTCAGACGGCAGCCACGGTCGCCGACGGGGGTGTCGTAGCCCTGCTCCATCTCCATGATGAAGTCGTGGGCGTTGGCAATGCGGGCGGCCTGTTCGACCTGCTCGCGCGTGGCATGTTCGACCCCGAAAGCGATGTTGTTGAACACCGTGTCGTTGAACAGGATGGCTTCCTGGTTAACGTTGCCTATCAGTCCGCGCAACGACTTGATGCGCAGCGACTTGATATTCTTGCCGTCGATGAGGATTTCGCCGTCGGCTATGTCGTGGTAGCGGGGAATGAGGTCAACGAGCGTCGATTTGCCCGAGCCCGACTGTCCGACGAGGGCGACGGTCTTGCCCTTCTCGACATGGAGGTTGATGTCGTGGAGCACCTCGCGCTGTCCGTTGTAGGAGAACGAGACATGGTTGAGACAGATGTCGCGCTCGAGGCCGCTTATGTCGGTGGCGTCGGGACGCTCCTTGATGTTGTTCTCGGCACGGAGGATTTTGTTGATACGCTCCATCGAGGCCATGCCTTTCTGGATGCTGTAGCCAGCCTTCGAAAGGTCTTTCAGCGGCTGGAGCGACGTGTAGAGAATGACGAGGTAGTAGATGAACTTGGGCGCATCGATGGGCGAATTGCCGGAAAAGATG
>ONXQ01000202.1 GCA_900321835.1 uncultured Prevotellaceae bacterium
GGACGCCGTCGGAACTGCGGTGGAAAATGATTTCGACTGCGGACGAAATTTTTTTCGTCTGCGGACGAAATCATTTTCCACTGCACTGCACTCGTGGTTGGGCTGGGAAAAAGAAAGTGGAAAACGGCTCTTTTCTTTTTATTGTTCTGATAATGAGGTGGTTGTAAGGTTTGTTTGCGGTTATGCAAAATCCCGGCGGAATTTGCGACGAAAAACAGCGTGATGATTTTTACGCGATTCTCAGGCGGCGTGACGGACAGGAGATAGTTGATAAAATGATAACTAACGGCCTTGCTGTGCAGGATGGTTTTTAACACGGCGAATGAAGGTTTTTGACTACGAATTGTACGAATGATACGAATTTGCCTCTCGACCCTTGACTCGGACTTCCCCCACCAACCACTCTCACCCATCAAGGAGATTCGGGTCATCTTCTATATCATTGTCATTTATTTTCGTAACTCTGGCATAGCCGAAGTTACTGCGTCTCGGCAATAAAAACTAAAAAATCTGTTTTTCGTTTTGTATTGCTCTCAACTTTTCGTAACTTTGCAGTTGGAAAAGTATGTATCTATTCTAAATCTTTTTTTTATTATGAACATCAAAGACTACAAGTTTGCCGGTAAGAAGGCAATCGTGCGCGTTGACTTCAACGTGCCCCTCAACGAGAACGGTCAGATTACGGACATTACGGACGACACACGCATCCGCGGTGCGCTGCCCACACTGAAACTCATCCTGGAGCAGGGTGGTGCGCTCATCATCATGAGCCACATGGGCAAGCCGAAGGGCAAGGTGAATCCGAAACTGTCGCTCGCTCAGATCAAGGACGCCGTGGCTGAGAAACTCGGTGTGCCCGTTCAGTTCGCCCCCGACTGCGCCAAGGCTAAGGCTCAGGCCGACGCCCTGAAGCCGGGTGAGGTGCTGCTGCTCGAGAACCTGCGCTACTATCCCGAAGAGGAAGGCAAGCCCGTGGGCATCGACAAGGAAGATCCCGCCTACGACGCTGCCAAGAAGGCCATGAAGGAAAGCCAGAAGGAGTTTGCCAAGACGCTGGCATCGTATGCCGACTGCTACGTGATGGACGCCTTCGGTACGGCTCACCGTCGTCATGCTTCGACGGCTGTCATCGCCGACTACTTCGACGCCGACAACAAGATGCTCGGCCTGCTGATGGAGAAGGAGGTTCAGGCCGTTGACAACGTGCTCTCGAACATCAAGCGCCCGTTCGTTGCCATCATGGGTGGCTCGAAGGTGAGCACCAAGATCGGCATCATCGAAAACCTGCTCGGCAAGGTGGACAAACTGATTCTCTGCGGCGGCATGACCTACACATTCTCGAAGGCTCACGGCGGCGAGATTGGCGAATCAATCGTCGAACTCGACAAACTGGACGTTGCCCTCGGCGTGGAGGAAATGGCCAAGAAGAACGGCGTTGAACTCGTGCTGGGTGAGGACAGCGTATGCTGCACCGGCTACGACTTTGGCACATTCTCCGTCAAGCCCGGCGCTGAAATCAAGGTGTTCCCCTCGAACGCCATCGAGAAGGGCTGGGACGGCCTCGATGCAGGTCCTGTAAGTCGCGAAAAGTTCGCAAAGGCTATCGAAGGTGCCAAGACCATCCTGTGGAACGGTCCTGCCGGCTGCTTCGAGTGCGACGACTTCTGCGCCGGCAGCCGCGCCGTTGGTGAGGCTGTTGCCAAGGCCACTGAAGAAGGCGCCTTCTCGCTCATCGGCGGTGGCGACTCGGTGGCTTGCGTCCACAAGTTCGGCCTCGAAGACAAGGTTAGTTACATCTCCACCGGCGGTGGTGCTCTGCTCGAGGCCATCGAAGGTAAGGTGCTGCCCGGCGTAGCCGCCATCAAGGGATAGTCATCGTAAATCTCTTTTCAAGGATTTTAAGGATTTAAGGGGTTTATTCACAGCGATTCATCCTTTTCCTCCTTAAAATCCTTGATTGTTTTTCTCCTCTTTGTAATGAAGAAGATTGTGGTTCTCATAGCGGCAGTGCTCACGATGGGGTGCCTGGTGTGCTGCGTTGGCAACACAGCCGACACGCCCGCTGACGCCGCTGCCAATGACTCGACCGCCCTGCGCGTGGCCGTGCTGCCCACTGCAGAGTGTATGCCTTTCTATGTAGCAGCGCAAACGGGTGTGTTCGACTCGCTCGGCGTGAACGTACGTCTCATGACGTTCGATGCCGCGATGGATGCCGACACGGCGTTCCAGCGCGGACACGTCGATGCTGTGGCTGCCGACCTCGTCAAGGCAGTTTTGTGGAAAAGTCGCGGCGACAGCATCCGCGTTGTCATGACGGCCGACCTCAATCTCTACCTTGTGACTTCACGCCCTGCACGCCTCAAGACAGGGGAAAGCCTGAAGGAGAAAGTCGTCGCCTTCACCCGAAACAGTGCGCTCGACTACACGGCCGACGGTATGCTCGCACTGTCGAAACTTCAGAGCGAACAACTGAACAAACCGCAGATTAACAACATCAATTTGCGCCTTCAAATGCTGCTCAACGGGCAGTACGACGGCGCTCTGCTGCCAGAGCCCTACGCCACTTTGGCCACTTCGCAGGGGCACAATCTCGTTCTCTCCACACAAAATCTCAAACACTACAATCCGCTCTTTGCCGTTGTGGCGTACGACTCGCTGATGCGCACCCGACGCAGCGACATGGCAAAGTTGGTGGAGGCCTACGACGTGGTTGCCAGTCGCATCGAACGCACCGATTCGGCCGATGCGTCGTACTGGATTTCATGTCTGCCTATGGAGACGGTGTGGCCAGACAGTGTCGTTGTTCTGCCTCAGGTGCGTCCGTCGTCCAAACCGTCAGTCAGCGTCGTGGACAGCGTGAAGCAGTGGCTCCGCCGCCGCACCCTGCTGCAAAACGATTTCAAGAACAGCGATTTGCTACCTTAACCTATGCCTGCACAAAACCTCATCGAACTTTTCCAGAAACTGCAGCCCCTCGTCGATCAGACGGGTGACTACGACCTGCAGAGCCAACTCATGCAGTTGCGCGAGACGTACAGCAGCATGCTCCGCTACATGGTGCAGGGCATGGACGATCCCAACGCCTC
>ONXQ01000206.1 GCA_900321835.1 uncultured Prevotellaceae bacterium
TAAAATGATTACATTTTGTCAAAACACACAGCACACTGCATCATCTCCTACGAAATTCCATACAAAGGTACGTCTTTTTTCGGCAGAAACTTGCCTGTTCATGAAAAAATTAACTTTTTTGGGTTAAAAAATGCGAAAATGTCAAGTGGAAATGACGATTAAGACATTTTTTTCATTATCTTTGTCGCATCAAATCAAAAAACACACTTTGCCATGAAAGAAATCAAAATCACTGAAAAGGCGCACAGAATCATCAAGAAACTCTTTTCTGTCCGCAACAACGTCAATACGCTCAAGAGCGACCCTGAACTCACAGCCATCTTCGACAACTTCGCCTTCGACGAGACCCTCGAAATTGCCGACGGCCCTGTCGTCGAGAAAACGCGCGTCATGTGCATCCTGGCCTCGACGCTCGGATGCAACGCCATCACCGAATTTCGCATCCATGTCGATGCCGCCCTCAACGTCGGTGTCAAGCCCCGTGAAATCCGTGAGATTGTCTATCAGGCCGTTCCGTTCCTCGGCTTCTCGCGCGTCATCGACTTCCTGCTCGTCATGAACGAAGTGTTCGAGAACAATGACATCCGTCTGCCTCTCGACGACCAAGCCACCACCACCGACGCTGACTGCCGGCAGAAGGGCATCGAGATGATCGACGCTCTCTGGGGCGAAGGCAATGCCGAAAATATGCTCGAGACATCGCCTAAAGGACAGGAGCACATCGTCCGCTTCATGACCGACTACTGCTTTGGCAAGTTCTACACCCGCAACGGCATCGACCTCCAGCACCGCGAACTCATCACCTTCTGTATGCTCGCTGCTATGGGCGGATGCGACGACCGTCTGCGCACCCATGCCATCGGCTGCAAGAACACCAAGATTACGAAGAAGGAAATGGTGGCAGCCGTCACAGCCATGCTCCCCTGGATTGGCTTCCCTCGCTCACTCAATGCCATCAACATCATCAACGACGCCTACAGCGAGAAACTCATCTGATCCCATTTAACTTTGGTCAAGAGTCAAGAGTCGGGAGCCATCTTGACCATAGACTCTTGGCCCTTGACCCACTTTTAATTTTTTCATTCATTTTGATGTCGCCAGAGCAGGCCCGAAGGTTTTGCGACGACGTGCTGAACATCGTCAGTCAGATACCACGAGGGCGGGTCATGACCTACGGCCTTATTGCCACACTCGCCGAATGGCCCGACCACGCACGTATGGTGGGCCGCATTCTCCACTACAGCCCCGAAGCCCACACCCTGCCCTGCCACCGCGTGGTCAACAAAGAAGGGCGCACGGCACCCGGATGGGGAGCGCAGCGGCCGATGCTGGAGACCGAAGGAGTGATGTTCAAGGCCAACGGTCACGTGGACATGGACCGTTTTCTCTGGGAACCCGAGGCCGACTTTTCATAAGATTGTGAAGCAACCAACAATGCACCGCAGCGGAACTGGTATTCCGACTGCGGTGCATTGTTAATTCCACTGCGCTGAAACTTTTGTTTCACTGCGCTGGTACAACCGTACCAACGCAGTGGTACTGATTTGGTACAGCAGCGACTATTCGAAATTGACGTTGATGGTCTCCTTGACGTGTTCGACATCGTTGGTGATGAGGAGCACCCGAGGCTGTGTGCGTACCGTCTTCAGGTATTTGGCCAGCAGGACAATGTCCATGTTGATGGTTTCGCCGGGCAGGATGTCACGCTTGGGAATGGAAACCTGGATGGCATTGTTGAACACCTGGACGGCACTGATGTGGAGGATGCCGCTGCCTGTGTTGGTGAGGGTGACGCGGCCTTTCAGTTTCGACTTCTTTCCCAAACGGCCGAGATTGAGGTCGTGGGTGGAGATGCGGATGGTGGGCCGGTTCAACTCCGACTGGAAAGTGGCTGCATCGGGCAACAGGACGGTGGAGAGGACGATTTCGTTGTCGCTGCCCACCTTGTCGCCGATGAAGCGGGCCAGATAGATGCTTGTCTGGTTGATGCCTTCGTTGTGGAGCCCGTCGCTGTGGAGGGTGAGGTCGATGAAACCGCGGCGTCCGCGTGCCAGCATGGCGGGTTTATAGACGGCGGTGACATAGGAGGGAAGGTGCATGAGTTGGGTGGTATAGACTTCGGGAGAGTCGTTCCAGATCTCGATGCGTGCGGTGGCAGAGTCGCCGCGATGGACGTCGGGAAACTCGACGTAGTTGGTGCTGAGTCCGATGTCTCCAATGCGGGCAGGATAGAGTTCGGCTGCCGTGCGTCGGTCGCCAGTGCTGACCACACCCTTCATCCGCAGGCGCAGCGGTTCTTCATCGGCATTG
>ONXQ01000201.1:0-5250 GCA_900321835.1 uncultured Prevotellaceae bacterium
TCCACCTACCACGGTCTGGGCAAAGAATTCTCCTACGACATCCAGAACCACTTCCGCCTCAAGTTCCCCTTCGTCATGCGCAGCAACCTCATCTTCACCGGCGGCAACCAGCGCAACAGCAGCCGCAACACCTCGCAGACCTTCAGCGACGCCGCCGAGCAGCAACTCGTCAACGACATGATGAGCGAAAGCCTGCTGCGCCAGCACAACGACTACATCGGGCTTGACAACACAGCCACCTTCAAACTGCCCAGCGGCGACTCGTTCAACCTCACGCTCGACGGCATCTACACCCGTACGCGTGCCGACAACTTCTCGCACGATGCCTACAACTATACGCTCACACCTGCGCAGAACAGCCGTCGCAACCAGTACAACCACACACCCTCGCGCCGCTACATCCTCAACGCCGAGACAAGTTACGACATCCACTGGCGCAACCACTGGGATTTCACCGCTGGCTACAGTTATGAGCAAGAGTACAACGAGCAGACCAGCGCCCTGCACCGTCTCGACCTGCTCAACACACTATGGGCCGATGTCAGCACACATGCCCTCGGCGACTTGCCACAAACGCACGACTCCATCATGGCGGCACTCGACCTTGCCAACTCCTACGACCAGACCACGCTGCGTCGCCGTCACAGAGGCTACTTTGTGTTTCAGTACTTTGAGTCCATTCAAGACAAGCACTATCTGCAATTCGTATTCAGCATGCCTTTCTCTCACGAGCAGCGCACCCTCCACTACCATTCCTCGCCGCTGGCCACCGACCTCACGCGACATTACAACTGGCTGGCACCCACACTCTTTCTGCAATACTACGACCGCAACTACTCCCGTGGTGGACACATCCGTATGCAACTCACCCAAACCCAGCCCGAACTCATCCAGCTCGTCGATCGTCGCAACGATGCCAATCCATTGGCTGTACAGACAGGCAATCCCGACCTGAAACCCACACAGCGCTTCAACGTCGAGATACATGGGCAAATCGGCCAACGCGAACGTGACCGCAGCCTCTCGCTCTGGAGCCATGTCAACCTGTTCCGCAACGTCATCGGCACGGGCTATACCTATGACCCCACGAGTGGTCAGCGCACCTACCACCCCATGAACATCAACGGCAACTGGGACACAGGCATCGAACTCTACTACAACACTGCCCTCGACTCGGCAAAGTGTTGGCACATCAACACCACCACCGACTACGACTTCTCCCACACCCGCGACCTCGCTGCCATTGCAGGCGCAACAGACGATGGCTTTTCCACCGTGAACAACCACCGCCTGCGCAACGGTCTTCGTATTCGTTACAACCGTGGAAAACTCAGTCTCAACTTCGGAGGCGAAGCCATCTGGCGCCGCATCCTTAGGGACACTTCTACAGCCACAGGACTTGCTGGTCAGAGTGTTTGGGATTACAACTACGGCCTCACTGCCACCTACACCCTACCCCTCGACATCCAGTTCAGCACCACCCTGTCCATGCAGTCGCGCCGTGGCTATCAGGACAAAGCGATGAACGACGACGAGTTCGTCGCCAATGCCCAACTCAGCCGCACCTTCCTCCACGGACGTCTCACCGCCACTCTCATCGGCGAGGACCTCTTCGGACAACGCACCAACACCACCTACGAAGTCAACGCCCAAGGTCGCACCGAGCGCTGGACCAACATGCTCGGCCGCTACGTCCTGCTCTCGCTCGCCTACAAGTTCAACACCACGCCGAAGAAAAAGTGAAAAAGTGAGAAGTGAAAAATCATTTTTAAGCACTTGAAACTTCCGAAACACTGCACATCCCGTTCATTCAATGTATAGAAAACGCTTCATGGCTACGCAAATGACCCTGAAACGCCTCCTAACAGCCATCCTTCTCCAGTACACACTGGCTCTGCCGATGCAGGCGCAGACGGTCATCGAAGGCAACGTCACCGACTCGCTCCATCGTGCCGTCGATGCCTATGTGACGGTCGCTCCTAAAGCAACGGCTTCTATCCTCGGGCGGCCGACTCGCTCGTCGTCACAGCCGCAGGACTGGGCATCGGACAGCAGGTGCGCACCGTGCCCAACCGTTCGCAGCGCGTGGATTTCAGCGTCCGTCAGCAGGCCGTGCAACTGAAGGAGGTGAGCGTGCGCGCCAAGAAGATTGACCAGCAGGGCGACACCGTGAACTACAGCGTGGCGACATACAAGGAGCAGGGTGACCGCGTCATCGGCGACGTCCTTCGACGGATGCCCGGCATCGAAGTGACCGACGGCGGCAGCATCAAGTACAACGGCAAAGCCATCAAGCGCTTCTACGTCGAAGAAATGGACCTGCTGCAAGGACGCTACGGCATCGCCACAAACAACATCAATGCCGACGACGTCGCCCGTGTGCAGGTGCTCGAACACCATCAGGACAAGAAGATGCTGCAGGGCAAGACGCTGACCGACGACGTAGCCATCAACCTCAAACTGAAGGACGGAGCCAAAGGCACCGTAGCCGTGAATGCGATGGTCGGAGGCGGATGGGGCGACGCCCTGCTCTGGAAAGGCGAACTCATCGGCATGTATTTCGGACGAAACCGTCAGAACATGACGCTCTACAAGGGCAACAACTCGGGCGACGACATCAGTCAGGAACTGGTCTCACACTACGGCATCAACTCCGTGCCGCTCTACCCCTTCTGCCCCGTCGGCGCCATTCTGCCCTCGGGCACAGGCCTGCCCTCGAAACGCACACTCGACAACCGTTCGCACATCGTCAGCATGAACCACCTCGAACGCCTCACGGCTGACAAGGAAGTGACGTTCAACATCGGCTATCACAACGACCACATCCGCCGCGAAGGCACGTCGCTGAGCGACCGTTTCGTCAGCGACACCAGCCGCCTGCTCACCGAAGAGACCCTGACCAGCACGACCACACTGCACAACCTGTCTGCCCAGGCCCGCTACTGCAACAACTCATCCACCGCCTTCATGGCCAACGTCCTGCAAATCAATGCCGGATGGAACAAAGATGACGTTTTGGGGCAAACGCAGTATTGCAACTCCCCCTCCTTGGGAAGGGGTTTGGGGGAGGTTTTTGTTCACCAGCATTTCCACCGCCCTTCCTTCTCCATTTCCAACACTTTCAACACCACGCAGAACATCGGCAGGAACCTGTTCGACCTCTACTTCTCCGTCGGCTACGCCCAACGGCCCAACACGCTCAGCGTCGGCATCGACTCGCTGCATGAAGGCACTTCGGCGCGATACGTCCAGGACCTCACCTCGCGCCACATCGCCGCACGTTTCAACACGGGCTACACCCTCCGCGTCGGCACAGGCTTCAAGTTCAACTACGGCATCAGTGCCTCGGCCAATCTGCACGGCATCACGACCGACCTCGATGGTGCATCAATGCTCAAGGGGCAATGCCTTAATGACCTTTGGTACAACACCTACAACATCGCACTGGGGCAGTCGTACAAGTACGAGACCTACGACTTCAGCGTCACTCTTGGCCTGCCGCTCGAACTCTACACACAGAGGCTCGACGACCACGTACGCAAGGACAATCACACGTACAGCCACCTGCTCCTTGCGCCGTCACTCTCCATGAACTGGTCCTTCGACCGCCACTTCAATCTCTCTGCCAGTGCGACTTACAACAAAACCGTGGGCGACCCAGGCGGCATCTACAGCGGCTACATCATGTCGAACTACCGCACGTTCCAACGCTCCTACGTCGAACAACTGTCCGAGACGAAGAACTACGGAGCCAGTGCCAACCTGCGCTACCGCAACGCCTTGCAGGCCGTGTTTGCCAATGCCAGTTTCAGTTTCCGCCGCAGCGAAGACAACCAAATCTACGGCTACACCTACGAAGGGGCTACCAGCGTCGTGCAGGCCGTCAATCAGCCAACCACGCATGACACTTACAGCCTCGGCGGCGAGGTCAGCAAAGGCTTCGACTTCTGGCGCTCCTCCATCCGCTTGTTTGGCAACTACAGTTTGTCGAAGAGCGAACGGCTCATCGCCGACAACCTCTATCAGTACCACGCACAAGCAGTCAGTTTCGGCGGCGGACTCACGTTCAGCCCCTTCGAATGGATGGGCATTGTCTATAGCAGCGGCTTCAGTTTTAGCCGCAGTGAAGCCGAAGGTCAACGTGAACACGCTACCCTTGTACGCAGTAATACCCAGCGCCTCTCCATGAACATCTATCCCACGAAGACGCTCACCCTGACCCTCGCTGCCGAGGACAACTACACCAACCTGACTGCCGAGAACCGCCACGCCTGGTTCGCCGATGCTTCCGCAAAACTGAAACTCAAACGCATCGAACTGGAACTACAACTCAACAACCTCTTCAACCAATCCGTTTCAAATTATTGTAAAAATATGACTAAGAGAATCATCACTATCTTCATGGTATTCACCAGTTTGTGCTGCTTACTACATGCGCAGCAGAAGCAGGGACACGTCATGCGGCCAAAACCGAGGGGCGTGGGAAAGAGCACTGTGGTCGGAAAGGCGCAGATGGAAGTACGATACGCACTGAACGCCACCGACATTCACGATCCAAACACGTACATAGACCTGCAAGTCCTGCTGGTGGGGAAACAACTGAGCAAGCACTACAGCCGTCTGCTCGAACGCGCCGACTCGCTCTACGATGCTTACCTGAAAGCCAATCCTCATGCCGAAGGCGTGCCCAGCGCAGCCTTCACGTCGGGGCGTGAGGGACAATACTGGAGTGAATACCAATGGACGGAAATCTTCACCGAAGGCGGCGTGCAGACGTTCTACGCCTGGATGCCGTGGGCGATGGAACGCTACAACGCCTACTACACCGAACCAGCCACTCCGCAGAGGTGGACGCTGAAGGACGAACGGTTGGAGATTCTCGGTCACACCTGTCAACGCGCCGTATGCCACTGGCGAGGTCGCGACTTCGAGGCTTGGTTTGCCGCCGACATCCCTGTGCGTCTCGGTCCGTGGGCTTTTGGCGGTTTGCCCGGGCTCATTCTGAAAATCAACGACATGCAGCGGCTCTACACATGGGAGGCAGTCAGCCTCCGGTCCGGCACGTTTCCCATCACCAAGCGCGACTATGCGGGTTTCAGGAATGACACGCGAGAGCACGTTCATAAACTGCAGGTGGCTGCCAACCGCGACCATCTGAAGACGGGCGGAGCCATCGACCGCCGCACAGGTTTGCCAAGTTCACAGCCGCATCCCTACGAACCATTGGAACTGGAGTGAAAGCCTCTCCCC
>ONXQ01000201.1:5273-6482 GCA_900321835.1 uncultured Prevotellaceae bacterium
CCCATAGGGAGGGGCTTGCAAAAACATTAATACTTAATAATTAAATAAAAATGAACAAAATTCTTTTTCTCCTCGCTCTCGCAGTCCTTTGCTGCGAAGCCAACGCCCAGCACAAACAAAGCGGGGCAACAGTGCCAGGACGCCACAACACCGTCGTCCGTCGCAAGCAAATAGACACCGCCAACCTGCGCATCCTCTATGCCTGGAATGCCGATGACATCAAGCAGGACAGCACTTATCTGGACTTGGGACAACTGCTCATCGGTAAGAAGATGACGAAGTATTGCAGCCTGTTTGTCGAACAGGCCGACGACGAACGCGTCAAGTGGCACAAGGCCAATCCGCGTGCCCAGAGTGTGCCCAACGGCACGTGGTGGATGCGGGGTAAGCGTCCCGACGTGTGGAGCGAATACCAATACTCCGACATCTTCATCCACGGCGACACGCTGAACGAGTGGGCCATGATGCCGCTCGGACAAGAGTGGCCTCTGCGCTACGAAGAGAAAATCCAGCCACAGGGTTGGCGACTGGGAACGGAACGGAAGACTATTCTCGGCCACGTATGCCAAAAGGCAACGTGCCACTGGCGAGGCCGCGACTACGTGGCTTGGTTCGCGGCGGACATCCCCATCCGTCGAGGTCCGTGGAAGTTCGGCGGTTTGCCTGGGCTGATTCTCAAAATCTACGACACCGCTCACCTCTACACGTTCGAGGCGGTCGGCATCGAGAAGGGCACGTTCCCCATCTGGCAATATCCCAATGAGGAGTATAAGAAATCGACGCGACGGCAGACGTGGAAACTGCAGGTGGCCTTCAACCGCAACTACCTGCTCACGTCGGGGCGTCGCAAGTACGACCCCAACGCGCCGGGTGGCATGGGCGACCCGATGTCTGCTCCGCATCCGTACGATCCAATGGAGTTGGAGTGAAAGCCTCTCCCCAACCCCTAAAAAAAATAAATAAAAAGAGAATTTAAAAAAGAGGACTGGCGTCCTCCCCCATTCGGGGGAGTTAGAGGGGGCCAACCTATTAAGTTAGTTAAGATTAATATTTGTGATCACAGCCGTCCCCATTCGCAGTGATGCGCGTGGGGATTTTTCTTTCACGCGCGCGTTAAGGCTCTGAGCGCTCAGAAATTTTCTTCCGAGCGCTCGGACGTTTTCGTCTGAGCGCTCAGACGTTTTTTTCCAAGCGCTCAGGCGTTATAGT
>ONXQ01000200.1 GCA_900321835.1 uncultured Prevotellaceae bacterium
GACGGCATCGAACTGTTGCGCCGCGCTGGCATCGAAGTCATCTATCTTGGAGAATAATCTTTGATTCAAAACAACACATGAACCGCAACCGTTTTGTTCCCATCATCATAGCCGTCAGCGTGGTCGCCGGCATCATCATTGGCACGTTTCTGGCCAACCGATTCTCCGGCAACCGCCTGAACATCATTAACACGTCGAGCAACAAACTCAACGACCTGCTCCACATCATTGACGAGCAGTATGTCGATACTGTGCAGATTTCAGACCTGGTAGAAAAGGCAATGCCCCAGATTCTGAGCGAACTCGACCCCCACTCTTCCTACATTTCTGCCCAAGACGCCACAACAGCCAACGACGACCTGCGCGGTTCTTTTTCAGGCATCGGTGTTCAGTTCACCATCAAGCGCGACACGGTCTATATCTCAAGCGTCATTCATGGCGGTCCGTCTGAAAAGACAGGACTGATGCCTGGCGACCGCATCATCAGTGTTGACGAAGAGCCATACGTCGGCGAGGTGGTTTCCAACGAAGAAACCATGCACCGGCTAAAGGGTGAAAAAGGCACGAAAGTGAAACTCGGCATCTTGCGCCACGGAGAGAAGCGCAACTTCACCATCACCCGTGGCGACATCCCCGTCCACAGCATCGATGCCACCTACATGCTGACCTCCGAACTGGGCTACATCCGTATGCGCAACTTTGGCGACACGACCTACCCCGAACTTCTGATGGCACTGGCCCAACTCCAGCAGGAAGGTTTCAAAGGCTTGGTCATCGACCTTCGCGGCAACGGCGGCGGTTATCTGGCGGCTGCCATCCAGACCGTCAACGAGTTTCTGCCCAACGACCGTCTCATTGTCTATACGCAAGGCCGCAAGGCAAAGCGTGAGGACTACAAGAGCGACGGACGTGGCAGTTACCAGCGGCTTCCGCTCATCGTGCTGACAGACGAAACGACGGCCTCGGCTGCTGAAATCTTTGCGGGTGCCATCCAGGATAACGACCGCGGCATCATTGTCGGCCGCCGTTCCTTCGGCAAAGGACTTGTGCAACAGCCCATTGAGTTCAGCGACGGAAGCCTCATTCATCTGACCATCGCCCGCTACTACACACCCTCGGGGCGTTGTATCCAGAAGCCTTACGAAAAGGGACACACCGAGGACTACGAGCAGGACCTCATCACACGCTACAACCGTGGAGAATTCTTCAACGAAGACTCTATTCAGCAGACGGGTGAGCAGTATAAGACCACCATCGGTCGCATTGTATATGGCGGCGGAGGCATCATGCCCGACTATTTCGTAGCCGAGGACACCACCCTCTTCACCCCCTACTTCACCCAGTGCGCCACCCGCGGACTGATTGTCGAGTTCTGCTTCAACTACACCGACCAGAACCGTGCCGAACTCAGCCGCTTTGAAACTGCACCGCAACTTGTGCAGTATCTCCAGCACCAGCACCTCGTCGAGCAGTTTGCCCTCTTTGCCGACAGCAAAGGCATCCAGCGGCGCAACAACATGATACGCCACTCCCAGAAACTCTTCGAGAATGCCATCTACGGAAACATCGTTTACAATATGTTCGAGATGCAGGACTATCTCCAGTACATCAACCAGAACGACCTGACCGTGCAGCGTGCCATCCAACTCTACGAAACAGGCCAGACACGTCCCACGACCCAGTCGCAAGAACTTCCCAACCAGAAGACGCAGAAGAAAAAAGTGGCACAGGCAAGTCCACATTCCACGATACCTACCCAGCCACTCCACCGCTTTCTCCTTTGTTAATTCTAAATTATTATAATATATTTATGAAGACCTATTTAGTGACAGGTGCAGCCGGTTTCATCGGCGCTAACTTTGTGAAATACATGCTGCAAGCGCACAATTATGTTCGCATCGTTGTGCTCGATGCACTCACCTACGCCGGCAACCTCAAGACCATTGCCGACGACATTGACAACCAGCGTTGCTTCTTCCATCGCGGAGACATCGGTGACAAAGCCCTCGTTGAAGACCTCTTCAAGCAATACCGCTTCGATGTCGTGGTCAACTTCGCTGCCGAGAGTCATGTGGATCGCTCCATCGAAAATCCACAACTCTTCCTCCAGACCAACATCCTCGGCACACAAAACCTGCTCGACGCAGCCCGCCGAGCCTGGGTCACAGGACGTGACGAACAAGGCTACCCCACCTGGCGCGACGGTGTCCGCTACCATCAGGTTTCGACCGACGAAGTCTATGGTTCGCTTGGCGCCGAAGGCTACTTCACCGAGCAGACCCCACTCTGCCCCCACTCGCCCTACAGCGCCTCGAAAACGAGTGCCGACATGATTGTGATGGCCTACCACGACACCTACAAGATGCCCGTCACCATCACCCGTTGCTCCAACAACTACGGCCCGTACCATTTTCCCGAGAAACTCATTCCGCTCATCATCAACAACATCCTCAGCGGCAAGCAACTTCCCGTCTATGGTGACGGCACGAATGTGCGTGACTGGCTCTATGTCGAAGACCACTGCAAGGCCATCGACCTCGTCATCCGCAAGGGACGCGAAGGCCAAGTCTATAACGTCGG
>ONXQ01000199.1 GCA_900321835.1 uncultured Prevotellaceae bacterium
TGATGCTGCTCGGCGTGATGGTTGCCACCCTTGCAGCCCGGGCAGCAACCCAAGTCAACGATTTGAAAGTGGAGGGCCTGCGCAGTCCTCTCGGCATTGACACGCCGACGCCGCGGTTCAGTTGGCAACTGGAGAGCGACCAGCGCGACGTGCAACAGACGGCCTACCAGATTACGGTGTGCGACGCTGCTGGCGGCGAAGTCTGGAACTCGGGCAGGGTGGAAAGCCCTGTGCCCTACGGCATCAAGTACGAAGGCACCCCGCTGAAGAGTTGTGCCGCCTACACGTGGACGGTGACGGTCGAGACGACCGACGGCAGCGCCACGGCGGCTTCGACGTTCGAGACAGCCTTCATGGATGCCTCGCAGTGGACGGGACGGTGGATTCATGCCGAGCTGGACGTGTCGGAACTCGGTCTGCGTGCCTCGACCGATGCAGGTTTCTCGTTTGTCCAACTCGCTGAAATGGAGGTGTATAGCGGTTCGGACAATGTCGCACGCTCTGCCACGCTCTCTGTCGGAAAAGATGCTGACACATGGGAACTGCCACAGTACGGCTGGGCTCTTGCCAATCTGACCGACGGCGTCATTAACGGCAGCGCCCTTGGATGGACCACCCAGCAGAACGTGGCTGTGCCTGTGGTCGTGACGCTCGACCTGGGCAGCGTCAGGAGCATCGACCGCGTCGTACTTTATCCGCGCCAGAACGACCATGCCGTGGGCAAGGGCGACGACATTGCTGCCAACTTCCCTGCAGCCTTCACCATCCTGACATCCTCCGACGAAGAAGGAAACGAGTGTGCCTTACTTTGGCCGCACCTTCACCCTCAACAAGAAAGTGGCGCGTGCCCGCATCTATGCCAGCGCACTCGGTGTGTTCACCCTGCGGCTGAACGGACAGCCCGTCACCGATGCCGTGCTCGAACCCGGCGAGAGCGAATATGAGAAGACACTGCTCTACTCCACCTACGACGTGACTGACCTCCTGACCCAGGGCCGCAACGCCCTCATTGCCCAGGTGGCAGGCGGCATCTACAACATCGACCACCTCGACGGACGTTTCTCCAAAGGCGAGGTACAGAACAACGGTGCCACAGCTCTCATGGCCGAACTGCTACTCGAATATGCCGACGGTACCAGCGAACGCATCGTCACCGACACCGACTGGCGCTGGCAGGCAGGCCCCACGCTGGGCAGCAACTGGTGGGGCGGCGAGGACTACGACGCTCGCCTCGTCATTCCTGAACTCAACAACCCCGCCATCGACCTCTCTGCCTGGAACAACGTCAGCATCCTCACGCCACATTTCCAGAGCCCCCACAGCGGCGTGAGCGGACATGGCACCCTGCGCAGCCGCATGTACGAACCGCTGCGTGTGGTCGAGGAATGGCCGGCAGTCGAGGTGAAGACCATCCAGAGCGGCGGTTACACCCTGCGCATGGTCGATTTTGGCCGCAACTTCGCCGGACAGTACCGCTTCCGCCTCAAGGGACGTGCCGGGCAGCAAATCAGCCTGCGCTGCGGCGAGAGTCTCAACCCCGACGGCTCGATCTACATGGAGAATTTCTACACAGGTCCGGCCGACACGTACGAGGTCTATACCTTCCGCGGCGATGAAGAGGGAGAGACGTGGGGACCGGAGTTCATGTACCACGGCTTCCGCTACCTTCAAATCATCGGTCTTGACGACGAGCCCGACGCCGCCAGTTTCACCGCCATGCGCATCCGCAGCGACGTGGACAACGTCGGTGCGCTGAAGACTTCAAACTCGCTCATCGACCAGATTCACGTCATCTGCCGCGACGCCATCGCCTCGCAACTCTACAACTCCATCACCGACTGTCCGCACCGCGAAAAACTCGGCTGGCTCGACGTGCCCAATGAGATGTACGTTTCGCTCAACAGCAACTTCGACATGCAGAATTTCTACAAGAAAGTTGTGCTCGACTGTTTTGATGCCCAGCAATCCGACGGCCACGTGCCCAGCGTCGCGCCCTACTACATGAACGTCTATGGCGACGATGTCAACTGGGGCGGAGCCGCCATCCTCGTGCCCTATCGCAACTGGCGCTACTACGGCGACACGTCGCTCCTCGAGCAGTTCTACGCCAAGATGAAGCGCCTGATGAGGCATTTCTCCGACAACACTACGGACTATATCATCAACAACTCCTTCAGCGTGCTCAGCGACTGGGGACAGGAAACAGCCGGTGTCTCGCCGATGGTGCCGACCGAGTTTACCGAAACCTGCACCTACTACTACCTGGCCCGTGTGATGGCCGAGGCCGCCGAGCAGTTCGGTTCCAACACCGACGTGCGCAACTACGCCCGAATGGCCGACAACATCAAGCGCGCCTTCAACAAGAAATTCTACAACGCCACGACGGCCACCTACACCAGCGTCAGCGGAGGCGGAGGCAGGCAGAGCGAGCAGGCCATGCCGCTCTACTACGGACTCGTTCCCGAGGGCGACGAACAGCGTGTGGCCGACGTGCTGGCCGAACGTGTCCGTCAGGACGGCTACAAAATCAAGACGGGCGAAATTGCCCTCAAGTGCGTCTTCATGACACTCGCCCAGTACGGCTACAACGACATCGTGTGGCAGATGGCGAACCAGACCGACTGCCCCTCCTATGGCTGGTGGGTCACACAGGGCTACACGACCACGCCCGAATACTGGGACGTCGGCGCCTTCTCGCAGAACCACTGCATGATGGACCACATCGAAGAATGGTTCTTCACCCAACTCGCCGGCATCCGCAACACAGGCACGGCCTTCGACACCTTCACCATCGCGCCCTATCTGCCTGCCGACCTCGACCATCTGGACATCGCCACACAGACCCGCTACGGGCAAGTCCGCTCCGCCTGGCAGCGCAGCGAAGGCAGCGTGGCCTTCCAGTTCAGCGTGCCCTGCGGCAGTGTGGCCACCATCGTCGTGCCCTGTGCCGACGGCCTCTGCCTCATGGAAAACGGGAAAACGATTGCGGCCAACGAAGGCGGCATCCACAGTGTCGAATATGCCAACGGACAGGCCACCGTCGTCTGTGGCAGTGGCCGCTACGAATGGGTCACCGCCACCGACCCCACTCCGACGGGCATCGGGGAAATTAAAAATGAAGAATTAAGAATGAAGAATGAAGTATTAACTGGGGAAGTCTATGACCTGCAAGGCCACCGAGTAGGGATCATGAGAAATGACGGTAACACTTATTCTTCATTCGGAGGCGAAGCCGACATTCTTCATTCTTCATTATCGTCCGGCATATATATCATCGCCGGACAGCAGAAGGTGCT
>ONXQ01000217.1 GCA_900321835.1 uncultured Prevotellaceae bacterium
CGCCCACGCATCCGCTGGTAAGTCTCGCGGCCACCGTCGAGAGAGACGTACAGATGCCGGGGCTGATAGAGACGGACGGCATCTATGACACGACGGGGCGCGAGACAATTAGATAGCAGCGTGTAGTTCGGGTGATGCTTGCGGAACCACGCCATGATTTCCGCAGCCTGTGGGTGCAGGATAAACTCGCCACCCTCCAGTCCTACGGTTGTTCGTTTGGTGACGCACTTGCTTTGCATGATTCGTCGGATGTCATCGAGCGATAGATGTTCCACCTTCTTCTGCCAGATATTGCAGTGCTTGCATTGTGACTGGCAGGCTGTTGTTGAGTAAATCATCAGTTGCGACAGTCGCTTGTGGTGCGGACGCATGATGTTGTTGAGATAGAGGAGCCCATTGTAGGCATAATCATAAATCGTGTACATAAAAATTCGTTGCAGTTTCTATTTATATAGTCTGAAACTGCAACGAATGACTGCACGGAGAGCGCGATTATTTCTTGGACAAGCCAAGCGGCGAGCCGATTACTTCAACTTCCCCTTGCTTTCCATATATTTCAGGAACGTCTCCCATTGCGAAGCGCGACGAAGGCGATTGGCCTTCACTTCGTCCGTGTCGATGAACTGCAGCGGATAGCAGTCGTAGAGATAGTAGCGGCCATCGTCGATGACCTCGCCGTCAATCTTTCCGCAGCAGAGCACGAGGTCGTCGAACATCTGGCTACAGATGAGACCGACGCAGGTAGCCCCGCCGGAAAAGAGGTGCTCGCCACCCAAATAGAAATCAATCTTAGTAAGCAACGGGATTTCTTCACGCAGTGGCTCCATCGTATCGCGGAAGCGCAGTTCACGGGTGTTTAGGTCGAACCATTCGATGTCGTCGTCGGTGAAGAGAAATTTTTCAACATCTGTTACGGAGCGCGTTCCCGGCTGACCGATACACCAAAGATGGGCTTTTCCTACCGGGTCGGTTGTGAAGGGCTTCTCCGGTTCGTAACTGTCAAGACTACAGGCAGTCATCGTCATGCTGGCTATGGCTATCGCCATCATCCAAGCGAGGTGTTTGTAATGCTTCATATTCTTCTGAGTTAAAATAAACGTCTCTTTACTTATATAGTCCACCGGACTGCGAAAAGACTGCACCGATTACCAAGTAAATCTTAAGCCGAAGGGCAAAGAAAGGTCGAACGGATGCTCCGTGCGGTAACTTTCGACGTCGGTGGAGGTCGGGATGAAGTAGTTCAGGCTCGGCTCTAAATATACGTTCAGGTGTGGCACAATCTGGTACTGTGCGCCGATGCCTACGCCGACGGACCATTGCCACGGGGCGCTGATGGTGGCGTCAATGTCTGGCGAATTGCCGATGGGGGCGTATGAACCGCCGTAGATATACTGCGTGGTGAGTCGTGCGCTGACGGGGATGTCGAGCTGGACGCCGCCTGTGGTGTAGAGGTTCCAGCGATTGCCGCCGACCACGCGGTAGCCGAGTTTCAGCGGGATGCCGAGGTAGTGCAGTCGCTGAGTGCGGTGGATAATCGTGTTCTCGTTGCCGCTCTCGAAGGTGGACTTCATGCGGGTGTAGCTCAGTCCCGTGGCGAGCGACCAGTGGCTGTTGAGCTGTCGGCTCAGCGAGAGTTGCAGGGTCAGCGGACGCTCGTGGTGCTTGGTCTCGGTGAGCGGGTCTTGCGGATGGTTGGAGTTGATGATGGCCACGTGCCTCATGTTCGATGCACTCACGGAGTCCATCATCGGCGCATTCGCCATGACGTAGTCCATGTAGTCGCCCCAGTTGTAAAGCTTCGTCGAGCGCGTCATGCTGCCAGAGAGCGACGGCATGGTCATGTAGTTGTCGGTACGGCTCATGTCGCCCTGCGGGTTCCCTGTGTATGCCACAGATCAGTGATGTCGTAATGCGGTATTTTCACCTTGCGTATAGCCTTTGTAGTGTCGGTTGCAATGGTGTCAGGGATTATCTGCTCTTGTGCTATTATATTAGATAATGTGTCAGACGTGACAGAATCTACAGCCTGAGCGATAACCGATTGCAGGGTGTCAGTCGCAATGACAGTGGTACGATGCACTGGCAGATGAACAATCACGGGTTCTTGTGGCTGGTCAGTCGGAGATTCTTTCGGCGATTCTTTGGGTGTCTCTTTCTGTTTCGCCACAACTGGCTTTTCATCTTTGACCGCAGAATCTCCTTTCCTAAGCAAAAAGAACGTAACAGGAACAAATAGCAACAGAAGCCCGGCCACCCAATACTGCTGCATCATCTTGCGTAGCATCTTCTTTGCCCGTGCCAGTTGCGACGATGACGAATGTGGTTCGATGCCCAGCATATCGGCAATCTCCTTGTGCGTCATGCCCTCGAACACCGACAGCCGGAACACCTGCCCGTAACCCTCCGGCAGTCTGTCTATCATTCTCACCACCTCGCTCAGCGGCACGCCCCTCACGTCCCTTTCCTCGTCCTCGGCGGCAATCAGTTCCGCCTCGCTCGTCTCTTCGAGCGAAACCGTTGGCAATGCCTCCAGATGATCTTTGCACTTGGATGCCACGTTCCTTGTGATGGCCGTCATCCAAGGCTCGGCCCGTCGCACGTCGCGCAGCCTGTCGAACGAAGTGAAGATAATCACGAAAGCGTCGTGCAGCACATCCTCCACCGTCTGCTCGTCGCTGATATAGCGTCGG
>ONXQ01000059.1 GCA_900321835.1 uncultured Prevotellaceae bacterium
TGATGACCTGCCGCCACTGCCTGCGCTATGCCATGGGCTGGTGTCAGCGTCGCGGCGGCACGGAAGGTCCGCGCCAGTTGTTCCTCCGGCTCGAAAACGGCGCGCAGTTCCGACTGCATTTTGACTGTCAGAACTGCGCGATGCAACTTTTTCTTGTTGAAAAATGAGCGTTACGGACGCACTAAGACTTTCTTGCCTCCGATGATGTAGATGCCGGGAGACAATGATGAATGATGAATGTCGGCTTCGCCTTCGAATGAAGAATAAGAGTTACTTTTATTCATCATTCTTAATTCTTCATTCTTCATTTCGCCAACACGTCGGCCTTGCAGGTCATAGACGGCACCGTCATTTTTCACGTTAAACTCTTCACTTTTCACTTCTTCGATTCCTGTCGGCTCGTCATCCTCGGCAAAACTGATGGTGTAGCGGGCGGCGGCATTGTTCACCCAATCGTAGGTCAAGTAGGCGCGGTAGGGAGCAATGCGGCTGCCTTTGTAGTAGTAGAAACCGAGCACACGGGCACTGTTGTAGCCAAGCGTGAGGATGCTGCCACGGTCGGAGTCGCCCTGATTGACGGGCATGCCGTCGCGATTGACTCCGTTCAGTTGGTTTTTATACATCTTCCAAGGCTCCAGCGGCTCGTCAAGCGGCATCAGACGGTATTTGCCTGCGGCTTCGGCCAGGATGACCACGGGAGTACGGCTGGGCACACGGCGCTCCATGCTGCGCAGGTAGGCCTTGTTCTCGGTATCGTCGGTCGATGTGACGATGTAGGGCTTTAGTTCCGCCGGCAGTTCGGTGTCGAATCCGATGTACATCGTGGCCGCCTTGGCACCGGTCACCGTGAGCGGGTAGTAGCAGTGCAGTTTGCCTGCATCGATGTACTCGTCCCATGAGCCGTCGTCGTTGTAAGCCTGCATGAGCACGCTGCCGTAGGTGGCGTCGCTGACATAGACGTCGATGAGGTTGCCGTCGGTGGTGACAATGCCGTCATAGTTGAGGTAGGGCACCGTCTCGTAGTCGTCGGTTTCGAAGTAGAGGCGCTGCAGACCGTTTTGCAGGTAGATGGCTCCGTCGGCAATTTCGATGATGCGGCCTTCGAGCACAGCCTCCTCACCGGTGCGTCCGTTGGGGTAGGCTACGAGCACGTCGTTCACGTCGTAGAGGACGCCGCTGCGCGCCTTGAAGTCCTCGTTAAAGGGGTCAACGCTGACGTTCTCGATGGCGGAGCCGTAGAAGGGGTGCTGGTCGATGTCGGTGACTTTGGCAGGAATCGTCACTTCCTTCAGACGTGTGCAGCCGCTGAAGGCATCGCTGCCGATGCGTTGGAGGGCGTAGGGCAGTTTGACTTCCCTGAGATAGGGCAGGCCGTTCAGTTGCGTGGTCAGCGAGGTGACGTTCTTGAAGAACCGCAGTTCGGGAAAACTACGGATGGACTTGGCATAGTGGTGCTGTGTGTCTTGGAACGCCGCGTTGAGGGCAGCAGCATCGACGACCTTCACCTCGGCCAGCGAGAGGACGTTGTTTCCGTCCGTGTCGAAAGCACCCATACAGGCTGAACGTGCAGCCATGTCTTCAATCGTGATGCCAGGATTCACCTGTCCGCCGCGAGTGCGGACGGGGATGGCGTATGTGGCATTTCCCAGATGGGCGACAATTTGCTCCTGGTGCAAGACATATCGGGTATGGGGAATATAGCCGGAGTCCTTGTAGTCGAACGAAGCACTCACTGGCACGATAATGCCCATGTCGCCGTCGGCTTCGATGCTCACATTCATCTCGTCCGTGCAAGTCCATTCGGCCGAGCCGGGCTCGAAGAGTAACTGGTGGTCGAACCCCAGCAGGTACTGGTCATAGCCATCGTCGTAGCCATCGTCGGTGCGGACGGGAATAGTCATCAGTCGGGCGATGTCCGTTTGGGCAAACGATTTGAGTGTGGGGAAGTAGCCTTTGCTGTAGGTCCAGCGGCTGCGTGAGCCCAGAGCCGTGTAGATTTCTTCGAGTGACTGTCCCGTGTCGGTCGGTTCATAGCCACGCAGCCAGTAGCAGTTGTCGATGTAACTGTGTCCTGCAGCCGTGTATTCGTAGTTGAACGTGGCATCGCCAAAGGATGTCGGCACCACGGCCAGACAGTTTGTCACCCTGCCATGGTTCTGCAGCGCATTGCCGCTCAAGGGCAGGCTGACGAAGGGCGAGTAGTCCTGTAGTGTGGCGCAGGAATAGACCGCTGTTACGCAGTCTTCGACAATCGCCTCGCTGTTGGTCGGGCCTACATAGGCACAGATGCCACCGCTGTAGCCCAGGTGCGAGTCCTCGTCATGGTTGTGGATGGGTGCTATGACGCCTTGCAGCAGGCAGTTCGTCACTGTTCCGTCCATCTTATAAGCCAGCAGGCCGCTTTGTATATACTCTGAATAACAGTCTGTCAGGCCCAGATTTTCAACCACGCCGCTTGCTGCGATGCTGCCAAACAGGCCAAATTCCTTCACTCCGATGTAGGCACCCTTGACCAAATGTCCGTCGCCGTTGTAGCGAGCCTTCCACCCTATTGTTGCAGGGTTCCATTCGTAGTTCCTTGAGTAGCCCCAGATGCGCGACTGGTTGTTCAGGTCATAGGGTGCATAGTTCGTTCCGGAGAGATAGTAGGAACTGTAGTTGATGAGGTCCTTCACCAGCGTGATGTCGCACAGTTGCTTGTACCACTCGCCCTCAGCGTTGTTCATCACGGCGCGTGCCAGTTGCGCACCGTTCTTGATGATGTACGGATCGTCCGCTGTGCCTGTGCCGGCGGCAAATTCCGTGGCCACCGTTCCGTCCCACTCCTGCTTCGGCATAGCCTGAATGAAGAGTGGCTTCGTCCCGCCCAACGGCAGGGGGCGGTTGAAGGCGAGAAGCGGTTCTTTACTGTTTTTCAGCGTGTAGGTCGTGATGAATGTTCCGTCGCTCACCACTCGCGCAGTGTCGCCACTCACGCTGATGCAGTCATTGTCCTGTGGGTATGAAACCTTTGCTTTCACCTTTACCTCGCGTCCGTTCGTCTCATTCCATATACCTTCCTTCTCCTTGCCTGCGACGTAGGTCACGAGGTCGTAGGCCGCATCTCCCTTCGGTATGGTGAGGGGCACCGAAGCGAGCCACGCTCCCGGTTCATAGACGCTGTTCGACTTGTCAACCTCTGCGTAGCGCCAGTAGGGACGGCTCTGGGCCAGGCGCAGGGAGAGGTTGCTGTTGTTGTAGTCGTTGTCCAGCACCTTGTAGCCCGGCCATTCTGCGTGGCAGAACACCTGCGGGTAATAGCCTCCGGTGAGCGTAAATCCGGTCTCCGCCGTTTCGTCGGTGTCGAGCATGGTCACTTTGGAGACATTTCCCGATGTGAGCACGTCGGTGGTCAGTCCTCGGATGCTGGCATGTGTGGGGGTTCCTCCGACGGCATCGCCCTTTGCCAGCGTTTTGTCGTAGTAGCATCCGCCAACGTTTTCCACGGGTGTGGGCAGTGCTCCGGCCACGGTTCCCACGTTCGACGAAAGTGTCGTGCTCATCGTTCCCGCCATCAGGCTGCCGTTGATGTACAGTCCTCTGTTTGCTGGCGACGAAGTGCCATCGTCGAGCGTGCCGCAGATGCCGCCCACGTTCTGACCTTGGAAAACATTGATATGGCCTGCAAACATACAGCCATCCACGTAGGGGGCGCCCGTGTTTTCGTTCGTTGAGTCGTGGATTCTCCCCACGATGCCCCCGACGTTGTACTTCCCGTCAACATACATTGTGCTGACACAGGCCTTGACAAGCGTGTTCGCGTGCATGACGCCACAGATGCCGCCCCGGCTGCCATCCGTCTGGGTGGTGTAAGCATAGATGCTTCCGCTGGCGGTGCAACCCACTGCGCTTGTGCCTGCCTGTAACTCACCGACCACGCCTCCCGCATCGTTCACCTTCGAGCCGTCGCCCGACAGCATGAAGTGAGCGCCGCAGTCGTATGCACTGGCCCCCTCGGACATACTGCCGCAGATACCCCCTGCGAAGAGATTGAGCAACGAGGTGTAGGTGACACTGACGTCGGCCGTCGTGTGGCAGACGCCTTTGCTGCTATACACCGAACCGACTACGCCGCCGACGTAGAAGTTCATGTACCCTCCTACTGCTATGGTACCATCGACCTGGGCGTCGTAGATGCCGTGTGGTGCATGAAAATAGCCTGTGCGCATCTCCTCGAAAATGGTGTCGTCGGTATATCCTTGCTCACGGCTTTCACCACACAGCAAGCCGACAGCCCCCATCAAGAGATAGGACGTAAACGTCTGGTTGCCATCGGTGGTCACGTTGACATGACAGTCCGTCAGCCGCAGATGACCAAGATAGCCCTTCACGCATCCGAACAGACCGATGGCTCTCAATCCCATTTGGCTCGTCGGGATGGCAGCGTCGATGTACATGCCTGAAATGCTGTGGCTGTACTCCTCCTGCCAGACCGCCTTGTCGATACCTTTTTCCATTCCGATGAACATACCGTTGAAGGTGTGGTCGCCGCTGTATCCGATGGGCACCCAGTGCACCCGTTCTCCGTTCTCCGTCCGGTTGAGGTCGATGTCGGCGCCGAGCGTGAAGATGCACCCTGTGAAGGTGTTGTGTCCTTCGTTCACGAGCCAGGCGAGTTGCGCCAGTTTCTCCGGCGTGTCGATGACGATGGGCTGGTAGAAAGACCCGTAGTTGTTGAGGTCGGGGTTGAAGGTCTGGTCGCGGTAGTCGTACCACGATACAGCGCCGAATCCTGCGGCCTGCGACGTGCTGTCGGCACGGCTGATGGTGGGCAACGCTGCCCACAGCAGCAGCGAGAATGTGAATAGGCGGAGTTTCATGTTATTTCGTATTTGTTGAGTCTTTTCAGTGAAAATCGCTGGAGGGTAAACTGGGACCGGGAAAAAGTTTCAAGCACTTAAAACTTTTTTTCAAGCACTTAAAAACTTCTGTCCGTCTATGTCCCAACCGCTTCTGTTCCGTTTAATATTTGAACTTGAACACTTCAGCCTCGGTGCTCAGCACATAGACGCCGTGCTGTGCAAGCGGCACGAACATCGTGGTGCCCGAGGCCTGGCGCTTGCAGACGGCGAAACCGGCGGCATTGAAGATGCGCACCTGCTCGTCGGGCAGCAGGCTGCTGAGCAGCACCCCGTCGTCGGTCGTTTCGACCTGGATGCGGTGGTCGGTCGAGAGGCCGTCGGCTTGTGGTCGTACGATGGCTGTCGGGTCGGAGGTCGGGAAGAGGTTGACGAGCGAGGGATTGTCGTTGCCGTGCAGGTTCTTGATGTGCGCCAGAGCCAGGTTGTCGGTCGAGAAGTTCGTATCGACCACATGGCAGTTGACGTAGGCCTGCAGCGGCTCGGTGATGCCACGGACGCTCACGGTGACGTAGGCCTTTCGCACATCGCCCATCTGCACAAACTCGTCGCCTCTGACCATCACCTCGGCCGTGTCGTCGAGGGGTTCGCTCTGGCTGGGGTGGGCATAGACGCCTGTGCGCACACCGATGTCGGCAGGCAGGCCGCCGCGGTCGATGAGTTCGACGACGAAGGTGTTCACGCCCCCCTCAATGCTCTGGCTCACGACGTTGCACTCGACGTCAGCCACGGCCAGACGCGTGCGGGGCGACATGAACAGTTGTCGCCGGTAGTTCAGCGCCCTGTGGCGAGGATGGGCCTCGGTCTTGAAGATGTTGTTGTACTCGACGCTGACGCTGCTGCTGATGTAGCCGTCAAAGTCGTCATCGATGGGGTAGAGCACGGTGTAGGTCTTCTCCTTGGCAGGAGCGACATAGACATCTTCAACATTGAAAGGAGTGCCGTTGATGACGGCAGTAATGCCAATGACAGGCGAGGTGCCGGTGTTGCGGATGCGGACGCTGACAGGCAGGCTGCTGCTGCCCTGGAGGGCAGAGCGCGCGTAGGACACTTCGGCCTCGCAACTGTTGCGGAAATACTTGTCGTTGGCCATCACCATGCCGGCCCCCGTCTCGGGGTCGCCCAGGGTATAGACCACGCTGATGTGCGCGTCGTCGAGGAAACCGTCGAAGTCGGTCATCATCAGTCCGTCCTGTTCGGCACCGACAGTGATGGGGTCGGTCAGTTGAAGCGTCTGTCCCAGGTGGATGCGCGAGGCATTGAGCATCGTACAGATGTTGTCGCTGTAGGTCTCTGTGCCGTCGTCGCCTCGATAGACATTATTGGACTCTGTCCAGAGCACGGCAAAGTCGCTGAGATCCTGGGCGTCGCGGTCGCAGACAATCTTCACGCGGGCAGGCACCTTGTAGCCTGTATTGAGGTTGCCGTTCGGACGGCTGGCGTCAGGACCTTCCATCGACAGCGAACGGACGTAGATGTCGGGCACGGAGTCGGCCTCGTTGTAAACCATCGCAACCACAGCGTTTTGTCCCACACGCTGCATCATGAAGTGGATGGGCACGATGGCATCGTCGGTGTAGGTGGCCTTCTGCGTCGAGAGCGGCACGGAGGCATAACGCAGCACAGGCACCTGAAGGTCGGTGTAGAGCAGGTTGGCTGCCACGAGCACCGTGTCGTTTCGCATGAGCAGGTCGTACTGGTTGATGGCGTGGTCGGGGTCGATGGGCGCGTAGAGGGGAACCGGTTCGCTCCAGTGCGTGCCATCGAAGGTCTTCAGCATGAGTTGGCCGGCAAACTGCACGTTCATCACCGAGTCCATCGGTACGCTGCTGTCAACGGCGTAGGAGGCACCGTGCTGATAGATGCAGGCGGCGTGGCCATCGTCCTGAATGGTGACGATGGGCTTGATGTCAATCTTTCCGTCCTCGGCATCAGGCTCGGTGACGTTCATGACCGTCCATTGGCCGTCGTCAGAGCGCATCGCAGCCTTGATGTGGGTGGGCAGTGCGAAACTGATGGCCACGGCATCGTCGGAGTTGACCTCCTCGTCGGTGATGCTGCGGCTCTTCTGCTCGAACACGACGACTTCGTGGTCGCCGCGCTTCGAACGCATATGGTTGGTGGCCGTAGTGCCCAGGTCGGAGAGTGCCTGCGAAGTGCCGTCGTCGGTGTTGAGCAGTGTAATCTGGTCGTCGTTGTAGTTGGCCACATCCTTCAGGTCGTTATAGACCACGGCGTTGCTGCCCAGGAAGTGGGGGTTGGCATCGATGGCCACGTCGCTGGCCAGCGTGCGGCCCAGTTCGTTGGCCTCCAACTTGCGCAGGGGACTGTAAACCTGTGCGAGCGGACGTGCCTTGGCTTCGTTGAGCCAGTAGGGAAAGCCGCTGTGGAAGGGATTGTGCGGGTTGTCGGGGATAAGCAACTGACCACCCAGATGGAAGCCTGCCGAGGCAGAGAAAGAGCAGAAGAATGTCTTGATGTTGAGGAATGCCTGGCCGACAATCATACCCGTAAAACGAACCCCCATGCCCGGTACATAACTGTCGAACGGACCTTCGAGACCAGCCTGGAAGCCGAGTTTTCCACCAAAGCGCAGGCCGGCATTGGCATTGAAAAGCCACGAGATGTTCACCCCGCCTATCGACTTGGGCGTAAACATCTGAAGGGTGGCTCCTGCACTGGCTTTCGCGCTGAAATGCGCGAAATAGCCCATGTTGGTGCTCGACATGCTGCTCTCTGCGCCTTTGTCGTACGACTTGATGCCGAAATCAACCTGGGCCGAGGCTTCGGCACAGCCCGAGAAGGAGACAAACTTTTCTACTTTCTTGAGAACGCCAGCCAAGGGCTTAAACTTGGGATTGTCAGCAAGATTACCCCAAAACATTCCGACGCCATAGCCTATCTGCCCTGAAACTTCCGTAACCTGGAAACGGCTGAAGTCGAAACATGGCCAGGTAAAGTTAAACTTGGCCTGACCAAACCAGCCGGTGCCGATACGCTTGCTGCTGATGTTGAAGATGTCGTCGATGTCCTTGTAAATCCAGTCGTCAAATGTCTTGTCCGAACCGACGGCGCTGACGCGCTTAGTGTCGTCGATGTCCATGTAGTTGTACTTCTCGAGGGTCTTCATTTCTTCGCGGGCTTCACTTGTCTTCTGACTCTCATCCGGCGAGCCGTTGCGGTTCATCTGAATCGTGATTTTGAGGTTGGCAAGGTGCTTGCGGGGATTAACAACGAAGGCTGTGGATACGGTGACGGGCTTGAACGACATCTTGAACTCGAAAGGAAAGCGTATGTCAAGACCCGCGTCGGCAAATCCTCCGAGCCCCTTGCTGTCACCCACCCAGTTGTCGTTCACTTCGTCCGACGCCTTCTTCTTGTCTTCTTCGCGGTCCATGTGGATGTTCTTTAGGAACGGGAACTGGTTGTAGGACAGTTTGCCCGACTGAAGATTGATGGAGCATACGCTGCCGACAGGGATAACGTCAAGCAGGTTAAAGTCAACGTAATAGTAGTCATAGGTAAATGACTTGTACTCCGAGGCGAGGATGGCTGTGACCTCCTTGTCGGAGGCTTCGTGGATGGCGTGGGTGTCGAGGTCGGTGGCAAAGAGCGTGCAGTCGGGGACCGATGCACCTTGCGGACGAGAGAAGGCGACTTGCATCTTCGCAAAGCGTTCGACGGGACGGTTGTCGAGCAGTTTCGGATATTGCTGACCAGCGTCTTCCATGTAGATCAGTGTGTCGGCCTGAACGATGCCTGCCAGGTCGATGGGGTCGATGGTGCAGAGCGCATGGTCAACGCCGCCGCGGGTGATGATGGTTTTCTCATCGTTGAGGAAGAGGAAGTGCTGGTCGCTGATGGTGAGTGCGTTTTCGGTGACGTTGCCTGAGCGCAAGGTGAGATTTGCGATGCAGCGTGCTTCACTCACGATGCCTGTTTCAGCGTCGGCGGCTCCGGTATATTTATAGACGGTGGGCAGGTAGCCGCGCGAGATGATTTCAAGATAGGCTGGGCGTCCCATCGTGAGGATTTTGTGCGCCTTGCGTGTCTTGTCGTAGCCGATGTATTTTGCACCGATGTTGGCGGCTGGTTTCCCGTCGGCATCAACGGTGACGACGTGGCAGGTGATGTTCTCCAGCAACCGGGCTCGGTCGTTCCAGATAGAGAGATAGAGTGTGTCGTACTTCTCGTACAGCCCCGAACCCACCCAGTTGAAGTTCATGAATTCGCGGTTTTCGTGCTTGTCGAGGAAGAATTCGCCCGACAGTTCCATGTAGGTGAAACGGTCGTTGAGGTCGATGCCGGCGTGTATTTTGGTCTTGTCGAGGCGCAGGCGGTTGCCGTCGTCGTTGAGGACGACATCGACAAGGTCTTTGCCGTCGGGCACATAGAAACTCTGGAACTTGCTGGCCTGCAGGTCGAGCACGGTGGTCTGCTGCTCCATTTCGCCGTCTTCGTCGAGGCTGCCGACGGTGTATTCCAGTTGGTAGTTCTTGCCCGTTGCCTGTCGGCGCTGGTCGAGTTGGAAGATGTAAAGACGGTCGTTGTCCCAGTCCTGGATGAAGTAGCGGAAACGGTAGAAGCGGTCGGGCTGGTCGGCACGATAGACTTTAATCTCGTAGGGCACAATCTGCAGGGGCAGGTTGACGAAGAAAAAGTCGTTCGCCGCCATCGTCAGCGAGTCGCCTCGTCCGTTGGACAGCAGCACTTCGTAGCCGGAAAGAGAGGGCTTAGGGTCAACGATGTGGAAACAGAGCAGCGAATGGTCGCGCATAGTCCAGAACTGCTGTTGGTCGGCCTTGTTCTTCATGCGGGTCGTGCTGAGCATCTGCTTCAGATTATCTACTTCGACATAGTTGCCTGCCATGTCGCCCGTGGCGGTTTGCACTTTTGTCCACTTGAGTCCGGAGTTTGGGCTCTTGATGCTGTCGAAATCGACCACGTCGGTCACGTTGTTGGCGAAGTAGAGGTCAAAGTCGGGCCGCTGTGCCCATGCCGTGGCGGCAGTCAGTAGTAGCAGTGCAGTCAGTAGGTGTTTCATATAAATGTTTAGTGTTCAGTGTTTAGTGTATTGGATTTGAAGTTCCCTTTGCTGCCGTCAGGCTTCCCCCTCGCCCTTCGGAGAGGGGGTTAGGGGGTGAGTCTTTTTCACCACAGGTGGCCCCAATCCTCGGCAGGGGCTTCATCGTGCGGTTTGGCGAGGGCATCGTCGGTACCGTCGCGGGGGTCGAAGGGAACGTCTTGTTCGGTGCCGACCATGAGGTGGAGCGTAGCCACGACGAGGGTCGTGGCTACAGGCGGATGGTACGGCTGCCGGCTTTCCTGGAATGGGAAACTGGAAATGAAAGATGTCGGATTGTTCATTTTTTGTGTTGTGTGATGTTTGTACATCAGTGGGTGTGAACGCGCTCGGTCGGTGGCTGCTCCAGGTTGCGCTTATCGACCTGTGTGACCACGCGGGCAGCCAGCGCCATGAAGGCCATGCCGGAGGGCGAGGCTGGGTCGAGCACGGCGGGAAGTCCGTTGTCGCCGCTTTCACAAACGTCCTGAATGAGGGGAATCTGGGCGAGCAGCGGCACTTGCAGTTCGTCGGCCAATGCCTTGCAACCGCCGTTGCCGAAGATGAAATACCGCTCGTCGGGATGCTGCGCCGGTGTGAACCAGGCCATGTTCTCGACCAGGCCGAGGATGGGCACGCCGACCTTTTCGTTCATATACATGTTGATGCCTTTCCGGGCGTCGGCAAGGGCGACTTGCTGCGGGGTGGAGACAATGACGGCCCCCGTGATGCCCAGCGTCTGGAGCAGCGTGAGGTGGATGTCGGAGGTGCCGGGAGGTGTGTCGAGGATGAAGTAGTCGAGGTCTCCCCACAGGGCTTCGCCGATGAGTTGCTTCAGGGCGTTCGAAGCCATGCCGCCGCGCCAGAGCGTTGCCTGCGCAGGATCGACGAAGAAGCCGATGCTGAGCAGTTTGACACCGTATTTCTCAATCGGCACGATGAGGTCGCGCCCATCGACTTTCTCGGCATACGGACGTGCATCCTCCACCTGGAACATCTTCGGAATGCTGGGACCGAAGATGTCGGCGTCGAGCAGACCGACACGGTAGCCGAGGCGGGCCAGACCGATGGCCAGGTTGGCCGTCACGGTGCTCTTGCCCACACCGCCCTTGCCGCTCGAGACGGCGATGATGTTGCGTACACCGGGCAGGAGTTTGTCGGGCTCGGGCGGCAGTTCGGTCTTTGACTGCACGCCGATGCTCACCTCGACGTCGGGGCTGAC
>ONXQ01000192.1 GCA_900321835.1 uncultured Prevotellaceae bacterium
GGGAATAAAATTGAAAGTTTTTTCAACTTTCATTTTGTATTCCGCTCACTTAATCGTAACTTTGCAGGGAAATATGTACTCAACATGATGAAAAAGAATTACTTTGGCTCGGCATGGCTGATGACTGCCGTCTTCTGCGCGTTCCTGACAACGCTGGCTTCGTGCAGCAACGGCGAAACCTACGCCGACATGAAGGAAAAAGAAAAGGACGCCATCGAGTCGTTCCTCGAAAACAATAGCCTTTGCGGACATATCAATGTGATCGACGAGGCGACTTTCGCTGCACAGGGCTATACGACCAACCTCGACCGCAACGAATTTGTCGTCTTCGACGCCGACGGCATCTACCTCCAGATTGTCCGTCCCGGACAGGGAAAAACGATGGTCGAGATGGCACAGGAGGACAAGAAGGGCGAGGTGACGAAACCGATTGTCTGCAAGTTCTTCGAATACGACATCAAGAACGCTTCGCAGACCAACAGCAACATCTACACCAACAGCGTGCCCGACGAGATGCTCTGCACCTACAACCTCCGCGCACGCAGTTACACCGCCAGTTTCACCAGCGGCTACATGTCGTCGAAGTACGGGTCGGTCGTGCCCAAAGGCTGGCTCAAACCGCTCGACTACGTGAAGATGACCAAGGTGGACGGCGTCGAGGCCAAGGTGCGCATCATCGTGCCCCACACCTCCGGCACAGCCAACGCCTCGAGTTATGTGCTCCCCTTCTACTACGAAATTACCTACCAGTTGCCGCCCAACCGTTGAGCGGCAACTGCCTTTTCATGCCTTTGCAATCCATTGTCTATTCATTTATTCATTCAAAATACCTAACGAACAAATGTCACTCATCAAATCCATATCGGGCATCCGCGGCACCATAGGCGGACGCGCCGGTGAGGGGCTCAATCCCCTTGACATCGTGAAGTTTACGTCGGCCTACGCCACACTCATCCGCCGCAGCATCGCGGAAGGCGGACAGACCCCAGTCGCACACCCCAACACCATAGTCGTCGGACGCGATGCACGCATCTCCGGCGAGATGGTCAAGAATGTCGTCTGCGGAACGCTCATGGGTATGGGCTTCGACGTTGTCAACATCGGCCTCGCCACCACCCCCACTACGGAGGTGGCTGTGACGATGGAGCAGGCAGCCGGCGGCATCATCATCACCGCGTCGCACAACCCTCGCCACTGGAACGCACTGAAACTCCTCAACCACCACGGCGAATTCCTCAATGCCGCCGAAGGCAACGAGGTGTTGCGCCTGGCCGAGGCCGAGGACTTCGACTTCGCAGACGTTGACCACCTGGGACACTATCGCGAGGACAACACCTACAACCAGCGCCACATCGACCTTGTGCTCTCCCTGCCGCTCGTCGATGTCGAAGCCATCCGCCGTGCCGACTTCCGCGTCGCCTTCGACGCAGTCAACTCCGTCGGCGGCATCATCCTGCCCATGCTGCTGGAGCAACTCGGCGTCAAGCACGTCACACCCCTCTACAGCGAGCCCACCGGCGACTTCCAGCACAATCCGGAGCCTCTCGAGAAGAACCTCGGCGACATCATGTCGCTCATGGCGAAGGGCGGACACGACGTTGCTTTCGTCGTCGATCCCGACGTTGACCGCCTGGCATTCATCCAGGAGGATGGCCGCATGTACGGCGAGGAATATACGCTCGTGACCGTGGCCGACTACATCCTGCGCCACACACCGGGCAACACCGTCTCGAACCTCAGTTCGACCCGAGCCCTGCGCGACGTGACCCGCCGCTATGGCCGTGACTACAACGCAGCCGCTGTCGGCGAGGTGAATGTCGTGACGAAGATGAAGCAGACGGGTGCTGTGATTGGCGGCGAAGGCAATGGCGGAGTCATCTACCCCGAAGCCCACTACGGCCGCGACGCCCTCGTAGGCATCGCCCTCTTCCTCAGCCATCTGGCTCACGAAGGTGTGAAGGTGAGCGAGTTGCGTAAGACCTATCCCGAATACAGCATTGCCAAGAACCGCATCGACCTGGAGCCGACGACCGATGTCGATGCCATTCTCGCCCGCGTGAAGGAACTCTACGGCCAGCAGCCCGATGTCGAGGTCAACGACATCGACGGTGTGAAACTCGATTTTCCCGACCGTTGGGTCCACCTGCGCAAGTCGAACACCGAACCCATCATCCGCATCTATTCCGAAGCCGCCACGATGGAGGCTGCCGACGAAATCGGCAAGCAGATCATGGACGTGGTCTATAGTCTGAAATAATCTGCGCTCTCCGCAGGTCAGCCGATGCAGTACTACAACGACATAGTCGAGATGCTGATGGCCCACACCGACGGTATGCGTGTGGGCGTAATTGCCCGTGCCATCTACAACGCCAACTGCGACCTCTTCGACACCCTCTCGTCCGTACGCTTCAAACTGATCTACGAGAACGTCCAGCGCTACCTCTGGCAGCAGAGCCGCCTGCCCAACTCGCCCTTCCGGCGTGTCAAGTGGGGCACCTATGCCTTGCGCCGTCAGTTTGTCTGTCAACTCGAACTCGTGTTCGACGAGTGGGAAGACGACGGCCCCGTGCATCGTCCCGAGGAAAAACCGAAGGAACCGGCACCGCAGATGCTGAACCTGTTTGGATGGTGAAGCGGCTGGAGAAAAGTTGCATTGGGTAAAAAGTTGCGAAAAAATGATGTTACAAATGCGTTAAAAACGCGATGTGTCCGAGCACACATGTTATTTAACATGTAAAAACGCCTTGCTGTCGCTCACGGAATGTCTAACTTTGCAGCATCCTAAAAACAATCTTTTTACCTTAAAAAAATTAATACTTATTGAGAGGAAAGCGGGTGCTCGTGAGAGTACCCGCTCTCATTTT
>ONXQ01000089.1 GCA_900321835.1 uncultured Prevotellaceae bacterium
TACCAAATTGTCTCCGCGTATCTTACGAATTTTCTCGTATCTTCATGCACTCGTGACAGACCCAACACGTGGTTTCCCCATGTCCTGATGCCCCTAAAAACACAACGCAGTGCCTCGGCATTTCGTCCGCAGTCCATTTCCAAATCGTCCGCAGTCGGCACAAAAGTCGTCCGCAGTACATTTTCAAAATAAAAGCCACTTTATTTGGGAATGATATAGATGTTGGGATTATAGACTTGATTTGTCTGTAGGGACGACCCGTGGGGCGTCCATGTTGGACAGGCAAAACAATCGGGACGCCCCACGGGTCGTCCCTACAAAGGAAACACAAATCCCTCACTTTTTCTTCAAATCTTTTGGACGTTTCCTTAATTATTTCTACATTTGCAATGTCCAATCCTCCAACACACATTGGAGGCGGACAGACATAGCAATTAAAAGCGTTTGCTGACGCTTGGTTTTTACTTCCAGAAACTTCGAACACTTCAGGCTGTAAAGAAAACCATGCAACGGTAGATGCTCATGGATATGTATATATACTGTGTACATATCGCGTGGGGGCTTCGTTGACTTGTTTCTTTACAACAGGTAGTTCGAAGACCTCTGGAAGTGGAACGGGCAATGCGAGGGTTCCACGTTTTTATGCATTCCATTCACAGTCCCAGAAGGAGCCGAAGGACAAAAAACAAAAAAGAAAGACAGTGGATTATGGAAGAAAAATCTTTAGAACAATTAAATCTACACATTACAAATGTGATAGATGAAGTAAATCAAATGACAAAAGATTTTGGCAATTTAGATAAGTTTTCTCATTATAACCAATTCGTCGGCGTTCTTGCTCCCTCTGGAATACTGGGTGCCTTGAGAGAAAATGCGGAACAGAAACGCCTTAGGGAATATCTCAATACTAAGATATATAAAGAAATGTCATTTGATGAAATCGGCTATAAAATTGTTGATATAGCAACAGATTTGTCAAAGACACAAATAGAAGTGCAAAAACTCACACAACCATCCGATAATTGTTACTATGAAAATGTTAAACTAATCATAGATTCACTTGATGCCTGCAGAAAAGCCTGGGAGTCTATTTCGCCAAAAGTAGCAATGGAAGAACTGACTAGATCCGATGGAAATACAATCCAATTGGGTCCCCAAGTAGAATATTGGATACAATGTGAACTAATCAAAATGGATTTGCCAAATGAATATAACAAAATTAAAAAAAATGTAAGTAAAGTCCAAAAAGGCGAAGGCTGTATGGTGATTATAGCAATATCTTTAGCAAGTTTATTGGCTGCTTGCTCAATGTTATAATAGCCTACTATGTTTAATATACGTGCAGCGAGAATGCCTCTCGCTGCACACTTTTTATATAAATATGTATGTGCACGAAGGAAGTAGTACAATTTACGGGAGTTTTTCTTCAATAATCCACGAATATTTCGTATCTTTGCATGAATTTCTGATTTTGTAAATCCATAAATTGTAAATAGCAAGATGAACGTCAGTTATAAATGGCTGAAAGAATATGTCGATTTCGACATGACGGCGCAGCAGGTGGCTGCGGCTCTGACGAGCGTCGGCCTCGAAGTCGATGCCGTTGAAGAAGTTCAAAGCATCCGTGGCGGACTGGAAGGTCTGGTGGTCGGCAAGGTGCTGACCTGCGAACCTCACCCCGACAGCGACCACATGCACGTGTGCACGGTGGATGAAGGCGACGGACAGCCTGTTCAGATTGTCTGCGGCGCACCGAACGTGGCTGCCGGACAGAAAGTGATTGTCGCTACGCTGGGTTGCAAACTCTACGACGGCGACAAGGAGTTTGTCATCAAGAAATCGAAACTGCGCGGCGTGGAGTCGAACGGCATGATTTGTGCCGAGGACGAAATCGGCGTGGGAACGAGTCACGACGGCATCATGGTGCTGCCCGAGGACACACCCGTCGGTATGCCTGCCGCCAAGTATTTCAATCTGGAGAGCGACTGGGTGATTGAGGTGGACATCACGCCTAACCACTCCGATGCCTGCTCCCACTGGGGCGTTGCCCGCGACTTCTATGCCTACCTGCGCCAGAACGGCTACGAGACGAAGTTGCACCGTCCGTCGGTCGATGCCTTTAAGGTGGACAACCACGATCTCGACATCAACATCGTTGTTGAAAACACGGAGGCATGCCCGCGCTACTGCGGTGTGACCGTGAAGAATTGTGAAGTGAAGGAATCGCCGAAGTGGCTGAAGGAGAAACTTACGACCATCGGCCTGCGCCCCATCAACAACATCGTCGATATTACAAACTATGTGATGATGGCTTTCGGTCAGCCGCTCCACTGCTTCGACGCCGACATGATTCTGGGCAAGAAGGTGGTGGTGAAGACGATGCCCGAAGGAACACCCTTCGTCACACTCGACGGCGTGGAACACAAACTGAGTGACCGCGACCTGGCCATCTGCAATGCAGAAGAGCCGATGTGCATCGCTGGTGTGTTTGGCGGCAAAGGTTCGGGTACGTACGAAACAACGAAGGACGTGCTCTTTGAGTCGGCCTACTTCCACCCCACATGGATTCGCAAGTCGGCACGCCGTCATGGCCTGCAGACCGATGCCTCGTTCCGCTTCGAGCGTGGCATCGACCCCGAAGGTCAGATTTATGCCGTGAAACTCGCTGCCCTTTTGGCTAAGGAACTGGCTGGCGGCGAAATCAGCATGGAAATCAAGGATGTGAAGGCTGACAGCCTGCCACAGCCTGCCGTGGTCGATTTCAGTTACAAGTATGCACACAACCTCATCGGCAAGGACATTCCGGTGGAGACGATGCAGAGCATTTGCCAGGACCTCGGCATGGAGATTCTCAGCAAGAATGCCGATGGTATGCAACTGAAGGTTCCCGCCTTCCGCGTCGATGTGACCAAACCGTGCGACGTGGTCGAGGAAATTCTGCGCATCTATGGCTACGACAATGTGGAAATACCTTTGCAAGTGAAATCGTCGCTCACGACAAAGGGTGACCTGGACAAGAGTTACAAGTTGCAGAACCTTGTGGGTGAGCAACTTGTCGGCTGCGGTTTCAACGAAATTCTGAACAACTCGCTGACAAAGACTGCCTACTATGACAACATGGAGAGCGTCTGCAAGGCCGAGAACCTGGTACGTCTCATGAACCCGCTCAGTCAAGACCTCGGCGTGCTGCGCCAGACGCTGCTGTTCGGTGGACTTGAGAGCATCAGCCACAACATCAACCGTCGCGAGGCAGACCTCAAGTTCTTCGAGTTTGGCAACTGCTACTATTTCAATGCTGACAAGAAGCAGGACAACACCGGTGTCGTTCCTTCGGGAGAGACGTCGAAGCAGATTCTCGCCGCCTATTCGGAGGACTATCACCTCGGATTGTGGGTAACAGGTAAGCGTGTCAGCGGCAGTTGGGCACACCCGAACGAAGAGTCGTCGGTTTACGAACTGAAGGCCTATGTGCTGAACATTCTGCAACGCCTCGGCGTGCCCTTCGGAGCGCTTGTCTTTGCCAACGAGAGCAACGACATCTTCGCAAAGGCACAGACCATCAGCCAGCGTGGAGGAAAAGTCTTGGCACAGTTTGGCATTGTCAGCAAGAAGCAGACGGCGAAACTCGACATCGACGCCCCCGTCTATTATGCCGACCTCAACTGGAATGCTCTGATGAAACTGGTGCGCGGCAAGAACGTTAGTTTCACCGAAGTGCCAAAGTTCCCCGCCGTCAGTCGCGACCTCGCACTGCTGCTCGACAAGGAAATCGAATTTGCCGAAGTGGAGCGCATCGCCTACCAGAGTGAGAAGAAGATTCTGAAGGAAGTGCGCCTGTTCGACGTCTATGAAGGCAAGAACCTCGAAGCCGGCAAGAAGAGTTATGCTGTCAACTTCATCCTCCAAGACACCGAGAAGACACTGAACGACAAGCAAATCGACACTATCATGTCGAAGATTGAGCAGAACATTTGCAAGCAACTCAATGCAAAGGTTCGTGGAAAGTAAAATCGTAAATCATTAAATAAATTAATCCAATGGGAAGAGCATTTGAATTCCGTAAAGCCCGCAAGTTGAAGCGCTGGGGCAACATGGCAAAAACATTTACACGTCTGGGCAAGCAAATCGCCATCGCTGTGGCTGAAGGCGGACCAGAGCCTGAGAACAACTCACGTCTGCGTGCCATCATCGCTACCTGTAAGCACGAGAACATGCCGAAGGACAACATCGAGCGTGCCATCAAGAACGCCGCAGGCAAGGACAAGAACTCGTGGAAGTCGATGACCTACGAAGGCTACGGCCCTCACGGCATCGCCATCTTCGTCGATACGCTGACAGACAACCCGACCCGCACCGTGGCCGACGTCCGCAGCATCTTCAACAAGTTCAGCGGCACACTCGGTACGATGGGTTCGCTGGCCTACCTGTTCGACCACTTCGCACAGTTCACGTTCAAGAAGAAGGACGGCCTCGACATGGACGAGATGGTACTTGACCTCATCGACTATGGCGTGAGCGACGAGTTTGACGAGGAGACCGACGAAGAGACTGAGGAAACGACCATCACCATCTACGGTGACCCAAAGAGTTTTGCACAGATTCAGGCTTACCTCGAAGAGAAAGGCCTTGAAATCATCAGTGCCGAATTCACTTACGTGCCGAACGATCTGAAAGAAGTGACCGACGAGCAGCGCGAAACCATCGACAAGATGGTGGAGAAACTGGAGGACTTTGACGACGTTCAGAACGTTTACACCAACATGAAGTAACGACGGGCGATGAAGTATGAATACGAGCCGCAAGGCACCTGCTCGAAGCGCATCATCCTGGACGTTGACGACGAGACACACGTGGTGAACAGCGTGGAGTTTGTCGGCGGATGTCCGGGCAACACCATCGGCGTCAGTTCGCTGGTGCGCGGGCAGAAGGCAGAGGATGTCATCAAGAAACTGGAAGGCATCCCTTGCGGAATGAAGCGCACGTCGTGTCCCGACCAACTGGCGCAGGCCTTGAAGAAAATGGTTTTGGCATCGTGCGCACTGGTGTTCATGACATGCTTCACGTCGTGCCAAGAGAGCAAGACCGAACGTCTGGAACGCGAAGCACGCGAGTTGACAGAGAAGAACTGTCCGCAGCGCATCACGCCCGACGGTTCAGTCATTCTTGACAGCATTGTCTATCACAACGACGGCAGCAACGAAATCAAGTATTTCTATACCGTCAACACCGACGATGAGGGTGCGCTGGCTTTGCAGTTGCAGAAGAAGGAATTGGAACGACAACTGCTCAGCGGCGTCAACAACTCCATAGACCTGCGGCACGTGAAGGAAATGGGAGTCACCATCGTCCACTATTACAACCGCACTGTCACCGACTCGGTCGGTCCGCCCAGAACGGAAAACATCCTTACGTTTCAGTTCACAAAAAACGATTACCAATGATTTTGGTAATCGTTTTTTCTTTCTCGGAAGACATTACGCCGTTCACTGGTTGTAATGGCTGTAAATCACATTCAGTTCGACAGGGTTTGCCGTGCCACCCACAAGTTTGGCACTTGACATTGAGAAGTCGTGTACCAGACGAACCAGATTGCCGCTCTTGTCATACGTCGTGGCAACTGGAATGAGCAGCACTTTATCGGCATTGGCTGTGGCCGTTCCGTTTTTCTTCTCCTGCTTGATGGTGGTTATCAGACGGGCGATGTTGGTGAACTCGTAGGTATTGCGCGAGGCATTGAATGTCGTCAGATATGACGTGATGCCGTCGGCCACAGAATACTTTTCAAAAAAGCCGTTCAGGTAGTCGTCCAGACGTACCAGCAGGATGGTCTTGGGAATGCTGAGTTTGAACTTGCTGCTGACCACATCGTTGTAGCGGCGGAAAATCAACTGAGCCGAATTGATGGTGTCGTTCGAGTGAATGTCGTCGGTCGGCAGCGTGGCCTGTGTGAAAATGCCTGCTGGCGATTTCAGGTAAGTGACGCCCGTGTTGGCCATCAGTTTGTCGAGATGCGAGTTGTCAAAACGTGTGGCCTGGACAACTTCGCTTGTCGAGGCAAACTGTGTCACGCCCAGTGTATCTTTCGCTAAGGTTTCGTCGTAGTAGCGGAAGCCCAGGTTAAACTGTATCACGCCGATATAGGCCATCGCGCCGTCACCGCTCTCCAACTTGAAGTAGAAACCCTTGCTGCCGGGCATACCGCTGTTCATCCATGCCTGCGTGTTGGCATAATGGTCACGGTTTGCCCGATAGTCGTCGTAGATGGTCTGACCGATTTCGGCCGACAGCGGAATCGTAATGCTGCGAGAAGATTTCAGGCGGTCGGCATCCGAAACCGTGCGGTCGGAGATGGAGAACCACTTGACAGCCAGCGGTTCCTTCGTCTCGTCATAGTAGTCCGAAGGGTTGATGTCGGTGTAGAAGTCGTCTTCGGCATCCATCGCATTGTCGAGCGCATAGACGCTCATCTTCATCAGCGTCAGCGAGTCGCCGACAAATCCGTCGATGAACAGGCGCAGGCTTGCATCCGTAATTATGTCGTCAACGACCTTGTCGGGAAATGCAAAATTCTCGGGACAGTGGAATTGGGCAAGGAAGTCGCTCTCGACCACCGTTTCGGTTTCGGGGTCGGTGAAGCGGCCGAAGTAGGATTGCGTCGTGCGTGCCAGGACATGGTCGCCCACGGCGTAGGACTCCGTTGTTACGTTATAAGTCTGATAATCCTTCGAGACAAAGTCGGATGTCGGCATGATGTCCACGCCGAGCATATCGGTCGAGTCGTCGCAGGCGGTCAGCACCGCCAGCAGCAATAACAGGCAAAGTTGGAAAAAATGTTTCATTTTACAGATTTTCATAGAAATCACTGTATGCAGCGGCAAAGTCCTCGCCCTGATAAGGCAGTACGGGGATGCCACGTTCCTCGGCAAACTTAATGACGCTCTTGCTCACCTTTGTATCGTCGAGCACGACGCCGTCGCTGTATTTGATGGCCAGTTTCTGCAGGTCGTTGTAGCCAAACTTGGTTTTCACCACATCCTGAATGTCGGCAGCCTTTGCCTCCTTGAAGGGGATGCACTTTGCCGTATGCCGGCCGAAGTCCTTCTTCAGTTCGGCCGACGAGGCAGAGAAGACCACTTTGGTGTCGCGGAACGAAGGTTCATCGGCATACGCTTTCTTGATATACAGCGGTGCCAGTGCCGAAATCCAGCCGTAGCAGTGAATCACGTCGGGAACCCAGAGCAGTTTCTTCACCGTCTCCAGCACGCCGCGAGCAAAGAAGATGGCACGTTCGCCGTTGTCGGCATACTCCTCGCCTGTCTCATCGGTAGCCATCTTCCGACGCATGAAGTAGTCGTCGTTGTCAATGAAGTAAATCTGCATACGAGCCTGCGAAATGGAGGCCACCTTGATGATGAGCGGATGGTCGGTGTCGTCGATAATCAAGTTCATGCCCGACAGGCGTATCACCTCGTGCAACTGGTTGCGGCGTTCATTGATGACACCCCATTTCGGCGTAAAAGTGCGGATTTCGTGTCCAGCCTCCTGGATAAACTGGGGAAGGAAACGGCCCATGTGCGACTTCGGTGTTTCAGGCACGAAGGGCACCATCTCCTGTGTAATAAAAAGAATTTTCTTTGCTTTCATGACATTTTCAGGCGACGGCAAAGCGCACACCACAAGGCGGCACATACCGATGCTTTTGCAAAGTTACAAAAAATTCCGCACATTACCGCCTAATTTTTTGATAAGTTAACATTTAAGAGCCTTTCCGCTCCCTTTTCTCCTCAAAA
>ONXQ01000017.1 GCA_900321835.1 uncultured Prevotellaceae bacterium
TCAACCTCGGTAAGGTTGGTTTCGACAAGGCTGTCACCCTCGAGGCTTACAACGCTCTGGCTGCTGCCAGCGAAGAGGCTCTTGCACGTCTGCGTGCTGAACTCGACCGCGAAAAGGCTCTCAACGCTGACCTCCGCGCTCAACTCGCTAAGTGGGCTAACCACAAGTGTGAAGGTGGTAATGGTCCTGTTGACGTAATCGCCAATGCTGCTACTTCTGTATTCTTCGACATCAACAGCTCTAAGCTGAACTCTCGCAAGGATCTCATCAACCTCGAATCTGTTGCCGCTACTGCTAAGGCTCAGAACGCAAAGGTTCAGGTTGTAGGTTCTGCTGATAGCAAGACTGGTTCTGCTGCTTACAACCAGAAACTGTCTGAGGCTCGTGCCAACGCTGTTGCCGACGAACTCGTTCGCCTCGGTGTTAGCCGCGACAAGATCGAAGTTAAGGCTGTCGGTGGTATCAACGAAGTTACTCCGTTCAACCTCAACCGTCGCGCTGTCGTTACTCTGAAGTAATTCTGAGAAATAGCAAAGACAATGGGCGTGCCACTTCGGTGGCACGCTCTTTTTTGTTTGTTCTCAGCCACTGAAAAAAACAAGGAAATTGTTGGACAGTTCAGAAAAAAGTCGTACCTTTGCACCGCTTTTGCAAAACGGGGTATAGCGCAGTTGGTAGCGTTCCTGGTTTGGGACCAGGCGGTCGCGTGTTCGAGTCACGCTGCCCCGACAGTTTAAGGGTGAAACAAAAGTGCTGCTTATGCAGCATGAGGGCGCTTAGCTCAGTTGGTTCAGAGCGTCTGCCTTACAAGCAGAGGGTCGGGGGTTCGAATCCCTCAGCGCCCACCTAATTGACAAGGGGGAAGAGCATACGATTGTTCTTTCCTCTCTTTGTTTATCATTGTTTAAGGAAATGAAGAATAACGATTGGAAAGACCGCCTGGGGATGGTCTATTCGACAAACCCTGACTTTGTGTTTGAATCAGAGGAGGAAGAGTATGCCACATTGCCGCCTCAACAGCAGAAATTGCGCGTGCGTATCGAGAAGAATGGACGAGGCGGCAAAATCGTCACGATTGTTGCAGGCTTTGTGGGTTCTGATGCCGACTTGAAAGAACTTGCACGCCTCCTGAAAACCAAGTGTGGGGTAGGAGGCAGCCAAAAAGAGGGTGAGATTCTCGTTCAAGGAGACTTCAAGGAAAAAGTCATCCAAATTCTGAAGTCCGAAGGGTATTCGCAGACGAAGTGATATTCAGTATTCTTTTGGGTTGTTCCCAATGGATGTTGTAAAATATTTCCACCCTTTGCTATTGAGTGCATTCTGCATGGTGTTTATTTGTCCGTATCCTTCATGGCTCCTTTCCCGTTTTTGTTATTTTATTTTCTTCCATGTTAAATCTTCTTGAATAGGGGGCAAGTATTAGATTTTTTTCGTATCTTTGCAATCCGTATATACTTTTAGCCACTACAAATAAGTGTGTGTGGAACTTTGATAGATTTTCAAGAATAATAAGGAAAGGATAAAATAAATAATGAGCAAGATTATCGCTTTAGCCAATCAGAAGGGTGGTGTAGGCAAGACTACTACTACTATCAACTTGGCTGCTTCGCTTGCTACGATGGAGCAGAAGGTGCTGGTTGTTGATGCAGACCCGCAGGCGAATGCCTCATCAGGTTTCGGTGTGGATATCCAGAAGGTGGACACGTCGATTTATGACTGTTTGATCAGTTCGGTAGCGAGTGCAGGCAATCCGTCATTTACACCGATTGACCCTCATGAGGCAATCTATACGTCGGACATCGACGGGCTGGACATCATTCCGAGCCACATCAATCTCGTCGGTGCAGAAGTCGAGATGATCAATTTGCCGCACCGTGAGAAAGTGCTGCAAAAGGTCTTGGAACCCTTGCGCAGCGAGTATGACTATATCCTGATTGACTGCTCGCCATCTTTAGGTCTGATTACGACCAATGCGCTGACGGCTGCCGATTCGGTGATTATTCCGGTCCAGTGTGAGTATTTTGCTCTGGAAGGCATCAGCAAACTGTTGCAAACGATTAAAATCATTAAGTCGAAACTGAATGCAAAACTTGAGATAGAAGGGTTCTTGCTGACGATGTTTGATTCGCGCCTCCGTCTGGCTAACCAGATATATGAGGATGTGAAGCGCCATTTTCAGGAGTTGGTTTTTCGTACAGTCATCATGCGCAACGTGAAGTTGAGCGAGGCACCCAGTCATGGTCTGCCGTGTTTGTTGTACGACCCGACTTCGACTGGAGCCCGCAACTATCTTGCCTTGGCTAAAGAGGTTATTGAGAATAATCGTAAATAAGTGAACAGAAGAATCGCATGGCAGTAAAGAAGAAATATGGGCAGTTGGGGCGTGGCCTCGATGCACTGATATCGACTGAGGATGTCAGTCCTTCAGGTGCGTCAACCATCAACGAAATTTCCATCAGCCTCATCGACGCCAACCCGAATCAGCCCCGCCGTGAGTTTGATGAAGAGGCGCTGAATGAATTGTCTGACTCAATAGCGAAAATTGGTATCATTCAGCCAATTACGCTTCGAAAAATGGATGACGGCCGCTACCAGATTATAGCAGGTGAGCGTCGTTGGCGTGCTTCGCAGAAAGCAGGTATGCCTACGATTCCGGCGTACATCCGTACGGCAGATGATGAGAACGTCATGGAGATGGCCCTTGTGGAGAACATTCAGCGTCAGGACCTGAACCCTATCGAGATTGCACTGGCCTATCAGCACTTGATTGACCAGTACGGCTTGACACAGGAGAAGTTGTCGGAGCGTGTTGGAAAGAAACGCACGACGGTGGCCAACTTCCTGCGTTTGCTGAAGTTGCCTGCTCCGGTGCAGGTGGCACTTCAAAACCATGCGATTGACACAGGACACGCCCGTGCGCTCCTTGCACTTGAGGATCCAAAACAGCAAGTCCGTTTCTTCAAGGAGATTCAGCACAAAGGCTATTCCGTTCGTAAGGTTGAGGAACTGATCAAGGAACAGAAGTCTGGGATTCAGCAGCCTCAGACACGCCGGACTGCGACAGGACTTTCAGACGAGATGGAAGCGCTGCGTCAGCAATTCTCGGATTGCTTGGGGACGAAAGTGAAGATGAACTGTACGCCCAAAGGAACAGGTCATGTTTCTTTCGACTTTGCAGATGTGGACCAACTCAAGCGCATTCTTAACTTGTTGACCAAGTAACGATATGAGGAGAGTAGGGCAGATGTGGATGCGTTGTGTGGTGCTGACAATGGGACTTTGGCTCTTTGTCAGTGGCATTGATGCGCAGGACACACTGTCGGTTGCTCCACCTCGTTCTCAGCGGCATCGTGAGCAACTTGTACGCCAGCCGCTTGACACTTTGTCTGTTCTTGAGACCGACACATTATCTGATGCTGTAGTCATCTATCCCGAGAATACCGATGCAACTACCGATTCGCTTCAGAATGAGGCTCGGATTCTTCTTTCGCAGCAAGATTCGCTCGTGACGATTGACACGTCGCTGCTGAATACTGAGCGCTGGAAGCCGAATCCGAAAAAAGCAATGTGGCTGGCCATTGTTTTCCCTGGTGCAGGTCAGATTTACAACCGTAAGTTCTGGAAATTGCCCTTGTTCTATGGCGGATTTCTCGGATGTGTCTATGCCATCAACTGGAACGGCACGATGTATCGCGACTACTCTCAGGCCTATATTGACATTATGGATAACGACCCGAACACAAAAAGTTATGTCAATTTTCTGCCCGTCGGCTACAATGTCGATGCCAACCGTACGCGTCTGCAAGATCTTTTCCGTAAGAAGAAAGACTACTATCGGCGCTATCGGGACTTGAGCATCTTTGCTACAATTGGTGTCTATCTGCTGTCAATTCTCGATGCCTATATTGATGCAGAACTCTCCAGTTTCGACATCAGTCGTGACCTTAGCATGAAGGTGCGCCCCTCGGTGATTCACAACGACCATTCTACAGCCTGGAAGGGAAATTCGCTCATGACAAACTCTTATGGAATTCAGTGTTCTATCCATTTCTAATCATTGAAAACTATTAAACACCCGGATATGAAGAAACAAGCAATATTATTCGCAGCAGCATTTTCCGTATCGCTGTTGATGACGGCACAAGAGCCAAACGGAACGCTTATTGTTGAGGAAGACAGTGGGCGCACCGAAGTGTTTGATTTGCCAGAAGGCATGAATGTGACTGACAACGAACTGATGGACGACTATAACAACAGGACAAACCTTTCTGAGTCGCCCGACCAAGTTCCGCCTGCACCCGAGCAGGACATACTGTCGTCCGATGACCTGCTCATCATCGACCGTCTTTCGCGCATCCCGACGACCATCGACATGCCGCTGAACGACGTGACCCGCACTTTTATAAATACTTACAGCAACAGGATGCGTCACAGCGTAGCCATTATGCTGGGAGCCTCCAATTTCTACATGCCCATCTTTGAGGAGGCACTTGAGCGCTACGACCTTCCGCTCGAACTGCGCTACCTCCCCGTCATCGAGTCGGGACTGCGTCCGTCAGTTACGTCTCACGCTGGTGCATCTGGCTTGTGGCAGTTTATGCCTGCTACAGGCAAGCGCTATGGTCTGGAAATCAACACGCTGGTTGACGAGCGCCGTGACCCCATCAAGTCGAGCGAGGCCGCAGCCCATTTCCTCAGCGACCTTTACAACATGTTTGGCGACTGGAGTCTGGCCATTGCTGCATACAACTGCGGTGAGTACAATGTGCAGAAAGCCCTGCTGCGCAGTGGAAATCGCGACGGTGACTTCTGGTCCATTTACAATTATCTGCCCAAGGAAACACGTGGCTATGTACCTGCGTTCATCGCTGCCAACTACATCATGACCTACTATTGTGAACACGGCATTACCCCCATGCAGGCAACCTTGCCTGCTGCATCGGACACGATTGTCGTGGCACAGGATGTCAGTTTTGCGAAGATTGCAAGTCTGTGTAATGTGACGATGGACGAACTCCGTGCCCTGAATCCGCAGTATCGTCGTGACATCGTTCCTCGCGACTATGTCCTGCGTCTGCCTGCATCGGCTATCGAGCCCTTTGTTCTCAACGAAGACAGCCTGTATGGAGTGAAGCGTGGAGGACGTCCCGTGGTCGAACCCGGCACAGTGAGCATCGGGCTGACTACGACCGAAGAACCTTCTGCTGCCTCCTCGCAGACTTCTTACTACGACCGTCTCACCTATACAGCCACTTCACGTAAATCAGGCAAGTCGTCGCGTAGCAGCAAGAGGTCCTCACGCCGTCGCAACCAATCGCGCAGTGTGGCTGTCAAGAGTGGTGACTCCCTTTCGGCCATCGCCAAGCGCAATGGCACCACAGTGTCCAACCTTCGGAAACTCAATCGCCTGAAGGGCGACATGATTCATCCGGGACAGAAAATACGAGTTAAGTAAATTAGAATGAAGAGTGAAAAATGAAGAATGAAGAATAAAAGTAACACTCATTCTTGATTCTTCACTCTTCATTTTTCTTTTTTCACTCTTCTTTCATTCTTCATTCTTCATTTACGAATCGTGACGCTTATGACAGACGATTACAATATCAGTGACGAGGCCCAAAAGGAAGAGAAGATGGTCGATGATGCGTTCCACCATCTCATCGAGTCCTATTTAGCCACCAAACACCGGAAGAAAGTTGAAATCATCACGAAGGCCTTCAACTTTGCCCGTCATGCCCATCGTGGAGTTCGCCGCTTGTCTGGCGAACCCTACATCATGCATCCGCTTGCTGTCGCCCAGATTGTCTGCGAGGAAATAGGACTTGGCAGTACCAGCATCTGCTGTGCCCTGCTCCACGATGTCGTCGAGGATACAGATTACACCGTCGAGGACATCGAAAATATGTTCGGTCCGAAGATTGCCCAGATTGTTGACGGACTGACCAAGATTGCAGGAGGCATCTTCGGCGAGAATGCTTCGGCACAGGCAGAGAACTTCAAGAAACTGCTGCTCACCATGAGCGAGGACATCCGTGTCATCCTCATCAAGATTGCCGACCGCCTGCATAACATGCGCACCCTCGGTTCGCAGGCCAAGAACAAGCAGTACAAGATTGCGGGCGAAACCCTCTACATCTATGCGCCGCTTGCTCATCGCCTGGGGCTCAACACCATCAAGAGTGAACTCGAAAACCTCAGTTTCCGCTATGAGCATCCCCGTGAGTATCAGGAGATTGTCGATAAACTTGCACTCACCGAGGCAGCCCGTAAGACCGTCTTCGACGACTTTACTGCCCCCATCCGGCGCCGTCTCGACGCAATGGGCATCCACTACCAGATCAAGGCCCGCATCAAGACGCCCTACAGCATCTGGCACAAGATGCAGACCAAGCACGTCCCCTTTGAAGAGGTCTATGACATCCTCGCCGTCCGCATCGTCTTTGAACCCACCGATGCCGCCACCGAAGCCCAAGAATGCTTCAACATCTACGTGGCGATGAGCCAAATCTACCGTTCTCACCCCGACCGTCTGCGCGACTGGGTCAACCATCCCAAAGCCAACGGCTATCAGGCACTCCACGTCACCCTCATGTCTGCACGTGGCGAATGGATTGAAGTCCAGATTCGCAGCCTCCGCATGGACGACATCGCAGAGAAAGGATTTGCAGCCCACTGGAAATACAAAGACGGAGCAACTACCGACGAAGAGAAAGAAAGCGAACTCGACAAATGGCTCACCACCATCAAGGAAATCCTCGACGACCCACAGCCCGACGCTATGGATTTCCTCGACACCATCAAACTCAACCTCTTCGCCTCCGAAATTTTTGTCTTCACGCCGAAGGGTGAACTGCGCACCATGCCTGCCGGAGCCACGGCCCTCGACTTCGCCTTCACCATCCACACCTTTGTCGGCAGCCACTGCATCGGTGCCAAAGTCAACCACCGCCTCGTCTCCATGAGCCATCAACTCAAGAGCGGCGACCAGGTCGAAATTCTCACCTCAAAGACGCAGCACGTCACCCGTGCCTGGCTCAACATGGCCACCACCGCCAAAGCCAAGACCAAGATACTCGGCATCCTCCGCCGCGAAGAGCGCGAAATCCGCCGCAAGGGCGAAGATATGCTCGACCAGTTCCTCGAGAAGAACGAGGTGACGCGCGACACACCCTCCATCGAGCGCCTCTGCCGCAACCATCAGTTCACGAAGCCCGACGAACTTTTCTATGCCATTGGCAGCGGAAGCCTTCAACTCGACCAGCACGATGTCGATGTGGTGCTCGACCGTGAGCCTGCCAAGAGCACCACATGGCGCCGTTTCTTTAAGTTCGGGCGAAAGAGCAAGAAAGGCGATGCCGACACGTCTGCCACGCCTGCTGTTGCTGAACCCATCGACCGCAAGAAGGCCATCATTCTCGACGACCAGAGCATACAGCACCGCTACACCCTCTCCGAGTGTTGCAAACCCATCCCCGGCGACCCTGTCATGGGATACATCGACGACGGCGGACAGATTGTGGTTCACAAACTGCAGTGCCCCATCGCCATGCGGCTGAAGGCCAACCACGGCAACCGTGTGCTCGCAGCCCGGTGGAACATGCAGCAGCGCAGCCTTCTCTTCCCCGTGAACATCAACCTTCAGGGCATCGACCGCATCGGTCTGCTCAACGAGATGACTCAGATCATCAGCCAGCAGCACAGCATCAACATGCACCGCCTGCTCGTCGAGGCCGGCGACGGCATCTTCACCTGCGACATCCAACTTTTTGTCCACGACACCAGCGAGGTCGATGACCTCATCCAGGGCCTGTCGTCCATCAAGGATATTAAGAGCGTCGCCCGCATCTGAATCTGCCGGGGAGGAGTTAAAAAGAAGGAGTTCTCAAATCCCTCATGTTTTTTTAACCGCAGATTTCACGGATTTGAGGAATTTTTATTCAATCCGTATGTTCAAGGCATGGATTTGTTTTGGATTCTTTCTGATGAAAGCGACTCTTTGTATTATTTTTGGTAATGATTTAGAAGATGACTCACCCATGGCTCCATTGGAATTCCTCCCCCCTCCGCCCCTGCCAACCCTTCTCACCAATTAAGAAGAATCGGATTATCTTCTATATCATTGCCTTTTTTTCGTCCGCAGACGAAATAAATTTCGTCCACAGTCTATTTTTATTTTCACCGCAGTGGTACGGTTGTACCAGCGCAGTGGTATTTTTTCTGGTACTTTTCGGCTGTCAATGCAATTATTGCCCGTTCGTTGCTGTTTTCTCGATTTTTTTTCGTACCTTTGCGGCGTTTTTATTGAATATCAATTCTGTAAAGGTAGAAAGTTTTGTCTTTTTGACCCTGTTATTTCAACTGATAAGATGCCAAAGAAACTGCTTACACCCGATTATGTGCTGGAAGCCTCGTGGGAGGTGTGCAACAAGGTGGGTGGTATCTATACGGTTCTGAGTACACGTGCCAAGACGTTGCAGCAGAAGATGAAGGACCATGTGCTGTTCATCGGTCCCGACTTCTGGTCGAACACGCCCAATCCCCTGTTCAAGGAGAACAAGACGCTGTTGGCCAAATGGCGCCGCTATGCTCAGCGCGAAGATGGACTGGACCTGCGCATCGGACGCTGGATGATTCCTGGCGAGCCGATTGCCGTGCTGGTGGATTTTGAACCTTTCTTTGCCCAGAAGAACGACATTTACGCCTGGGCATGGGAACACTACGGGGTGGACTCGCTCCATGCCTACGGCGACTACGACGAGGCGTCGATGTTTGCCTGGGCGGCTGGCCGTGTGGCCGAGAGTTTCTACTGCTTCAACGGACTGGACGTGACGGGCCAGCGCATGGTGTTTCAGGCCCACGAGTGGATGACCTGTCTCGGTGCGCTGTACCTCCAGCAGAAGTGTCCTGCTGTCGGCACCATCTTTACCACGCACGCCACCAGCATCGGCCGTTCCATCGCCGGCAACCAGAAGCCGCTCTACGACTGTTTGGACGGCTACAACGGCGACCAGATGGCCGAGGAACTGAACATGCAGTCGAAACATTCGGTTGAGAAGCAGACCGCCCATAGTGTGGGATGCTTCACCACCGTCAGCGACATTACTGACCGCGAATGTCGCCAACTCCTTGAGCGCGAGGCCGATGTGGTGCTGATGAACGGTTTTGAGAATGACTTTGTCCCGAAACCGGGCAAGGCATTCGACACGGCCCGGAAGCAGGCACGCAGCCGTTTGCTCGGTGTGGCCAACGCGCTGATGGGCACGTCGATGGGCGACGATACGCTGATTGTCAGCATCGGCGGCCGTTATGAATACAAGAACAAGGGCATTGACATGTTTGTCGATGCCATGAACCGCCTGCGCCACGATGCACGTCTGGAGCGCGAGGTGCTCGCTTTCGTGATGGTGCCGGCATGGGTCAAGGAACCCCGAACCGACCTCCAGCGACGCCTGAAAGGCAGAAACGCCGGCGAACCTCTTCCGCTGGGCGACCCTCGCATCACGCACAACCTGAACAACCAGGAGCAGGACATGGTGCTCAACCAGATGAACTGGCTCGGCATGTATAACCATCCCAGCGACCGGGTGAAGGTGGTGTTTGTGCCCTGCTATCTCGACGGGCAGGACGGTGTGCTCGACATGACCTACTACGACCTTCTCGTCGGCATGGATCTCTGCATCTATCCTTCCTACTACGAGCCGTGGGGCTATACGCCGCTTGAGAGCGTGGCTTTCCATGTGCCCTGCATCACGACCGACCTCGCAGGCTTTGGCCTGTGGGTACAATCGCTGAAGGTGGGCGACTCGCTGTCCGACGGCGTCTATGTAGTGCATCGCACCGACCAGAACTTCGACCGTGCAGCCACCGACATCCGTGACGCTGTGCTCGACTTCTGCCGTATGGATGCCTCACAAGTGGAGTCGGCACGCAAGAATGCTGCGGCGCTGGCCGAAAAGGCCCTCTGGAAGCACTTCATCAAGTTCTACTACCAGGCCTACGACATCGCCCTGCGAAAAAGACTTACGCCCTAACCCCCAAACTGAAATGAAGAATCAAGAATGTTGAATGAAAAATAAAGAAACTCTCATTCTTCATTCGGAGTCGAATCCGACATTCTTCATTCTTCATTTGGCGAGGACAAGGCCCATGACTCTCGACCCAAGACAAAGTAACCCCAAATCCAATTATAATTTGTAGATGGTAAAACTTAAAGCAAGCAACGCAAACACACCGAACTGGCGTGAAATCAGCGTGAAGACAAACATTCCCGAGGCACTTCAGCCCTTGGACGAAATTGCACACAACATGTGGTGGACGTGGAACAACGATGCAGGTCATCTGTTCCGCGACCTCGACCAAGACCTTTGGAAGAAAGTACACCAGAACCCCGTACTTTTCCTTCAGCGTATGAACTTTGAAAAGATGGAGGAACTGGCACAGGATGCCGCCATCGTAAAGCGCGTGAACAAACTCTACAGCGACTTCCGCGCATATATGGACGTGAAGCCCGACGCCAAGCGCCCCTCCGTGGCCTATCTCTGCATGGAGTACGGCCTGAGCCACGTGCTGAAAATCTACAGCGGTGGCCTGGGCATCCTGGCAGGTGACTACCTGAAAGAAGCCAGCGACTCGAACGTTGACCTCTGCGCCGTCGGCTTCCTCTATCGCTTCGGCTACTTCACCCAGACGCTGTCGATGGACGGTCAGCAGGTGGCCAAATACGAGGCACAGAACTTCGGCGAACTGCCACTGATGCGCGAACTCGACAAGAACGGCCGGCCCGTCGTCGTGGATGTTCCCTACAACAACTACACGGTACACGCTTACGTTTGGCGCGTCAATGTAGGTCGAATCAAACTCTACCTGCTCGACACCGACAACGAGATGAACTCGGAGTACGACCGCAGCATCACTCACTCGCTCTATGGCGGCGACTGGGAGAACCGTCTGAAGCAGGAAATCCTGCTCGGCATCGGTGGCATCCTGCTGCTCAAGCAACTCGGCATCAAGAAAGACGTTTACCACTGCAACGAAGGACACGCTGCCCTGTGCAACGTTCAGCGCCTCGTTGACTTTGTCCAGAGCGGCATGACCTTCAACCAAGCCCTCGAAGTGGTTCGCACCTCGTCGCTCTACACCGTTCACACCCCTGTACCAGCCGGCCACGACTACTTCGACGAAGGCCTCTTCGGCAAGTACATGGGCGGCTATCCTGCACAACTTGGCCTCACATGGGACGAGTTCATCGGCATGGGCCGTGTGAACCCCGAAGACCATAACGAACGTTTCTGCATGTCCACCTTCGCCTGCAATACCTCGTCGTGGGTGAATGGCGTAAGTTGGCTGCACGGAAAGGTGTCGAAGGAAATGTTCAGCGGCATCTGGAAAGGTTATTTCCCCGAGGAACTCGACAACGTCGGTTATGTCACCAATGGCGTACACTTCCCGACATGGTGCGCTTCGGAGTGGAAGACGCTCTACGGCAAGCATTTCGACAAGTCGTACGTCAACGACCAGTCGAACGCCACGCGGTGGGAAGCCATCTACAACGTGCCCGATGCAGAAATCTGGAAGACACGTCAGGCGCTCAAACAGAAACTGGTTGACTACATCAAGCGCGCCTTCCGCGAAGACTGGCTGAAGAACCAGGGCGACCCCTCGCGCATTGTCTCGATTCTGGAGAAGATCAATCCGAATGCCCTTATCATTGGCTTCGCACGCCGCTTCGCTACCTACAAGCGTGCGCACCTCCTCTTCAGCGACCTCGACCGTCTGTCGAAGATTGTCAACAATCCCAACTACCCCGTGCAGTTCCTCTTTGCCGGTAAGGCACACCCGCACGACGGTGCTGGTCAGGGACTCATCAAGAAAATTTACGAAATCAGCCGTCGACCCGAATTCCTGGGCAAGATTATCTTCCTTGAGAACTATGACATGCAGTTGGCACGCCGCCTTGTCACAGGCGTTGACATCTGGATGAACACGCCGACACGTCCGCTCGAAGCATCTGGCACCAGCGGTGAAAAGGCACTGATGAACGGTGTTGTCAATCTCTCCGTGCTCGACGGATGGTGGCTCGAAGGCTATCGCGAAGGTGCCGGATGGGCGCTGACCGAAAAGCGTACCTACCAGAACCAGGAACAGCAAGACCAACTTGACGCTGCGACCATCTACTCTCTGCTTGAGAACGAAATCCTTCCGCTCTACTATGCACGCAACTCGAAGGGTTACAGCGAAGGCTGGATTCGCACGGTCAAGAACAGCATCGCTCAGGTTGCGCCTCACTACACGATGAAGCGTCAACTTGATGACTATTATTCCAAGTTCTACACGCCGCTTGCTGAACGGGCAAAACTCCTTTTTGCCGACAACTATCGCAAGGCAAAGGAGATTGCTCAGTGGAAAGAACTCGTTGCAGAGCGTTGGGACAATATCACCGTTGTCAGCAGCACGAAGGAGCCTGGCATTGATGGCTCGACACTCGAAAGCGGACACAAGTACAAGGTTCAGTACGTCATCGACGAACAGGGCCTGGACGATGTCGTAGGCTTCGAGATGGTCATCCTCAGCGACGACGAAGAGGGCAAGACGCACGTTGTCAGCACCTATCCGTTTGAAGTCGTGAAACGTGATGGCAATCTCTTCACTTTCGAAAGCCGCATTACCATGCCGAACGCAGGTGCCTTCAAGGTGGCTTACCGTATGTTCCCCAAGCATGTTGACCTGCCTCACCGTCAGGACTTCTGCTACGTGAAGTGGTTTAACTAAACCGTGAAAGTCGAGGGACAAGAGTCAAGAGCCGCAAGGAAAGGCCTTCGACGCTTGCCCCTCGACTCTTGACTTTTATTCATAGAAAAAGTGCTCATTCCCAGCGGAATGAGCACTTTTTGTTATATCTGTGGTTCAAGGCAATATTTTCTTGCTTTTCCCTTCTTTCTTGATGATGACAGGTAGTCGGCGTTGATGTGCTTCGGCGGGTGTGATGCGGAGTCCGTCGAGGGTGAAAATTTGAGTGTTTCCGCTGTGAGCCTCAGAGGTCGTTTCGGCGATGTTGACAGGCAATTTTTTGTATACTTGGATGTCGCGGCTGGGGTCGTCGTAGATGGTGACGAGCGAGTCGGTGAAGAGGTCGATGTCGGCCAGCAAGCGCAGGTGGTAGATACCGGGTGTCGGGGTGCGGAAAACGGTCGTTTCAAAAGGATATTCCGCTTCCTGTCCCTCGGTCAGAGAGACTCCGACGCGGGCGATGATGACGTTCTGCTCGGGTGCCTCATCCGTATAGAGCGCGACGAACAGGCGGCCTGAATATTCGCTGCCTTCGTTGCGCAGGGTGATGGAGTATTGCGGACGTGTCCAGTGTTGGAAGACGTCGGGAAAATCGTCGATAGCCGTCACTTTCAGATTGAAGAAAGCATCTGCCGGTTGAGCGATGGCTGCATGGTCGTCGTCGATTTTGCAGCGCAGGAAGTTGGGGATGCCCACCATCGTCCGTGCCTCTTTCCATTGTCCATCGCCGTCTTCAAAGATGGGGACAATGTGGTAAGTGCCGTCGGCCATGTCGCGAGGCACTTGGAGGTGAAGGGTGTCGGTGTAGGTCGTGTCATCAATTTCTTCGAGCAGGAAATCGCGCTCATAGGTGTAGAGCAGCGTTGGCTCACGGTCGGAAGCCTCGGGCTTGAGTGCGACAGCCACGCGGCCCTCATGCTTGTTCCATCCGAGGTTGCCGAGGTTGTGAACCACGATGTCGGCCGAACGGTCGTTCTGCTCCAGCAGTTCCAGGTGAGAGAAGCCGAAAACAAAGTGCTGCGGCGACTCTTCGCCACGCTGACGCGGACGCACACCCGTCGTGATGCTTTGCAAAAGGTTGAAGCCACCCTCTGCATGTTCCTTGTAACTCTTCCATTCGGGCATGTCGGGCGTGAGAAAATTGAAGTAGTAGTAGCCGTTTCCGTAGCCTGCACGGTTGCCGAAACTGATGTGGAACAGCCCTTCGCGGTCGTAGCCGTCGCAGATGAAACTGTGTGCCTGACCGGGGTTCCATCCGCTCACAATCAGCGGCCGTCCCTCGCTCAGTTCGGTGAACAGCAGGCTGTCCCATTCCACCTGCGGGTAGAAATTGCGGAAACGCATTTGCAGCCCCGGGTCGTAGTCGAAATAGGTAGCCAGCGCTTTTGCTTGCTGTATCGACCGTGCTCCGCTTGTTTCGATGCCGTAGCGCATATCGACGGCTATGCCGCAGTCGCTCATGAGCAGTGCCACGGCTTCACCTTCGCGCTTCGTGTAGTTGTCTGGCTGATATTCGTCGAGCATGTAGTCCCAGTCGTAGTGATGACTGGAAAAGTCGGCCGTCAGCACCTGCTTGCAGCCCGTCGAGTCGTTGTAGGTGTGCGACCCTGTTCCCACCATCGGCCAGCGGTGGTAGCGCATGGCCTGAGCCAGCGCCGTAGCCACGCAGCCCGTGCAGCATGTGTCGCCCTCGATGATGGGGCAGAGGTCCCAATAGGGCGGGGCATACTGGTGCCACAGGTCAGTACACAGAGGCGGAACTTCCTCTTTCGCGTCGGCCGGTTTATAGACAGGACCGTAACTCGTCTCCATCCGAGTCGCCTTGCGCTCCATCTGCTCCAGCATGGCGCGGAACGTGGGATTCTGCTGTGCCTGCTCGAAGGTACACTCGTTGGAGTAGCCCAGCAGGCGGGTTTCCCCGTCCTTGTCGAGCGTGAGGACAAATCCGTTCTTCATCGTTTTTGCCCGTACATGTTTCGATGCGCGAATCAAGTGCTGTGCATGGGCACCGATACCCATCAGCAGGCAAAACAGTATGGAAAGTGTCAGTCGCATTTTATTCGTTTTCAGTAATGATGCTGCGAAGTTATGAAAAAAAATTTGTAAAACAACACTTTTTGCGTGATAATCTGAAAAATGCACTGTGGACCGTCGAAATTTCGTCCGCAGATGAAAAAAATTTCGTCCGCAGTCCATTTTCATTTCGTCTGCGGACGAAATAAATTTCATCCACAGTGCAAAAAGAGACGATTGCCTCTCTTTTTTTACTCTCTCGTTTGAAGTTTCACTTTTTTATTGTAACTTTGCACAAATTATTCTGCGCGCGCGTGCATTACGTATATGTATGTGCCGTTTTGACGTGTAAAGCCCAACATGAAGAATATACGAAATTTCTGCATCATCGCACATATTGACCACGGAAAATCGACCCTGGCCGACCGTCTGCTGGAACGTACCAACACCATCCAGGTGACGGAGGGACAGATGCTCGACGACATGGACCTGGAGAAGGAACGTGGCATCACGATCAAGAGCCATGCCATCCAGATGGAGTACGAAAAGAGCGGTGAGACCTATATCCTCAACCTGATTGACACTCCGGGACACGTGGACTTCTCCTACGAGGTGAGCCGTTCGATTGCCGCCTGCGAAGGAGCGTTGCTGGTGGTGGACGCGACGCAGGGTGTGCAGGCACAGACCATCTCGAACCTCTACATGGCCATCGACCACGACCTGGAGATTATTCCCGTCATCAATAAGATAGACATGCCCAACGCCATGCCCGAGGAAGTGGCCGACGAAATCGTTGACCTCATCGGCTGTGACCACGACGACATCATCCTGGCCAGCGGAAAGACGGGCGAAGGTGTGGATGACATTCTGAATGCTGTGGTCGATCGCATCCCCTGCCCGAAGGGCGACCCCGAAGCACCGCTACAGGCGCTGATTTTCGACTCGGTCTTCAACAGTTACCGAGGCATCATTGCCTATTTCAAGATTGTGAACGGCGTGATGCGACCTGGTCAGAAAGTGCAGTTCATCAACACGAAGAAGGAATATCTGGCCGAGGAAATCGGTGTGCTGAAGATGGACATGGTGCCTCGCAAGGAACTGCGTACGGGTGACGTGGGCTACATCGTCAGCGGCATCAAGAACGCCACGGAGGTGAAGGTGGGTGACACGATTACGACGGTGCAGAACCCTGCCCAGCAGGCCATCGAGGGTTTCCAGGAGGTGAAGCCGATGGTCTTTGCCGGTGTCTATCCCATTGAGGCAGAGGACTATGAGAACCTGCGCACGTCGTTGGAAAAACTACAGTTGAACGATGCCTCTTTGTCCTTCCAGCACGAGAGCAGTGCGGCGCTGGGTTTCGGCTTCCGCTGCGGATTCCTCGGGCTGCTGCACATGGAAATCGTGCAGGAACGTCTGGACCGCGAGTTCGACATGGATGTCATTACCACCGTGCCCAACGTCTCGTACATGGTGTACGACAAGCATGAGGTAGGGCAGGAGGTGCACAACCCGAGCGGAATGCCCGACCCGACGGCCATCGAGCATGTGGAGGAACCCTACATCCGTGCCACCATCATCACGACCGCCAACTACATCGGTCCCATCATGACGCTCTGCCTGAGCAAGCGCGGCGAACTGCAGAAGCAGGAGTTCATCACCGGCAACCGTGTGGAGATTCAGTTCCTTATGCCGTTGGGCGAAATCGTCATCGACTTCTACGACAAACTTAAGAGCATCAGCCGCGGCTATGCCTCGTTCGACTATGCGCCGGCTGGTTTCCGTCCCTCCAAACTCGTCAAACTGGACATCCTGCTCAATGGCGAGAGTGTCGATGCGCTTTCGACGCTGACCCACGTTGACAACAGCGTTTCGCTGGGTCGCCGCATGTGTGAGCGTCTGAAGGAACTCCTGCCGCGCCAGCAGTTCGACATTGCCATTCAGGCAGCCATCGGCGGCAAGATCATTGCCCGTGAGACGGTGAAGCAGGTGCGCAAGGACGTGACGGCGAAGTGCTACGGCGGCGACGTGAGCCGTAAGCGCAAACTGCTTGAAAAACAGAAGCGAGGCAAGAAACGCATGAAGCAAATCGGCAACGTGCAAGTGCCGCAGAAAGCCTTCCTTGCTGTGCTGAAACTGGATGGAGACTGAGTCTTGCAGAATCCCTCTGATTACTCTGATTATTCCGATATCACACTATTTAACACCATTTATAACAATGAAGAAATATCTACTTTTCAGCACTCTGTTGCTGGTGGCTTCGGGCGCTATGGCCGACCCGATTGACTTGCAGAAAGCATCGGTAATTGCAGCCGATTACGTGTCGGACGACATGGCTGAACCTGTGCTCGTGAAGCGTGCCACACGTGATGCCGCAAAGGCTCGCCGACTGCCTGCCAAGACAGCCACAACCGCTCCCTACTACATCTTCTCTCGTGGCGAAGGCCAGGGCTTTGTCATTGTCAGCGGTGACGACTGTACGCAGCAGGTGCTTGGCTACACCGAGAGTGGCGACTTCGTTGAGGACCAGATGCCTCCCCAACTGCTCAGTTGGCTCGAAAGCCTCGGCACACGCATTGAAGAAACCCAGGCACGCGGCGAAAACGTAAGCCGCCAGAGCGAGGTACGCCGTGCCAACTACACCAGTACGGGTGTGCGTAAGGCCGCAGCCAACCGTCAAACGATCGAACCGCTCATCTACACCCATTGGCACCAGTCGTGGCCCTACAACAGTTGGTGCCCCTATATCAAGGGAACAACCAACCGTGCCGCCACAGGATGCGTAGCCACAGCCGGTGCGCAGGTAATCTATTATTTCCACAAGGACCTGCCCGACTATATCATGGCAACCACCCCGACCTACGACTGGGGTGATGCGCCTGTGACACAGAGTGTGGCAAAGGGACGTCCCATGAAATGGGGAATCATGCTCAATGACTACAACTCAGCACATCCGGCTGAATTTGACGACGCCATCGGTGAATTCACACTGGCCGTCGGTGCCTACACGTGGATGTCCTACGGCGCCTCGTCAGGTGCTTATATCAGCAACCTGGTTCCGACCTTCAACGACTGTTTTGACCTCAGCAGCCAAAACCAAAGTTTTACGAGCCATGCTGTGCTGGAGCCTTTGGCCTATGCAAGTCTTGCTGAAAAACGTCCCTCCGTTTATGCAGGTTACAATTCCAACAACGAGGGTCATGCCATTGTTCTTGACGGCTATCGTGCGTCCGACGATAAGTTCCACTTCAACTTCGGTTGGGGCGGCCAGGGCGACGGATGGTACGTGATGGAAGACGAGGGTGTGAACGGCTTTGGTATCAACCCTTCGCTTACCTACAATGTGCGTCCGAAGCATCTGAATGTGAAGACGACCGTCACTACCCCTCAAGGTTTCTATACCAACCACGACAACAAAGTGCGTGTGACGCTCAAGAACAACAGCACCTTCCCCCTTGAGAGTATTCATCTCTTCCTCGAACTCGATGCTACTACACCCACGGATGTGAAGAAAGCAAAGTCAACCCAAGTGGTGAATGTCCCGAATGATGGAAGTGAGATGGACATTTATCTGACGGCAAAACCAACTGCGGCCAAAGACTATTACATCACCATCACCGATGAGAAACTGAATGTGCTGAGCCGCGAAAAGTTCACTGCAACAGCCGTTGGCAACGACCTGTTGTTCCAAAGCCTCATGGTTCTGGGTACGGATGAAAAAGAAACGCACAGCGGTCACGACTTTACAATCGTCAACGGAAAATACATCACCTGTCAGGCAAAGGTTCTCAACCGCAGCGACATGTCCTATCAGGAGTCGCCGCGCATCCAGGTTCTCTGTAGCGAAGACGATGGTGCGACGTTCACCTCAATCGGTGCAAAGTCGGCCTATAACATCAACATTGGTGCTCATGAAATCGGTGACTTCTGGTTCACCATTTCCCCCACTTCGACCATGCCGATTGACTATGGCAAACTCTATGCCGTGACACTCATGAAGCCCCTGACCATCAGGAGTGACACCAAACTCTACTACGAAACAACCGACACTATGGCATTCTTCATCATCCGCGAAGCCGAAGGAATGACTGCCGAACTCGACGGCTCAGTTCTAAAGTTTGACGGTCTGTGGAGCGCCTACGATTTTGAGACACTGGTCAACAAGCGCGCCAACGTTAATGCGAATGTTTACGACCTGCGCAACGTGAAAGGCATTTCGCGTGTGCCTGTTCTTTCGGGTAAGGAGCACAACATGATTCTGGTGAACGACGATGTAGATGTGACAGGTGTGAACGTCATCAATGTTGACAAAGCCATTGCTGATCATCTCTTCTTCGAAGTCGGCAGCGATTTCACCTGCCCTCTCCAGACTCCGATTCATGCAGCCTCGGTGAGCCTGCAACTGAATATTACTCCCAACGAGTGGAACTTGATTACCGTGCCCTGCGCGATGAAGGTGCCGGATGGCATCTTTGCCAAGCGGATTGACGCGTACACTGCTACGGGCATTTCCGGACAGACGACCAATGTGACAGAACTTGAAGCAGGCAAGACCTACTTGCTCATGACATCTTCGACGAAGCGGCAGGAACTCACTGCTACCGATGTTGATGTTGTGCCTTCGCCAGCCGTTAATGATTGTGATGCTGTCAGGGGAACGTTCCAGAACTATACAATTCCGCTCAATGCCGCCTTCGACGAGAGCATCTTCTATCTTGACAACGACTATTTCCGCCCTCTGCAGTTCACGGAGCCGACTCCTGCCGACGATGAGGACCCTGAAACCTATACATTCAAAGCGTTCACGGGATATTTTGCATCCTCTACGCTGACACGTGCTTTCCGTAGCATCAGCAACGTAACGCTTGACAATGCCTACACCTCGCTCGGACGTGCCATTTCCGACGTTTACGCCATCTACGACAAGTACGCAGACTATGTGACAGCCGAAGCCTGTGAGAAGTTGCTTGCTGAGATAGCAAAGGCTGAAGCCTACTTCACAAGCCGCGAACTCGAAGCGCGTGACATCATCGAATATACGAAGGAACTGCGTGAGGCGGCAGAGGTGTTCCAGCGCCAACTCGACGGTGAATCGCTCGTCGATGAGTTTGATGTTTCCTTCCTGCTGGTTAACCCCTCGTTTGAGCGTGGAACCACGGCATCTTCTTCCAAAGGCTCGACCTACGGCTGGACTGTAGGCACCGGCGCACGTGCCTATGAAAACAGCAACATCAACTATCGTGGTGTCGGTGCCGACGGCAAGTACCTTGTGTATAGCAAGAAAAATTCGTCCGAAGACGGCATGGGCATCAGCCAGACCATTGCGACGCTGCCGAAGGG
>ONXQ01000064.1 GCA_900321835.1 uncultured Prevotellaceae bacterium
CGAGCATGTCGGTCAGCCGTGCTGCCTGGCGCGGATACTCCACCGATGCCTGGTGGAAACAACTCAGCGCTGCCTGCTCGTTGCCGGTTTGCTGGTTCATCAAGCCTTCGAGCACAAGGGCAGGAGCCGTGCGGTCGGGATAGAGCGATTTGTATTTTTCCAACAACTGAGCGACTTCACTATTTTGTTCCCTTTCTGGAAGCGTAGGGGAAAATGTTACTTCAGACACATCACGCGGCATTTCCTCCTGCTCGCCGAAGGTTTCCCCCTCGCTTTCGGAGAGGGGGGTAGGGGGTGAGGCCGCTGCTCCTTTTAATATCTTTCCCATCGCCTCCAGCAGCATGGCCTCGCCGCAGTCGGGGTATTTGCGCAGGATGTTGCCCGTGTGGCGGAGCGCCTCGTCGGTGCGTCCGGCATAGAGGTCGAGGTAGGCCTTGTCCTTTTCGGTGCAGAGGGCGTCGTATTCGTCCATATACTTCTTGTAGATGGGCGTATAGTCCTCGAGGTCCATGCTCTTGTCGGCACTTTCGCCGGCAGCGATCCCCAGCACGGCAAAGAAGTCGCCGAGCGAGGCGCGCAGCAGTTGGCTCAGCGAGATGTTGCGGGCCATCGTCTGTCCGCCGCGGGCAGCACTGCGCACGAGCATCCAACTGTCGCTCAGTTGCTTGTCCTGCTTCCGCAGTTTATACATGTATTCGAGCACGGGGAACAGGCGCCGCTTGGCTTCGAGCACGTCGGGAGCCACGCCCGAGTAGTCCTGGCGGGCCATGTAGTCGAGAAACTCGTCGAAACTCTCGCTGCGCATCTGAGCCAGTTCCATAGCCCCCATCACGCGCACCGTCTTCTCGAGGTCGTAGTCGCGTCCCTGCTGCAACTGCTCCTGCTGCTGAATGGCCTCGTAGGCAGGCACAAACTCGGCCGCAGGGCGGTAGTGGTCGAGGTCGAGGGTCAGCAGGTCGGTGTCGGCAGACTGGCTGCAGGCGGCAATCAGCACAGCCAGCAGGGCAAAGGTTGATAACTTTCCGAAGTTCTTCATCGTCGTAATCATCTTTTTGTGCAGATGGATGTGCAAAGATACGATTAACTGCGTGAATGACAAAAACAAAGCCCGATTTTTTTAGCCGCTGCGCCGATGTAGCGCCGCAGCAGGGCCGCAGGTGGTGTCAAGATGAAAAAAATTTCGTCCGCAGACGAAATATTTTTCGTCCGCAGTTGAAATTTATTTCGTCCGCAGACGAAATTTATTCATGTATTATTTCCTCACGCAGAAATCTCAGAAATACGCAGAAAAAGCATGAGGAATTAGTTGTCAAGAGTTGTCCTTGTTGTCTTTTTAATCATAAAACGTCGGTTGTTTTTCAAAGACAACTCAGACAAATGAAAACAACTTTTTTATTTTTTTTCCGCGTATTTCTGAGATTTCTGCGTGAGAAAAAATATGCGAAAGTGGAGTTATTTATCTCACGCAGAGACCGCGGAGAAAAAGAGTTTATTTCTTGTGTCTTGCAAGGTTTTGCTTACGCCGAACACTCGTAACTATTACTTGCGTCTGCCGTGGAACCAGTGCCAGACGGTGCGCGCGATGCGGCCCAGCCAGGTGTAGCGGATGCCCCAGTCGCGGATGGCATGGGCAAAGGCAGCCTCGCAGGCGGGGTCGGCATGGGGCTCGACTTTCTCGAGCCGGACGGGACGCAAGAGGGGTTCGCGGTCGAATTCGTACCACTGGATGAGTCGTGAGGTGTGGAAGTGAGTGCCCTGATAGAGTCCGATGTTGCGTACGAGGGGCTGGGCGGGTGACAGACTGAGGCCGTCGGCCTTGCGGATGGCGATGCCCCAGCAGATGTCCCAGGGGATGGGTGTGCGCTTGAGAAAGCGTAGGCAGGGGAAGGCACCGTCGTACTCGATGGCGCGTCGCTGACTCTCGGTCATGCCGCTTAGGGCTTCGGCTTCCGACTCGAAATGCCGGAAATGCTGCTGCCAGCGGTCGCGCCATGTTGCCCAGCACCCGTAGCCGGTCATCTGTGGGGTGAAGTAGAAGTCGGACGCCACGGGCGCGAGCACGAAGGTGAATCCTGCCACGTGCATCACGCGCGGCTCGTCGCGGTAGAGCGTGAGGGCATCGTTCATGTACTGGAGCAGGTAGGGCGAGGAGACAATGTCGTCCTCGAGCACGACGACGCTGTCGTACTGGCGGAACACCTGGGCGATACCCTCGGTGATGTTGCGCTCGAGGTAGTAGTTTTCGCTGCGCTCGACGAGGGTGAGGCTCTTGAACCATCCGTCGGGAACGCTCCGCACATAGTTGCGCACGGCTTCGACCTGTGCCCAGGAGCGTTTGTCCTTGCCGCCGTCGCTGAAGACGATGACGTCGGTCTGGGCGGCGAGGGTGTTGCGGCTGAGGGCTTCGAGGGTGAGGCGCGTGGTGTCCGGACGGTTATAGACGAAGATTGCTACGGGGGTCATGGGCGAAAAGGAGATTTGAAAAGTTTACCTTCTGGAGGTTAAGCGTTCAGTTGGGGGTGAACATAGATGGCGTGTACTTTCCGCTTCGATTCGGGCGGCAACTCCATGTAGTTGCGATAGAGGTCGGACAGGTAGGCATGTGGGTCGGCCGGTGCCGGAAAGCGGTGTCCTTCGAACTCAATCGTCGAGAGCGGCCAGGTCTGGTCCTTGCGGTGACGGATGCCGTAGCCGTTGTTGATGAGGATGTTGGCGTAGTAGGGCGAGGTGGGGCGCAGCCACGTGGCCACCTGCCAGACGAAGCGGTAGAGGTAGTATTGCGCGCCGAACCAGAAGAACTCGCCGAACATACGCAGGCTGTAGTAGTGCGGTTTGTGCAGGATGGCATAGGCCGTCGAGACGCCTTTCGTCAGCCGCTTCACCCACGACAGCGGCACGTCGGGGTAGTCAATCATGGGGAAGATATCGACGTAGAGTCCCTTCTGATAGTCGGCGCGGAAGTCCTCTGAATCCTCGACGTAAAGCGAGTTGAGGTCGCGCACCTTGACGATGGGCGAAGTGACCTGCGGGTCGGTCTGCGGCGTCTGCAGGAAGAGGGTTTCGGGCAGTTCGGCCTGTGCCACAGCGGTGAATCGGTCGAGGTCCTCACGGCGCATGGCGATGTCGATGTCGTCGTCCCAGGGAATGAAACCGCCGTGGCGGACAGCGCCCAGCAGTGTGCCGCCGTCGAGCCAGTAGGGAATGTCGTGCTTGCGGCAGATGCGGTCAATCTGCAGCAGGATGTCCAGTTGCTTGAGTTGGCAGGCACGCAGTTGTTGCCTGACATAGCGGGTGAGATGCGGGTTTTCCATACGTGGTGAGTTATGCTTCAGTTTTTTTGCGGCGCACGTCGATCACCTGTCCGGTGTAGTCGCTGGCCAGGGCCTGTGCGGTGGCCATTGCCACTTGCTCTGCGCTGAGCAGCGTTTCGTCGGGCTCGATGCCGAAGTTGCGCTGGCGCATGGGCGTCTTGGTGCGCTCGGGGTTGATGCAGTTGACACGGATGCCGTCGGCGTCCCACTCCTGCGCAATGGCCTGCACGAAGTTGACGATGGCCGCTTTGGTCGAAGAATAGATGCTGTAGAAGGCGCGTCCGCGGGTGTAACTGCTGGAGGTGAAGAAGATGAGTTTGCCCTTCGTCTTCTGGAGATAGGCGTGGGCTTCGAGGGCGACGTTCACGGTGCCCATGAAGTTGGTCTGCACGGCGGTGGTGATGGTGGCATAGTCGGTCGAGACGAGGGGTTGGCGATGGAGCAGGCCGGCAGTGTTGACGACGAAGTCGATGTGTCCCTCCTGCGCGTCCACCTGGTGCAGGGCGCGGGCCACGTCGGTGCGCTGGCCGACGTCGATGCCTCCCTCGCTGCGCGAGAAACTGTGCACGTGGCAGCCGAGCGAGGTGAGCAGACGTGCCGTCTCCAGCCCGATGCCGCAACTGCCGCCGAACACCACGGCCACGCGGCCGCTGAACTGCTCCTGACGCAGGGGCATGTCGCCGAGGCTGATGCTGCGCAGTTGGAAATATTTGTCGAGCAGGTAGGTGTCTTCCTTGTACGTCAGTTTCATGTTGCTCTCCTCGCCTTGTACGACATAGACGGGCACGTCGGGCAGGTAGCGGCGCACCACTCCGCAGTCGTCGGTGGCGCGAAACTGCGGGTCCTGCAGCGCGATGTCGTAGGCACGGCGGATGGTCTGCAGGTCGAAAGCCTGCGGTGTCTGTCCGCGGCGAAGGCGCGAGCGGTCGGGAATCTGGGCGATGAAGTCGCCTTCGACCTCAATGATGGTGTCGGCCGAGGGCATGGCTACGTCGATGGCTTGGTAGTGTTCCAGGGCTTCGACCACCTCATCGACGATGCGCTGGCTCACGAGCGGACGGACGGCGTCGTGGAAGATGAGGTTGACGTCGCAGCCTTCGTAGGCACGTATGGCCGACAGGCTGGAGTCGTAGCGTTCCTTGCCTCCCTTGAGGATTTTCGTGACTTTGCGCCAACCGTTGCGCAGCGTCATTTCCTCGAAGGTGGAGACGTAGAAGGGGTTCGACACAATAACGATTTCGTCGATGTGCGCATTGCGTTCGAAGACATCGACGGTGTGTTCGACCACCATCTTGCCAGCCACTTTGAGGAACTGCTTCGGTGTCGAAAGTCCGAGCCGGCTTCCGACGCCTCCTGCCAGTATCACAGCAATGTTACGTTTCATATTATTTTCATTTTTCACTTTTCATTTTTCACTTTTTTCCACCGTCCGCTCAGCCAGGGCACGCGCTCGACGTAGGGCACGAGCAGCAGGCAGACCCCGAAGAGCACGAGCAGCAGGATGGTGTAGTCGTCCCAGTGGCCGCGCAGGCTGCGAACGTTGGCCGTACGGATGAGTTTGTAGAGCACGAGCATGGGGTAGTGCGCCACGAAGAAGACCATCGAGTGCTCACCGATGTAGTTGACCAGCGGGATGCGCGGTGTGTGGAGCGAGAGCAGCAGGCCTGAGAGGCCGCAGAGCGAGGTGACCGTGGCGAGCAGGATGACCCACCACTCGCCGCTCCAGGCATTGCTGCTCATCGTGTAGCGGCAGGGCCATGTGGCGTTCAGCCAGACGAACACGCCCAGCATCAGGAGCGAGACGACGATGGTGTTGCGGCGTTTCAGACGTTCCATCACCCAGCGCCACACGCGGCCGAGGAAGAAGAGGAAGATGCCGAAGAACACGTTGTTGAGGCTCAGCCACAGCGGGTTGTCCATCGTGTAGAGCCACCAACTGATGAGCGGAAAGCCGAGCACGAGCCAGCGAAGGCCGCGCACCTTCGAGATGAAGTGCATACAGATGTAGGCCCAGAAGAAGGAGAAGAGGAACCAGACGGGACCGTTGCCGTAGAACGAACTCGTGCTGTAGATGTGTTCCCACGTCAGTGCCTTCACTATGGTGCTCTTCGGGTCGAGGATGAAGAGGGCGAAGGTGAAGACCACGAGGTTGCCCACCAGACCCCACACGACGTAGGGCACGAGCAGACGCTTTGCCTTGTCGATGCAGTACTGGCGCGAGTTGCCGCTGATGGTCTTGTTGAAGTAGCCGGCCTTGAAGAAGAAGAACGACATGAAGTAGTACGTCCACTCCATCACTTCCACCCACCATCCCTCGTTCGCGAAGCCGCAGGCCTCGGTGACGTGGAGCACGATCATGCGTATGATGCAGAGCCCGCAGAGAAGGTCGAAAGTGTGGTTGCGCGGACGCTTTGGATTAGTTTCTGTCATGGTTATGTTGTTCGATGGCATCGAGCAAGGGGGTGCTGTCTGCCGTTGTGAATTTTCTGCCGAACATCTTGCCCGACTGCAGCAGGTGGTGGTGCAGGCTGCACTGGCGGCTGTAGTCGGGCGAGTTGAAGGCAATGGTGTGGATGCAGGTTTCCGAGGGTGCAAACGAGCGGCTGAAGTAGCGGCGCACTTCGGGGTGCGTGCTCCACTGCTCGTAGGCGTACTGGGCCAGCGAGCGTGTCAGGCAGAAGTAGTCGCTGCCTTTGAAGAGACGCCACTCGCGGCTGTCCACCGTGAAGTGCAGGGCTTGGCGGCAGCCGACGACTTTCAGTACCTTGCGCCAGAGCCGTGACAGGCGGTCGTTCCACGTCGCGCTGAGCCATGTCCAGTCGAGTTGCGGACGGACGAGGCGGTAGATGTGCTTGTTGCACTCGGCCACGTCGTCGCTGTCGAGGCAGATGCCTGCCAACTGGCTCTCGTCGGGGTGTTCCTGGAGAAAGGTGCGTATGCGGCTGTTGGGCCACAGCGGGAAGTCCTGTCCGCTCAGCATGAAGATGTGGTCGTTATGGCGGGGCGAGTCGAGGGCAGCGCGGATGAGCCGCATCTGGAACTCGACTTGGGCATACGTTCCCCAATAGACCCTCACGCGCTGTCGGTCGTCGAGGAAGTGGACGTTCGGCGCTGCACAGGCCTGACGGAAGGGCTCGGCATCCACCTTGCGGTCGATGTGGACGAAGAATTCCGTGTCTGCGCCGTCGAGGGCGCAGATGAGGCGTGCGAGGTGCACCGGGTCGCTGAAGGCTGAAAGGCAGTAGGCTATGTTCATGGTTCAATGGACTTTTTTAATGCCTCTTCCGAACAAGTATTTCTTCAGCACAGGACTGACACGCAGCACGTGCGACACCACGCAGCAGGCGGCGACGACGAGCAGGGCCAGCGCGATGGTGGCTGTCTGTTCGAGCAGGAAGTTCGGCTGGTTGGCATTGAACCAGGCGCCCACCTGCGGAAGTTTGGGCATGAGGATGTAGTGGAGCAGGTAAACGTCGAGCGTGCGTCGGCCCACATATTGCAGCAGGCGTCCGATGCGGGTCTGCTGCGACAGCGCCTGGTCATAGTGGCGGAAGGTCATCACGATGATCATCATCAGCGAATACATGGCGACGGTGCGCGGCAGGTTGGTCCATGCAAAACGCAGCGTGTGCCAGCGCAGAATGTCGGCCGTCGTGAAGAAGGCCACCACGACCAGCACGATGAAGAACCAGCGCGTGTCCATCAGTTGCTCGACGCGGTGCCAGTTGCGTGCCATGATGTTGCCGAAGAGGAAGAAATGGAAGAACAGCACCACCTGATAGAGGCTCGACCACTGCATAAACGTGCTCGTGGGCCAGGTGAACACCTTCGGCAGGTAGGCACATTCATAGAGAGCCAGGCTCAGGACCCACACGACCCATATTCCCCATTTGCCCCATCGCAGTCTGTTTTCAAGAAAAGCGTAGATGTAATAGACCATGAACATGATGAGCAGGGCCCACGTGAACCAGTAACCTCCTTTGGTCGGGCGCTGCAGGATGTTGAGTAGTGTGTCCCAGAAGTGGGGATGGCGCAGCACGATGCACACACACAGGAACACCACCGTCGGTATCATCTGTATCTTCACCTTTTTCCACACCATCATGCCCAGCCTGACGGGCGTCCACAGTATGTCGGGTTTCCAAGCCAGAAAGCCGCTCACGAAGAAGAACAGCGGCATACGGAACAGGACGAAGAAGGGCATCGAAGCCGATGTCTTCAAGTTGATGCCGTAGCACATCTGGGCCACATGGCAGGCAACCACCAGGATCATCGTGAACCCACGCAGGGCGTCAAGCCACTCAAGTCGTTTGTTGTTTCCCATGTTGTCGGATGAAATTGATGCTTTCGCGCAGAATCCGTGCCCCTGTGAGCCACGTCAGGCCGAGGTAGAGCACGCCGGCCACGGCGATGCGCACGGCCAGCAGCACGTAGGCGTTTCCGATGCCCTGCGTCAGCCATGCCGTCAGACCCATGCTCACGACGGCGATGGCGAGGAAGGGCAACGTGTCGCGCAGTGCGTCTGTCAGCCGCAGACCTACTTCGCGCCACACAAACCAGTGCCACACCAGCATCCAGCCGACATACACCACCACATAGAGCAGCACCATGAGCCGGATGCTGGAATAGTCTATTTGCCAATGGAAGAGGGAGAACTGAACCTTCAGCCCCAGGAAGTGGACGGCGCAGAGCAGGCCCAGCGTGAGCACGCCCTGACACACAATGTTCCACATATACACGTTGCTGCGTCCGCGGCTGATGAGAAAGTTGTAGTAGAGCGCAGCCAGCGGCATGAACGCGCCGGCGACGCACAGCATCTGCATCAGTTCGGCACTGGGCAGCCACTTCGCACCCACCGTGATGGTGATGAATTCGCGGGCCACCAGCGCCAGGCCCAGCATGGCCGGAAAACAGAGCAGCGACGTCAGACGCAGCATCTTGCGGAAGGCGCGGCGCAGACGTTCGGCGTCGTTCTCCACCTGCACAAACATCGGCTGTGCCACGCTTTGCACCATGCCCGTCACGAGTCCGCTCCCCATCTTGTTCCATTTGTCAGCCTGCTGGTAGCGGCCCACCTCGTTTTTCGTGTAGAAGTTGCCGAGCAGCAGGGCAAAGATGCTGTTGTTGACGGTGTTGAATATGTTGGTGATGAGCAGTTTGCAGGAGAATCCGAACATCTCTCGGATGGGTTGCCACGCGAAGCGCAGCATGGGGCGGAATCCGCTGACCTTCCAACTCAGCACGCTCACCGTGAGGATAAACAGAATGTTCTGCGTCACCAGGCTCCAGGCGCCGCACTTCATCACGGCCATCGTGATGCCCACGGCGCCCGACACCAGCAGCGCCACGATGCCGATGAGCGTCTGCTCCTTCATCATCAGGTTTTTGTAGAAATGGGCCCGCGGCGCAATCGAGAAACTGGCGAAGAAGAAGGCGAGAAAGGCGTAGCGCGAAAGCCACAGCAGTTCGGGTTCGCCGAAATACCACACCAGCAGCGGCGCGGCCAGGAAGAGCACCCCGTAGATGCTCGCGCTGACGGTGACGTTGAACCAGAACACCGAATTGAAATCCTCGGCCGTGGCGTTCTTACGGTTGATGAGCGCCGAGATGAATCCGCTCTCCTGCAGGGCCGAGGCGATGGCGGTGAACACGGCCACCTCGCCGGCAAGGCCGTAGTCGGCCTCACACAGCAGACGTCCCAGCACGATGCCGAACACGAGGTTCAGCACCTGCATCGAGCCGTTGTTGGCCAAGCCCCATATCAGCCCCTTTGCCGTCCGTTCTTTCAAGTCCTGCGCAGCCATCGTCCGAGTCGTCCACCGGTTCAGTTAGACATTTGCACCATGATTCCGTTGTAGATGGCGCGGTACTGGTACAGGCCGCGAGGGTCGGGGTGCATTCCGTTGCCCTTGTCGAGGATGTATGTGTCGTTCTCCAGGGCATAGACAATGCCGCAGTGCTTACACGTCGCCTGCGCATCCTTCACCGTCAGGCGGAACTGCGCCTGGTCGCAGTTGGGGCAGGCAAGGTCGAAGCAGCACAGTGTGCCGCTGTAGTCGTTGCCCAGGATGAGGCCGCCGCAGCCAAACTGGAAGTCCTTCTGCAGCGCATCCATCTTGTAGTTCGGGTCGCTCACCAGGTTCTCACACTCCATGTGCAGTTCGCCGCCGGCCTGACGGATGGTGGCGAAGGTCGTACCGGCGCCGCCCACGGCTGGTAGCAGTTCCTTGTAGGATGCGACGTTGAAGCCGCACATCACGCGATATCTGGTCGAATATTTGCTCGTAGCCTGAAAATCCTCCTTTGTGCAGCCGGCCATCGCCAGCACTACGGCGGCCACGGCGGTCAACTGCACCGTACGTACAGTTTCAAGCACTTGAAAATTTAGTTTTAAGCACTTAAAAGTTTTTTTCCAAGTGCTTAAAAGTTGCCTCCCAAGCACTTGACGGTTGAAGTCCATGCTGTTTTCGTTTTTCTTCATGTGTGGAATTTGTGGAAATCGTGCGCTCAGAACGACAGCGCAGGGTCGGCCACAATCTGGTAGATGCGGCGCCGCTCGTCGTCCGAGAAACCGAGGCGGTCGAGCGTCTGGAGGTTGTTGTCGAGTTGGGCGACGCTCGACGTGCCGATGATGACACTTGTGACGCGCGGGTCGCTCAGCACCCACGCCAGCGCCATCTGGGCGAGCGACTGGCCGCGCTCCTCGGCGATGACCTGTAGTTTGCGGGCCGCGGCGATGCGTTCGGGCGTGACCTGCGACGTTTGCAGAAAACCGCTCTGCCGCGCGGCACGGCTTCCCTCGGGAATGCCGTTGTTGTACTTGCCCGTCAGCAGCCCCTGTGCCAGCGGCGAGAAGCAGATGATGCCGCTGCCGGCCTCGTAAGCCTGCTGGAAGTTCTGGCGCTGCGCCTTGCGGTCGAAGAGCGAGCAGCGGTACTGGCTCAGCAGACACGGCACGTGGGCGTCCTGCAGAATCTTGTAGGCAAGTGCTTGCTGTTCAGGCGGATATTTCGAAATGCCGACGTAGAGAGCCTTGCCCTGGCGCACCAGTTGGACGAGCGCCTCCATCGTCTCCTCCACAGGCGTCACACCGTCGTAGCGGTGGCTGTAGAAGACGTCGAAATAGTCAAGCCCCGTGCGGCGCAGGCTCTGGTCGCACGAGGCTATGATGTTCTTTCGGGAAGACCCTGTTCCGTAAACGCCCGGCCACATGTCGTGACCGGCCTTCGATGCCACGAACATCTCGTCGCGGTGGCCCTTGAGGTTTTCGCGGACGATGCGCCCGAAGTTCTCCTCCGCCGTGCCCGGCTCGGGACCGTAGTTGTTGGCGAGGTCGAAGTGGCAGATGCCGGCGTCGAAGGCACGGAGCAGCATCTGCGTGGCCACACCGAAGTCATCGACCGAGCCGAAATTGTGCCAAAGCCCGAGCGACAGCCGTGGCAACTGAATGCCGCTACGTCCGCAGTAGGTGTATTGCATGGTCTCAGGAATTGAGTAGTTTTTCGACAGCGCTGTCCACGCTTTCGAAGTCGAACTGGCTGCACACGTCGTCCATGAGGGCTGCGATGTGCTCGTTGCACAGGTTGCCCAGCGATCCGGCGTGGGTGTGGTTCAACTGCTTGTTGGGTGTGAAGCGGCCGGCGTCGATGTCCATTCCGACTTTCTTGTAAGCGTCGCGGAAAGGCATACCCGCTGCGGCCAGGCGGTTCACCTCCTCGACCGAGAAGATGGGGTCGTAGAGGGGGTTGTCGAGAATGTGTTCGTTGACCGTGATGCGCTGGATGATATAGGTTGCCATGCGCAGGCAGTCCTTCAGTTCGTCGAATGCAGGCAGGAACGATTCCTTGATGATTTGCAGGTCGCGGAAGTAGCCCACCGGCAGATTGTTCATGATGAGCGTCACCGTCTGCGGCAGAGCCTGCAGTTTGTTGCACTTCGCCCGGATGAGTTCGAAGACGTCGGGGTTCTTCTTGTGCGGCATGATGCTGCTGCCCGTGGTGCAGTCCTCGGGCAGTTTCACGAAACCGAAGTTCTGGTTGGAGAACAGGCAGGCGTCGAAGGCCAACTTCGCCACCGTTCCGGCGATGCTGGCGAGCGAGAAGGCGACGTTCCGCTCGGTCTTTCCGCGACCCATCTGTGCATACACCACGTTGTAGTCCATCGACGCAAAGCCGAGCAGGTCGGTCGTCATCTGGCGGTTCAGCGGAAAACTGCTTCCGTAGCCAGCCGCGCTGCCGAGCGGATTGCGGTTGGTGATGCGCCACGCCGCCAGCAGGTACTGCATGTCATCGACGAGGCTTTCGGCATACGCACCGAACCAGAGGCCGAAACTCGACGGCATGGCAATCTGGAGGTGGGTGTAGCCCGGCATGAGCACGTTTTTGTAGTGCTCGCTCTGTGCCAGGAGCGTGTCGAAGAGGGTGCGGGTGAGCAGGCAGACTTCGTGCAACTGCTCGCGGATGAAGAGTTTGAGATCGACCAGCACCTGGTCGTTGCGGCTTCGTCCGCTGTGTATCTTCTTGCCGACATCGCCGAGTTGGCGGGTGAGCAGGAGTTCGACCTGCGAGTGGACGTCCTCCACGCCTTCCTCAATCACAAACTCGCCGCGCAGACACTGGCAGTAGATGTCGCGCAGCGCTGCGAGCAACTGGTCGAGTTCCTGCTGTGTGAGCAGGCCGATGCTTTGGAGCATGGTGATGTGGGCCATACTTCCGAGCACGTCGTACTGCGCCAGGTAGAGGTCCATTTCGCGGTCGCGGCCGATGGTGAACGCCTCAATCTCGTCGGTCATGCGCACCGTTTTTGTCCATATATTCTCATTCTTTGCCATAGGGAATCATGGTTAGTGCGTCGGCCACTCGCTCGAGTCCTTCTTTCAGAGGCTTTTCGACCATCATCTTGATGAAGGGGTTGATGGAGGCGTCGAGTGTGAGTTTGAGTTTGGAGTTGACCGTGTCGATGGGCAGGATTTGGATCCAGAACTTGAGGGGTATGGGCGAACGTTCGCTCTCGAACTTAATGCACTTTTCGGGAGTGCGTTCGGTGATGCGGATGGCAATGGCTCCGACGGGCGGGATGTCGGCCGAGAGAGTGTCGGCGGTGAACTGCAGCGACTTGAGTTGTTCGCGTGCTTTCTGCAGTTGTTCGTCTGTGACTTTGCCTGTTGCCTTGATGCGTTCGAGGGCTTCCGGGTCGTTGAGTTTTTCCTTCAGCACCGCGAGGTTGTTGAGGTCGGAGAGGCGGGCATAGACGGCTGCCTGCGGAGCCGGGATGGTCTTGACTTTGCTTTCGTATCGTGCCATGATGGTACCTCCCCTAACCCCTCCCAAGGAGGGGAACTTCTTTACAATCGGGGAGAAGATTGCTTTAGTTGAATAATTATAGAGGATTGATAGCCCCTCCTTGGGAGGGGTTGGTGAGGCAATGCCAGTGTGCCGGGTCGCGGCGCCACTCGTGGAGCAGGGGCACCTGGGCTTCGGTGATGTAGCCGGTGCGGAGTGCCACGTCGAGCACGGCGTCGTAGTTGGTCAGGGTGACGAGTCGGACGCCGGCCTGCTTGAAAGCCTCTGTGGCCACGTCGAATCCGTAGGTGTAGGAGGCGACCATGCCGACGACGTCGCAGCCGTTCTGGCGGATGGCTTCGACGGCCTTGAGGCTGCTGCCGCCGGTCGAGACGAGGTCTTCGACGACGACGACGCGCATTCCCGGTTTCAGTTCTCCCTCAATGAGGTTTTCGAGTCCGTGGTCCTTTGGTTTCGAGCGGACATAGACGAAGGGCAGGCCCAGCGCATCGGCCACGAGGGCTCCCTGCGGAATGGCGCCGGTGGCTACGCCAGCCACGGCATCGGCCTCGGGAAACTCTTCGAGGATGATGCGCGCGAGTTCGATTTTGACAAAGGAGCGCAGGTCGGGGTAGGACAGTGTCTTGCGGTTGTCGCAGTAGAAGGGCGACTTCCATCCGCTGGCCCAGGTGAAGGGGTTCTCCGGCTGCAGTTTGATGGCTTTGACGCGCAGGAGTTTCTCTGCAAAAATCTTTTCAAGAGTCTTCATTGTGTCGTTGTGTTGGGTATGGGGTGCAAATTTACGAAAATATTTTCATCCGAGCAACTGGCAGAGCTCTTTCATGCCCTCGGAGGCCGTTTTCTGGATCACGTGGAACCGCATCAAGGGTGGTTTTGGCGTTGCTTTTGCGTTGTACTATATAACAAAAAAAGGTTATGGATTCCAGTGGGCAGGGTCTTTGTGCCAGGTATCAAGTGTGGATACCTGTGTGTCGGTGATGTAGCCCATTCGGAGTGCCACATCAAGCACGGTGTCGTAATTGGTGAGGGTGACTAATTTGACACAGGCGTGATTAAAGGCTTCTTTAGCAATATCAAAACTATAAGTGAAGCTGGCAACCATCCCCAGTACTTTGCAGCCATTCAAACGAATCGCTTCAACAGCGTTCAAACTATTACTACCTGTAGATATAAGATCTTCTAATATGACAACTTTCGTTCCTGGTTTCAGTTTTCCTTCAATGAGATTCTCCAATCCATGATTTTTCGGTTTTAAGCGTACATAAACGAAAGGTAATCCGAGAGCATCAGCCACAAGTGAACCATGGGCAATGGAATCTGGTGCGATTCCAGCCACGGCTTCAGCTTCAGGGAATTGATTAAGAAGAATAGACATAAGTTGTAATTTAACGAACAAACGTTGGTCGGGGAAGGAAAGCGTCATGCGATTGTCACAGTAGAATGGAAATTTCCATCCGTTTGTCCAAGTGAATGGCGAATTTATCTGAAACTTGATAGCTTTAATTTTTAGCAAAAACTCAGCATATTCTTGAGATTTTTTATCAAGTTCTTTAAAATGTGTGAAGACTCGTTCACGTCTTGCATTGCTAACAGTTTCTTTTATGCTATCGAGGATACTCAATCCTATATCCCCTATTTCAATGTCTGTAATAAATGCATAAACATTATCATGTTGAATAACGCGAGTTATAGGATTTTCACAGAAAGGATCTTCGTATGCCAAAGGATTGCCTTCGTCATCTAAACCCTCTATAACAGAAGCGAATAGAATACTTACCTTGGCAAAACTAAAAAAATGTTCAAGAGTTTCTTTATCTTCAACTATGTATTTGACATATGCTGCAGTTTCTGGTATAGATCGAAGTACAGCTCTTATATTACATTTGCTAACCCAAGCAGTATTAGTATCTTGAAAAATCCATGTGCCATTCTCTTCATTATAATAAACACCAGGCACAGCTTGGTTAAGATGTAGAAGAACTCCATCACCAATGTCTTGAGACATTATTTGAGCTTGTTTGATAATCACATCATTAATTCTTTTTGCACCCATTCTAACAAGTAGGTTACAAACTTTCTTTACATCTTTCATAGGGTTGGTAATTATTTAGCATTAGTTGAATCAGAAGCTAAAAAAATGTAAATTTACGAAAATATTTTCATCCGAGCAACTTGCACAGTTCCTTCATGCCCTCGGAGGCGCCTTTCTCGATGATTTCGACGCCGAGCGAGAGGGGCACGTTGGCAGGGTGCGGGTCGATGAGGTAGATGGGGCATTCGTGCTTGGCATAGTGCAGGAGGCCGGCGGCGGGATAGACGTTGAGCGAGGTGCCTATGACGACGAGCACGTCGGCCTGCTGTACGGCGTAGGCGGCTTTCTCGATCATGGGCACGGCTTCGCCGAACCACACGATGAAGGGGCGCAACTGGCTGCCGTCCTGGGCACGGTCGCCCATCTGGATGTCCAGGTGGTCGGGCGTGAGGGTGACGATTTGGGCCGGGTCGTTCGGGGCATAGGTCGAGGTCGCCTTCATCAGTTCGCCGTGCAGGTGGATGATGTGGCTGGAGCCAGCCCGTTCGTGCAGGTCGTCCACGTTCTGCGTGACGACGGTCACGTCGTACTGCTGTTCCAACTGCGCCACCAGACGGTGAGCCTCGTTGGGCTCGACCTTGAGCAACTGGCGTCGGCGTTCGTTGTAGAATCGGATGACCAGTTCGGGGTCGTTCTCATAGCCTTCGATCGAGGCCACTTGCATGACGGGATACTGTTCCCACAGCCCGCCGGAATCGCGGAAGGTGGTGAGGCCGCTCTCGGCCGAGATGCCGGCACCGGTGAGGAAAACAAGTCGTTTCATAAGGGTCAGGTTTTGAATCAAATGACAAAGATAAGGCTTTTTGGCGAAAGTCCCAAATCGACACCCGTTTTTTGTCCGTTCCAGCCGTCGGCGGACACCCCAATCGCTGCCGACTGGCAACTCGCTGGCAGTCAGCCCTTCGGACAGGGCTGAAAGGCCGACCGCAGTCGGGTCGAATTTCGTCCGCAGTTGAAAAAAATTTCGTCCGCAGATGAAATTTATTTCGTCCGCAGACGATTTTTATTTCGTCCACAGTCGAAATTCCGTTCGACTGCCGACGAGTTCCCGACCGCAAATGCTACTCCGACGTTGCAACTGGGCCGCGAAACGTGGGCGAAAACAGGACGGAATGAAAAAAAGTGTGAAAAAAGCAGAAAAACGTTTGGCACGGTGTTGCAAATGTTAAAAAACTTCGCTACCTTTGT
>ONXQ01000086.1 GCA_900321835.1 uncultured Prevotellaceae bacterium
TATGTGGCGCTGACGCCGGAGGAGTGGGTACGCCAGCATTTCGTGCATTTTCTCATCGGGGAGAAGGGTTTCAGTCAGGCGCTGATGGGCAACGAGGTGCAACTGACGCTGAACGGCATGTCGCGACGGTGCGACACGGTGGTGTACGACCGCCAACTCCGGCCCCGCATGATTGTGGAATACAAGCGGCCGGACGTGAGCATCACGCAGAAGGTTTTCGACCAAATCGGGCGCTACAACATGGTCATGCGTGTCGATTGGCTCATCGTGAGCAACGGCCTCGAGCACTACTGCTGCCGCATGGATTATGAGCAGCAGACGTACGCCTTCGTCCGGGAAATCCCGACGTTTGAGGAGGTGGTGGGGGAAAAGCCTGAAGATGCGTCCACCAACAAATGTGAGAAATTGCCATGATAAACGTTTTTCAGAAATATTCACGGCGGTTCTCCGCTGTCGTCGCTTTGCTCTGGCTGACCCTTCACGCCGTGGCACAAACGCTGACCATTCGGCCTTTGCCAACCCAACAACAACTGCCCATGAGCAGTGTACACACCATCATGCAGGATTCTGAGGGCTACATGTGGTATGCCACCGAAGGCGGAGGTTTGTGCCGCGACAACGGCTACCAGATCGATGTGTTCCGCCCGCAAGACAGCAACAGGTTGCAGGATGCGTGCAAGGTGCATTGCTTGTGCGAAACAACCGAGAACGACGTCGTGTTCGGAACGTCCGACGGCCTGTTCATGATTGATAAAAAGGACTATGCCGTTCGTCGTCTGACGCTTTCCCCTGCCTGTGACCAAATCGACGCTCTTTTCAGCGATAGCCAGGGTTGCGTGTGGGTTGGAACGAAGGGTACGATTTACCGGCTTGACCAACACGGCCGGCAGCAGGCTACGTTTCCTTCCAAAGTCAATGGCAGCGATGTCTCGGTAGCAGGATTCCTTGAAGACAGCCACGGCACGCTGTATGTCACGCAATGGGGCGATGGAGGCATTCTGCGGATGCGGCGCGGAGAGAAGGCTTTTACAGTCCTGCAATGGCCGCTGTCGTGTGTGCCGCTATTCATGGCGGAAGACGTTGAAAACCACTGTTTTTGGTTGGCGACAAGCGGCGAAGGAGTAGTGAGGATGGAGGTGAAAGGCAATGTGTGCCATGTGACACAGCAACCGCATATGTTGCGCGACAGCACATACGGCTTGCTTTGGGTCACAACGCTCGACAACCTCTATGCCTACCGCATCGGCACGGACGGTATGTTGCACGAATTTCCGCTCGGCGGCATCCTGCCCGAAGGACACAAGATTCTCGACCAGATGTGTGAAAGCCGTGACGGAGAAATCTACGTCGCAGGTTACGTACCACACACCTTCCTTATTACTCCGGCACAAAGCGACATCCGCCTGCTTAAGGTGAGTGCCATGCGCCGGCTCACGGGGTATCCCGTATTGGCCGATCGCGCTGTCTATGACGGCACTCGCTACGTTTGGCTGTGGCAGGGAAGGCAGGGATTGATGCTCTACGACCAAGAGACGGAAACACTGACTGCAGCGCCGAAAAAATTTGACAAGACGCTGCAACCGAGTCCATCACAGGGCGGCATCTGGGTGTCCGACGGACGAAGCGTGCTGCGACTGTGGCAAGAGTCGGGAAAGATACGGCAGAAATTCATCGCAGCCACCCCCGACAGCCAGACGGTACGACTTCTTCACGAATCGCAGACGCAGGCTCTTTACTTTTCCACTCAGCGACATCTTTTCAGGCTGCCCCTCATCGGACAGAACATCAGCGAGGTAGCCGAACTGCCCACCATACCCACCGACATCGCTTCCGACCACGACGGAAATCTCTACGTCACTCTCGGCACCGAAGGCCTGTACTGCATCACGCCGAAAGGAAACGTGCAGCCGATTGAAGTGCCTGCAGAGCAATACCTTTCTGTCAGTACCGCCGACGATGGCACCGTCTGGATCTCTACGTTTGAAGGAAACGTCTATTGCTACACGCCTGCCCGTCGGCAGGTGGAGCATGTGGCCCTGCTGAGCAGTCCCGACGGAGCAGCCATCCGCACCATCCGCACCGACGGACTGGGGCACGTGTGGACACTGAGCGACCAACGTGTTGTCGAATATGCCCCGCAGAGCCATGCCTTCCGCATCATTCGCACGAATGACACCTCCGACGGTGCCAGTTATTTCAATACGCTCGAGCCTCTCTCCCCCACCCGGTTCTGCATCGCGGCAGCCGGAGCACTGCTCGAGGTGGAGTCGTCCAGAGCCTTGAACGGAAAAGGAACTGCCGAGGTGCGTCCTCTACTGTCATCCTATCTTATTGGCGGACAGCGGCATCTTGTCGGCAAGGACATGACAATCCTTCATCTTGACCCCGACGAAGACAACCTGACCCTGCATCTGACCACACTGGCTTCGGCAACGTATTCGCAGGACGTTCGCTTCGCCTACCGTCTCGACGGCGACGACAGCGACTGGCTCTACCTGCCCGACGGAACGAACACTGTCATCCTGAGCCGTCTTTCTCAAGGCAAACATCGTCTTGAGGTCATCGCCACCGACCGCTATGGTTGCTGGAGCCAGCCGGTCAAAGTGGCTGTCATTGTCCGCGCTGCACATTGGTACCAGACTTGGTGGGCCTACCTATTATATATAGGTATCGCCGTGCTGCTCGTCCTTGGACTTTGGCGCCTGGAACGCCGCATCCGGTTGTTGCGCCGCCTCATCCAACGCCGGCACGAAGTCCGGCTCGACGAAATCGAGATGCGCCGCGACGACATCGACGCCCTGCGCCGCGATGACGATCTCCTGCACAAGGCCATTGCAAAGACCGAGGAGCATCTGGCCGACCCCGACTACAACGTGCAGCGACTGAGCGACGACCTCGGCATGAGCCGCATCACGCTCTACCGCCGTCTGCAGCAAATCACAGGTGTGTCACCGACCGACTTCATCCGCGACATCCGTCTGAAGAAGGCCGCTCAACTGCTTACACAGTCGCCCAACGCTACCGTTGCCGATGTGGCCCGCCGCGTAGGGTTCGCATCGCCCAAGCACTTCTCACGATGCTTTAGGGAAAAGTTCGGAATGCTGCCCACCGACTACCGCACGTCTTCGCCGGCAACAGAGTAATTGTCTACACTTCAGCCTACAGAAAAATCCCATGTGTACCGATGTTACACATGGGATTCTTTTGTTTCAATCATGGTGCAGAAATGTTTCAAAAGCGCATTGTTACAGGGTGTTCCAAAGGTTGAAACAAAATTATTTCGGACGTACAGGCGAAGGCCGTAAATTTGCGAAAAAATTGTTGAACACCTAAAAAGAAGAAGATGAAAAATGGGATTTTGACATGGGCGGTGTGCTGTCTGATGGGCAGCAACTGCCTGGCACAAGAGTGGCAGAAGCCGCAATTGCAACTGGCCGATTTCGAGGCGGGAAAAACGGTGTATCTCTACAACGTCGGTACCGGCCTGTTCTACACCGAAGGAAACGCCTGGGGCACCCAGGGCAGCGTGGGCAATGAGGGACTTCCATGCCGCTTCAACAAGCGGACAGGCACGGACGATGTGGTGTCGCTCAGCAACCAGTCGAAGGTGAAGGGACAGTCGTGGCTCACGGCCTACTTTACGACCAACGGCGGAATGTATGTCGATGGCAGTGCCTCGTCGGCAAACATCTACATGCGCATGGTGCCTACGGGCGAGCACACGTTCCGACTCTACATGTCGTCGCCCAATGCCACATACAACGAGCAGAACTACCCCGGAGCGATGGTGGGGGTGGACTTGTTTGAAAACCACACCCGTACTACCCTTTCAGCCCTGCTCATGGACGCTGAGCAGCCGGGCGAAGACGTTTATCAGACCGAATGGGCTGTGGTCCTGCCTGCTGACTACAACCTGTTCCAGACCGAGATGAAGACCTGGAAGGCGGCCTTGCGTCTGGCAGAACTGCTGGCCGAGGCCGAGGAGAAAGGACTCGACGTTTCCGCCGAGTCGGCTGTCTATGCCAATACCGAGAGTACGCTGGCCGAACTGCTGTCGGCCACGGGCAGCGTGACGAGGATGTTGGCCGAGGACTACGTGAAAGATGCTTCGGCCGACAATCCCATCGACGTGACCGCCCTGTTCGTCATCAACCCCTCGTACGACAACAACGACAACGAGGGATGGAACGGCTCTGTACCCACCATCGACAAACTGAACAACCTGCAGAATGCCGAGTTTTTCAACACCAACTTCGACTGCTATCAGAATCTGGAAAACCTGCCTGAAGGTACGTACGAACTGCGTCTGCAGGGGTTCTACCGTGCAGGTTTGGAAGGTCCGGCCCTCGAGGCAAAGACAAACGGCACGGAGAGCAGTGTGATGAACGCTGTGCTCTATGCAACCACCAACGGAAAGACAACGACGACGAAGTTGCAATCCATCTTCACGGGTGCTCCGACAACGGCATTGGGTGTCGATGGCGAGATTCACAATGGCAGTTGGTATGTGCCCAACACGATGTCGGCCTCGGCAGCCTATTTTGCCGCAGGCTATTACAAGGACAACAGTCTGAGGCTGACAGTGAGCAACGGTCAGTTGTGCATCGGACTGCGCAAATCGACGACCATCCGTCGCGACTGGGTCATGCTGGACAACTGGCAACTGATATACCTGGGGAAAAATTAATAATTAAAGTGACTTCATCATAAGAATGACTTTACTGAATAACAAAATATGAACAGATTTGTTTTTTTATTTAGTATTATGGCTTTGGCCTCATTGTCGGTGTCGGCACAGCAGCGTCGGCATGTGGAGAATTTGCAACGCAATGTCGTCGTCATTCCGCAGTCGGCCAGCGGCTCAAACTATCTCGTAACTTGGCGAATGCTCGACTCCGACGATGACTACACGACGTTCGACGTCCTCCGAAACGGACGGACCGTGAAACGGAACATCAACAGTTCGACCAATTATCTCGACTCCTCTGGCCGACCGACCTACCAGTATCAAATCATCACCAAGCGACACGGTGTGCCTGTCGATACGACGGATGTCGTGAAAGCATGGAAAGACGTCTTCATGCCCATCGGGCTGAACCGTCCCGAGGGCGGCACGTTCCACGGCGTCGAATACACCTATTCGCCCAACGACTGCTCGGTGGCTGACGTCGATGGCGACGGAGCATACGAAATCGTGGTGAAGTGGGAACCCAGTGCCGAGGCAGACAACTCGCAGGGTGGTTTCACGGGACCTACCGTGTTCGACTGCTATCGGCTGAACATAGAGGGAAATGACATCGCGGCCGAACTGTTGTGGCGCATCGACATGGGGCATAACATTCGCTCCGGAGCCCACTACGTTCCGTTCCTTTTCTACGATTTCAACGGCGACGGCCACGCTGAATTCATCGTCAAGACCGCTCCCGGCACCATCGACGGGACTGGGCACTATGTCAGCGAAGCGGCAACGGACGAGACCATCCTCAGCCGCGATGACAATGAAAAAGAATACTTGAACGCCGGCGGACAGGTGATGTACGGTCCGGAATACCTCACCGTGTTCGACGGACAGACAGGCCGTGCCATCCACACCGTCTATTACAACCCCAACCGCGGCTGCTTCGTCGGTGGCGCACCCGAATGCCGTTCCGACATCTGGGGCGACGACTATGGCAACCGCTCCGAGCGCTACCTGGCTGCTGTGGCACATCTATCAGGTCTCGATGCCCCAGCCTCTGCCGTCATGTGCCGAGGCTACTACACCCGTTCCTATCTGTGGGCGGTTGATTTCGACGGCGAACACCTCTCGACCCGCTGGCGTCATGGCAGCCTCTCGCGCCGCACAGTGATGAAGACCGACAGCCAGGCTGCGAAGGATGTGCGTGAATACGACCATGCCACGTACGACAAGGCCCAGATTTTCACCGCCTACGGCCAGGGCAACCACAACCTCACGGTCGGCGATGTTGACGGCGACGGATGCGACGAAATCATCTATGGTTCGGCAGCCGTGAACAACGACGGCACACTGCTCTGGACGACAGGCCTCAGCCACGGCGACGCCATCCACATGGGCGACCTTATGCCCGACCGTCCCGGCCTCGAAGTGTTCCAAATCCACGAAGACCCGCCCTATGGCATCCACGTCTGCGATGCTGCCACGGGCGAACTGCTCATTCACCACACCGGCGAGGGCGACTGTGCCCGTGGCATGGCTGCCGACGTGATGTCCAGCCGTGGCTACGAATACTGGAACTTCGGCGACGGCAATATGTACAACGTGCCCACCGACAACGTGGTCGGCAACAGCATGTCGTTCAACTTCCGCATCTATTGGGACGGCGATGTCTATGACGAACTTCTCGGCGACATCGGCAACCACAATCAGCCCTTCCTCGAGAAGTTCGGAACAGGACGCCTCACCATCGACGGCAAACAACTGTACCAATACGGCTACAACGTCTCGTGCAACGGAACGAAAGGCTCGCCCTGCCTCGTTGCCGACATCCTGGGCGACTGGCGCGAGGAAATGATTTTCTTCAACAACGAAGACAAACAGACGCTGAATCTGTTCAGCACATCAGTCCAGTCGAACACCCGCGTGCCCTGTCTCATGTACGACCACAACTACCGCATGGCCATTGCCTGGCAAAACTCTGGCTACAACCAGCCTCCGCACCTCAGTTACTGCCTGCCCGATGCCGTCCGTCCACGACTTGACCTGACCGACCAGTCGGGCGACATTGAGCAAGAAGTGACGCTCGGCGACAGCATCGCCCCCATTCAGTACCATTACGTCAACTGTCAGGGATGCAACGTTGTCAAGTACATCACACCCGACGGCACCTCGCGTTCGCGCCTTGCCAATGATTTCACACTCGAAAAAGACGCGACGACCTGCATCCACACACTGACAGGCATTCCTCAAGAAGCGGGCACCTATCAAATCATTCTGCGTCCCACCAACACCTCCGTCGCCAACAACCAAGACCTCGTCATTACTCTCCATGTCGCCGAAGCCGTCGGCATCGAGGAAGTGAAAAGCGAGACGTTAAAAGCGATAAATGATGATGCTGTCTATGACTTACAGGGGCGCCGCTTGTTGCCCGATGCCACACTCTCGCCCGGCATCTATGTTCAACGAGGCAAAAAGTTCATCGTTCGGTAGCAAATTCTTGTTTTCGCTAATCGACTGACAATAAAGCACGTATGTTCACGTTTTAGTTTATAACAAACACTCAGCGCTGCAGCACATTTGCCTAACCATTCAAAGAAACCCCGCTCCGGCGCCTACCTCATGGTCTATCACAAGGATGCCGACCACAGTCTGCACATGGCGCTGAGCCGCGACGGATACAACTGGACGGCACTGAACGGAGACGCTCCCATCGTGCGGGGCGACACCATCGCCCAGCAACACGGCATCCGCGACCCGCACATCTACCGCGGACCCGACGGCACGTATTACATCGCCGCCACCGACCTGCACATCTTCGGACAGCGTGCCGGCTTTCGCGACACCGAATGGGAACGCGACGGGAAGCAATACGGATGGGGCAACAACCGCGCGCTGGTGCTGATGAAGTCGCGCGACCTCATCCACTGGTCGCACACCTCGTTCCGCATCGACGAGGCCTTCCCCGAGCATTTCGGCGACATCGGCTGTGCCTGGGCACCGGAGACGATTTACGACCCCGAAGCAGGCCGTCTGATGGTCTATTTCACCATCCGCGCCACGGGACAAGGCCGCACGAAACTCTACTTTGCCTATGCCGACGACGACTTCACGCGACTCGTGACCGAACCGCAGTTGCTCTTCGACTATCCTGACGAAAAGATACAGGTGCTCGATGCCGACATCGTGCCCATGCCCGACGGTCGCTACTGCATGACCTACTGCGCCCAGGAGAATCCCGGTGGCATCAAGATGGCCATTTCGGACCACATCAACCGCGGCTACGTGTATCAGCCACAGCAGATTGACAGCGAGCGTGGTTCGTGCGAGGCTCCGACGATGTACAAAATCATCGGCGAAGACCGTTGGATTCTCATGTATGACATCTTCAGCATCCGTCCGCACAACTTCGGTTTCATGACGACAACAGATTTCAAGACTTTCGAGCCGCTCGGCCGTTTTGGCGAAGGCCGTATGCAGATGAACGGCTGCATCTCTCCCAAGCATGGTGCTGTCACGCAAATCACGGAGAAGGAAGCACGGCGGCTCGAAAAGTATTGGAAACAAAAATAGACTTCAGAGGAAGGAAAAAGGAAAGCCGGTCAACCTCCAGCGAGAGGTTGACCGGCTTTGCTGTTGTTGTGTGTGGCGATTATTCGACATCGTTGGCTGTCGGTGTGGTCGTGTCAGCCTTCTTCGTGCGCGACGTGGTGCGTTTGCGCTTGGGCTTTTCCTCCTTCGGAGCGTCGATTTTCACGCCGGCGAGTTCGGGGTCGATGAGGATGCGGCCACAGTATTCGCAGACGATGATTTTCTTGCGCATACGGACGTCGAGTTGGCGCTGTGGCGGAATCTTGGCGAAGCAACCGCCGCAGGCGTCGCGCTGCACATAGACGATGCCGAGTCCGTTGCGTGTGTTCTTGCGGATTCGCTTGAACGACTGGAGCAGGCGGGGTTCGATCTGCATTTCGAGGTTCTTGGCTTTTTCGCGTAGTTTCTCTTCCTCGGCTTTGGTTTCGGCTACGATTTCGTCGAGTTCGTTCTTCTTGACTTCGAGGTCCTGGGTGCGCTCTTCGAGAGTCTGCTTGCTGCGCTCGATGACTTCCTCTTTCGTCTTCTCGGCTGCTTGTGCCTCCTTGATGTGCTTCTGTGCCAGTTCGATGTCGAGTTGCTGATACTCGATTTCCTTGTTCAGTGTGTCGTACTCGCGGTTGTTGCGCACACTGTCGAGTTGGCTCTTGTACTCGTTGACCTTGTTGGTAGCGAGTTCGATTTTTGTCTTCAGTTCGTTGATGCGTCCGCGAATCTGGTTGACTTCGTCGGTTGTGTTTTCGACGCGTGTCTTGAGGCCTTCGATTTCGTCTTCGAGGTCTTCGACTTCGAGGGGAAGTTCGCCACGCAGGATGCGGATTTTGTCAATTTCGCTGAGCATGGTTTGGAGTTGGTAGAGGTTTTTCAGTTTTTCCTCGACGGGCAACTCGGCCGGATTGATTTCTTTTTTCTTTACCATGGGATTTATGGGGTTAATGGGTTTATGGGTCTAATGGGATAGGCACTGTCAGAGATAGTTGATGGGGTTGGTCTCGACGGTGGTTTCGTGGAGGGGCAGTGTGGGACAGGCCTGGGCGAGGATGTCGCGGAGCAGGCCGATGGTGTACTGTTCGCTCTCGTAGTGACCGATTTCGATGAGTTGGATGTCATTTTCGTAGCCGAAGAAACGGTGGTAGCCGATTTCGCCGGTGAGGAACACGTCGGCCTGCTGGCGGATGGCTTCGCCGGCGAGGAAGGCACCTGCGCCGCCGCAGAGGGCCACGCGCTGCACACGTTCGCCGGTCCAGGAGTTGTAGCGCACGCTGTCGGCGTCGAACGTTTCTTTCACCAGCGCGATGAAGTCTTCACGCTCCATCGGCTCGGGCAAGATGCCGATGACGCCGGCGCCCGCCCCATCCTGTGCAGCACTTTTCAGCACGCGCACGTCCTGCAGTCCGAGCCGCTCGGCCATGCGCCACGACACGCCGCCGGGCGCGTTGTCGAGGTTGGTGTGGGCGCTGTAGATCCAGATGCCGCGCTGGATGGCGCGGATGATGCAGCGCTGCACGTAGTCCTCGCCCGTGATGTGGCGTGGCGGACGGAAGAGGAGCGGATGATGGGCCACGATGAGGTTGCAGCCCAGCGCAGCGGCCTCGTCGATGACGTCTTCCGTGACGTCCAAACACAATAATGCCCCTGAAGCGTCTGCGTCCTCCGTTAATCCAATCTGCAGTCCGGCGTTGTCGTACTCGTCTTGCAGGGACAGAGGAGCGAATTGTTCAAGGGCTCCGATGATTTCCCGTATTTTCATTGTCTGGAAACGAGCGGAACGTGGGTGCTCCACCGTTTCTGCGTGCAAAGTTACGAAAAAATGTGGAACCTGCCAAACCCTTCGCTGTTTTTTCGCTTTTTTCCCGCTGTTTTGAAAAATCAGAGGGTATGTGCGCGCGCGTAAGGTCTGAGCGCTCGGAAAGAATCGTCTGAGCGCTCAGACGAAATCTTCCGAGCGCTCGGACGAAAATTTCCAAGCGCTCGGATGCCTGTCCGGAACGTCGCCGAAATGTTAAATAAGTGTTAAAAATCGGGAAATGTTTGGAAGTGTGCGTACGAAAACACTACCTTTGCAGTGTTCTACATAGGTAGCACACTGTGAATCCTATAACATCAAAGACAATTATTCACCATAAAACCTGTTCATTATGTTGGAAATCAAAGATTTGACATTTGGCTACACGAAGTCCGTCAAGGTATTGGAGGACTTCAGCCTGACTTTCGACGAGGGTGGCATCTACGGTTTGCTGGGCAAGAACGGCACTGGCAAGAGCACCCTGCTCTATCTGGCCATGGGTCTGTTGCACCCGCAGAAGGGCGAGGTGACCTACAACGGCATCGACACCCGTCTTCGCCGTCCCGAAAGCCTCGGCGACATGTTCATCGTGCCCGAGGAGTATAACCTGCCGAGCATCCGTCTCGAAGAATACCTGAAGGTGGTTCGCCCATTCTATCCACGCTTCAGCAACGAGATTCTGGAGAAGTGCCTGGCTGGTTTCGGGATGTCGAAGGACGTACATCTGGCTGCTCTCTCGATGGGCCAGAAGAAGAAGATATACATGTGCATCGCACTGGCCGCCAACACGCGCCTGCTGCTGATGGACGAGCCGACCAACGGACTGGACATCCCGTCGAAGTCGCAGTTCCGCAAGGTCGTGGCCTCGGGCATGACCGACGACAAGACCATCATCATCTCGACCCACCAGGTACGCGACGTCGAACTGCTGCTCGACCATCTGTGCATCATCGAACCGAACCGTGTGCTCCTCGACGCCCCGATGGCCCGTGTGGCACAGCAGTTGCGCTTCCTCGAAGTTGCGCCGGGCGAGGCTCCGGCCGACGTTCTCTACTCCGAACAAAGCCTGCACGGCTACAGCATCATCGCTCCCAACCACGGCGAAGGAGAGACACCCGTCAACCTCGAACTCCTGTTCAACTCGCTGCTCACCCATGCAGAGAAAATTCAGAACCAAGTCAACCGTTAACCGCTAAAAAGAAACAAGATGAAACAGTTTGATAACCGTCGTTTCATGCAGTACGCACGCTACGACCTGACCCTCAACCAGTCATTCTATCGCAACATGGCCCTCGTCACGGCCGCCATCAGCGTCGGCATCGCCGTGCTGGGCTTCCTCGGCCGCTGGCGTTCATCCGTCTCGTTCCTCGGCAACGACGACATGGACTTCACGAACCAGTACACCGTCACCATCACCGCGTTCTTCATCACAATGGTGGTGGGCATCATGAGCATAGTCTTCGCAGGCTGCATCCACCACCCGCTGCGCACGAAGCAGTCGCGCATCTCGGTGCTCACGCTGCCGGCCACCAATGCCGAGAAATTCACGTGGCACACGCTGCTCGTCATCGTCGGAGGCGCACTCGTCTGCCTGGGCAGCATCTTGCTGGCCGACGGCGTGAACGCCCTGCTTTCGCTGCTGGTAGGCTTTTCGCCCGACCAGATCTACTCCATCACGGCCGAGCACCTGCGCTACTACACGCTTTCGATGTCATGGGGTCCCCTCAACCAATTCAACGAAATGGCTGCCGACCCCCGAGGCCACGAAATCTATGTCTATGTCGTCCTGTCCGCCTTCGCCAGCAGCATCTGGTCGCTCTCGGCCTATGCCTTCGGCAATGCCGTGAAATACCGCTACAACATCATGTGGACCCTCCTGGCCCTGCAGGTCCTCCAGTTCGTCCTGACCGTCCTGTTCATCATCTGCAGTTTCGCCTTTGGCGAACACCTCTTCGAATGGATAGAAACAAGCGCCGGGGAGTGGAGCGTCGAACAAGGAATGACGATGGTACGCACCTTCTTCATCACCATGATTGCCCTGCTGGTCCTGACGAGCGCACTCATGTGGTGGGGCAACTGGAGGTTGTATAAAAAAGCACAAATCACCAGCAAACTAAACCGTTAACCGACTATGGAATTTCAGAACAGCAAAGCCATCTACCTGCAACTGGCCGACCACCTCTGCCTTGCGATTCTCAACGGGACGTACCCCGAAGACGAACGCATCCCGTCGGTGCGCGACTTCGCTGCCAGCGTGGAGGTGAATGCCAACACCGCCGTCCGCGCCTACGAATGGCTGCAGCAGCAGGACATCATCTACACACGTCGCGGCCTGGGCTACTTCGTCGCACCGGGCGCGAAGGAGCGCATCCGCCAGATGCGGCGCACAGCCTTCCTGAGCGAAGAACTTCCCTCGCTGTTCCAGAGTATGCGTGCTTTGGGCATCGAAATCGGTGAAATCGAACAGCAGTGGAACGCCTTCCAGAAAAAAACGACGTAATTTAATGATTATTAACGCGCGTGCGTGTCACAAATTGCGCGCACGTGCGTTATATATATAGTAAAGACGCCATTATTGTCAAGTAGAAAGAATACCCAAACACAATTCAGCATCATGATGAAGAAACAGTTATTCATGCTCACGCTGGCCGCAGCCTGTCTGCTCACGTTGCAGACCTCGTGCAAGCGCATAGCACAAAGCATCGCCGACAGCGCCCGAGAGGAGATGCGCGGCGAGAACGGCAAACAGCCCCGCTATCTTCGCGACAGCGAGGAATGGGGCAAGGTGGTTCGTCAGGATCTCGCGCTCGAGGACTTCGAGCAGGTGCGCACGGCCGGACTTGTTGACGTTGTTTATTCGCAAGGCGAGGACTTCAGCGTCGTCGCCGAAGGCAACGAGCAGGTGTTGCCGCTCTACGATTTCTCGGCCGAGAACGGCTTGCTCACCGTGACGACGAAGAAGGACAACCTGCGCAACATTCCCTTCATGCGCCTCCACGTCACTGCCCCCACCCTCTCGAAGATTGAGATTGAGGGCGCAGGCGACGTGATGATGCGCCAGCCGGTCGAGTTCTTCAACGACCTCGACATCCACATCAGCGGTGCGGGCGACATTGAGATCGACAGCCTGCTCTGCGATGCGTTCAACGCCGAAATCAGCGGTGCAGGCGACATCGAGGTGCGCCGTCTGCAATGCCAGTCGGCCAATGTGCGCATGAGCGGCGTAGGCGACACCAACGTCAAGCGCATCAGTTGTCAGGACGATGCTTCGTTCACCGTGGCCGGCACGGGCGACGTCGATGCGAAGGTCAAGTGCAGCACGCTCACGGTCGAGGTGTACGGCGACGGCGAAGCCACCATCAAGTGCGACTGCGACAACGTTGTGGCCGAAGCCAGCGGCACAGGGCGCATCGACCTCGAAGGCACTGCGCGCGACGTGAATGTCAAGAAGAGCGGCCTGGGCAACGTGCTGACCCGCCAGTTGCGCATCGTCAAATAGAACCCTCGCCTGCCGCATGATTCATCTCGAGAACATCCACAAGACCTATCAGGGCGCACAGCCCCTGCACGTGCTCAAAGGCATCACGCTCGACATCGCCCGTGGCGAATTTGTAAGCATCATGGGTGCCTCGGGCTCGGGCAAGAGTACGCTGCTCAACATCCTGGGCATCCTCGACGACTACGACGAGGGTGTCTATACGCTCGACGGCACACTGATTCGCGGTCTGAGCGAAGTGCGTGCTGCCGACCTGCGCAACCGCATGATAGGCTTTATCTTCCAGTCGTTCAACCTCATCCCGTTCAAGGATGCCGTCGAGAACGTCGCCCTGCCGCTCTTTTACCAGGGCGTGCCCCGTCGCAAGCGAAATGCGCTGGCGCTGGAGTATCTCGACAAGTTGGGTCTGAAGGACTGGGCCCACCACAAGCCCAGCGAACTCTCGGGCGGACAGAAACAGCGCGTCGCCATCGCCCGTGCCCTGATCACGCAGCCGAAGATCATCCTGGCCGACGAGCCGACAGGTGCGCTCGACAGCCAGACCAGTGTCGAGGTGATGCAGATTCTCAAACAACTGCACGCCGAAGGCATGACCATCGTGGTCGTGACCCACGAAAGCGGTGTGGCCTATCAGGCCGACAAGATTGTCCACATCAAGGACGGACAAATCGGCGACATCGAACTCGTCACCGCCGAGTCGCGTACGCCCTTCTCGATGGACGGCATCATGAAATGAATACCACCGCGCTGGTACTTCTGTACCACCGCGAAGAAACAATTGTACCACTGCGGCGGTACGACCGTACCACCGCGAAGAAATTATTATACCACTCCAGATGAACACACTCCGCGAGGTATGGGACGCCATCATGCGCAACAAGATGCGCACGGCTGCCACGGGCATCGCCGTGGCCAGCGGCCTGTTCCTGCTCATCGTGCTGCTCGGTGCCGGCAACGGCATCATCCACACGATGGAACAGAACAGCGCAGGGCTGAACCTCGACGCCATCAACATCTGGCCGGGTACGACCTCGATGCCGTGGAACGGACTCAAGGAGGGACGCTCAATCCGACTCAAGGACGACGACCGCACGGCACTCGAGAAGCAGCACAGCGACGTGGTACTCTCGTCGTCGGCCCAACTCGAGAAGTCGGAGACGGCCAATGTGGGCCAAAAGCACGCCACGGTGTCGCTCATGGGCGTTTTCCCCTCCTACACCGAGTTTGAGAACATCCAGATTCTGCGCGGCAGGTTTCTCAACGAGATTGACCTGAGGGAGCGACGTCGCGTGGTGGTGATCGACGAGAAGATGGAGACGGCGCTCTTCGGCCAGCACGCCAACGCCGTGGGCCGCGACGTGCGCGTCGGACGCAACATCTACCGCGTCGTGGGTGTGCAGAAGAACGACTTCACCTTCAGCAACAACAATTTCTACGCCCCCTTCACCACCATTCAAGGCATCTACGGAGGGAGCCGCGAAATCGGGAACATCACGCTGAAGGCCCGCCCGGGCAGCACCGAACAGCAGTTGGAGGA
>ONXQ01000085.1 GCA_900321835.1 uncultured Prevotellaceae bacterium
CAGGACGTCCGCCGTCGTAGTCGGCTGTCAAGAGTTCGTCACCGCCGATGAATGCACCGAAGGTCACGCGGAAGGAACTGGTCTTGAACGGGTGTACGTCGAACAGGAGTTTCCAGTTGGTCATCTTCAGTTTGAAGTCGAGGCTGATGTCTTCAGTGCTGGCTGACGAACTGGTGCTCTTCGTCTTGTGAACGTGGATGTCGTCGATGGTGAAGCCAATCTTCGGGATGCTGCTCAGACCTGTGCGCACGGTCACATAGCGCGTCAGCGGGGCTGCCACTTCAAGTCCCCAACCGTCGGTACCGAGGTTCACGCCTGCGGAGAGGTGGTTGAAGATCATGGGGTCGTCTTCGACTGTGCCAGTGCCCATGTAGGCCTGGGCGCGTGCTGTCGTCACTTGCATCGAAGCGGCGATGACGCCAATCATGAATAGGATTTTTTTCATACTGTAACTGTTTTTTTAGGGTTAATATTCTGTTATTTCAATCTCGCTGTTGTCGTAACTTGTTTGATGTAAGGAGAGTAGCAGAGGCTTTAATCTATCACCAGCAACTCTATTCTTCCTGTTTTTGCCTTCCGCCGACAAAGTTATAATAATTTTTTGTTACATTAAAAATTTTTCACACTTTTTTTCTTTTTTTTCCGATTTTTATTGTCCGACACCCTTCTGCACCTGCTGCGATGCAATGTGAGCGTGCCCCGAAGATGCGTGGCAGGGATGGGCCGAATTTCGTCCGCAGTCGAAAAAAATTTCGTCCGCAGACGAAATGAAAATCGTCCGCAGACGAAATTTTTTTCATCCACAGACTGCATTTTCTTCCACTGCGCTGAAACTTTTGTTTCACTGCGCTGGTACGACCGTACCAACGCAGTGGTACTTTTCTGGTACTGCACCGTTCTGGCTGTCCGGCTCTCCCTCATCGTCGGGGAAAATTCCCCGCTGCCCTTCGCCTCTCCCTACGCTGCGGCAGGGTTTGTCCTAAAAAACACCCTGCACGGCGCATTTTCTTCCAAAAAAGTTTGCAGGCTGACGAATTAAAGCCTAACTTTGCCAGCGAATCAGGACGGAGACCCTCTGCGGACCCTCGGCTGTCCGACAAGAAGTAGTATTATCAACTCAACTTTCGCCTGTGTTAAAGAACCACAGATTATACGGATTAAATAAAAATCCTTCAAATCCATGAAATCCGCGGTTAAAACAACAAGCGAGACTTTAATAATAAATAGGTATGAGCATCATGAAGACAATGTGCAAAACCCTGACGATGGCAGCGGCCCTGCTGTTGGCCCTGACGACCATCACATCGTGCGACCGCGACCGCGAAGAGGCCTACGTCCTGTCGGGCGAATGGCAAGGCAACTTCGGCATGTTCTACGACGACGGCTACGACATTTACTACGCCTCCTATAGCAACATCCGTTTCCTGCCTTCCTACGACTACGCCACCTATGGCACGGGTGAGGAAATCGACTACTTCCGCTGGCCCTGCCCCATCCGCTACCAGAGTTTCTTCTTCAACTGGGAGATTCGCCACGGCATCATCTACCTCAGTTTCCCCTACAACCACGGACTCGACGTGGCCATCCGCGACTATCGCCTCACCTACGACTACTTCGAAGGCTACTTCGGCGACAGCGACGACCACTTCCACCTGGTCAAACTCTACGACTTCTACGGATGGAACAGTTACGACCCCTACACCTACTACGGCTACGACTACTATCCCTCCTACTACGTCAAGGGACGCGACACAGCCGATGCCGGCGACACAGCCGCGCCGTCGGTCAGCCCCGACACCTTCCGCTTTGGCCGCAGTTTGACCCAAAAACAGGGTGAAGAATGAAAAAAAACGTCTGAAGACAAAAATTTTTCGCTTTTCACTTTTCACTTCTAACTTTTTTCCGTACCTTTGCACTCGCTTTTGCGAAAGAGCAGAGGCAGGAGGCGAGATAGCTCAGCTGGTTAGAGCGTCGGATTCATAATCCGAAGGTCAAGGGTTCAAGTCCCTTTCTCGCTACAAAGAAATCTCTGAAACGCCGCACGACAGCGGGTTTCAGAGATTTTTCGTTGGTGAAGATGTCGTTGTCGGCAGCCACGCTGGAGGCGCCCCCGACGGCATTTTTTTTCTTTTCCGTAGGAGAATGGAAGCGGCGGTTCACTTCTGCTTCTTCCGCTTGAAATTGAAACCGACGTAGAAGTTGAGCGAACCGAAGGCGTTGTTGAAGCGCACCTGCTCGTTGTGGTGGTTGAAGGAGTGGAGGATGAAGGAGGCGCCAGCATACCATTTCGTGTCGTTATAGACGAGGCCGAGGCGCAGGATGAAGTCGATGCTGAAACGGTTGTCCCTGAAGTTGAGGAAACGGTTGAGTTCGGCTTCGGCAATGTTGTGCTTGGCCTCTTCGCGGTCCACATAGACGACGTTGTAGGCCAGTTGCGGCGTGAACGAGGCACAAAGCAACCAGTTGCGGCGCGGCACCCAGTTGTAGGCATAGCCGAAGTTGATGCCGTAGTCGTTGTACTTGATTTCGTCGAAGTACATCGACGGGTCGATGAGAGGCTCGATGCGGGCGTCGAGTTTCGAAGGGTCGAGCGTCACCTTGTGATGTGTGAACGAAAAACCGAGTTTGAACGTTCCGCAGGAGCGCCGTTGCACGGTGTTCTGTGCAAAGGCCGCAGGCCAGGAGAAGTGGCGGTAGTTGAAGATGTAGTAGAGATTGAAGCCGCGCGTCTGGATGTTCAGACCCTCGAAGTCGTCGCTCAGGTCGGCAGGACGTGGGTTTTCAGGGCTGAAAATCTGGTTAAGGTTCTTGCATCGGAAGTCGTTGCCCGTCTTGCGGAAATAGACGTCGATGCCGAGCCGCGAGGTGTAGAAACTGAGGTCGAACTCCGTCTTCCGCTTGCTCGAACTCTCTCTGCCGAGCAGGCTTCCCACGTCGAAAGTATAGCCCAGAAAGAGCCACCGCCAGCCGAAGTAGCCGCCGAGGCGGAAAGTGGGTTTGGGCGCAAAGTCGAGCGACTGCCTCTTCTCTCCGGTGCTGGTGATGGTGAAGTTCTCGAACGTCGTCGTCGTTTGCAGCATGGCGGCGAAGTCGTAGAGTTGGGGCGTGATGTAGGTGGTGTCGATGTTGTTCAGTTCCTTCAGTTGCGAACCCAGGTAACTGCGTATGAGTTTCAGTTTCTTACGCCGGCTGAGGTCGTTCAGCCTTTCATAGCGGTCGAAGGCGCCTGCGAGTGCGTCGAAGATTTGCTCCGCAGGCTTCAGCGTGTCCGTCTCGAGCGTGTCGGCGGGCACGACGATGTCTTGTGCCGCTGCCCCAGAGGTGAGGCAGAGGTACAAAAAAAGAAGGCATAGCGTGATGCTTCGCTTCATCGTATGCCTTCTTTTTTATTAGTTGTTGAAATAGTAGAGGAAAGTGGCCACACCTTCGAGCGCCGGCTTGCGGGCATCCTTGATTTCGATGGTGAACTTGATTTCGGCCTTGCACGTTCCGCGCAGGTTGACAATCGACTGCAGCGTGGTGACGAGCCGGACGCTGCTGCCTGTGATGACGGGCTGTCCGAATCGCATCTTGTCCATGCCGTAGTTGACCATCATCTTCAGGTTGTTCACCTCGATGATCTGGTCCCACATGTGGGGCAGGAGCGAGAGCGTGAGGTAGCCGTGGGCAATGGTCGATTTGTAGGGGCTCTCCTGCTTGGCACGCTCGACGTCGACGTGAATCCACTGGTGGTCCAGCGTGGCGTCGGCAAACAGGTTGATACGCTCTTGCGTCACTTCGAGCCAGTCGCTCGTTCCCAGCACTTCGCCCAGATGCGAAGCAAACTCATCGTAACTGTTGATGACTAACTTTTCCATCTTGTTTTCTTTTTTACTGATTGATAGTTGCTTTTGAAATTTTATGCAAAGTTAAAACTTTTTTGTCAGACAACAAAAAAGCACCTGCTGAAAAATTGCAGGTGCCTTGACTTTCTGTGCAGGTCGGGTGGGGCGGGTTAAGCCTCCTCTTCCTTCTTGCGGGTAAGTTTCTCCTTGATGCGGGCCTTCTTACCGGTAAGTTTGCGCAGGTAGTACAACTTGGCGCGGCGAACTCTACCCACCTTGTTGACTTCGATCGAATCGATGTTCGGCGACTCGAGCGGGAAAATACGCTCTACACCGACTGTGCCCGACATCTTGCGGACGGTGAAACGCTTCTTGGTGCCTTCGCCGTTGATCTTGATGACAACGCCGCGATACAACTGAATACGCTCTTTCGAACCTTCGACGATTTTGTAAGCCACTGTGATGGTGTCACCAGCCTTGAAATCAGGATGCTGCTTACCAGTAGCAAAGGCCTCTTCGGCCACTTTGATTAAGTCCATTTTTGTTTGGTGTTTAATTTGATGGTTGTTGTTCCAACGAAGCATTCGCGAGTCTCTCTCTTCGGCTCCTCACGAGCCTGTATGCACCCTTTCGACGGGCACAATCTCGCCAGCGGCTTCGCTAAAGCGGCTGCAAAGGTACGAAAAATCTGCGTAAGTGAGAGCAAAAAAAGCAAAAAAGTTTTATTTTTTTTTGCCGAACGTGAAGATTTTATGCAATAAGTGAGCAAAATAAAACTTAAAAAAATACAGAAAAAAACTTTGCCCTCACCTGAATAATATGTATTTTTGCAGGGTGAACAAATCATTAAACCTTTGTACGATATGAAAAAACCAATTCTGCTGATGCTTTTCGTGGCATCCCTGCTGGCGCTCTCGGCGTCGTGCAGCCATTCTGCCGCCACTTCGTCCGAAACCGCTGCCGACTCCGTCGCGCCGGGCAACATCTCGCAGGCTCCGAAACCCGAGGGAACGGTCAGTTGCCACGTGGTCAACGGCAACTATAACGACGCTGTGGCCGTCCTCTCTTTGGAGGGAACGGAAGGCACCATCACCGCCTCGATGGACGGCGAACAGTGGGACACGCTCTACGACCTGCGTCTCGTCAGTTACAAGGAGACCGACCGCGAAGAGTCGGTCAACGAGGAAGAGGGCGCCCGTGAGGTCTCAACCTACGGCCGCCTCGTCGTCAACGCCTACGACCCGAAGACGGGGAACTACGCCGGGCAGTTCAGCGGTGAGTTCGACGAAACCATCGCCTACGACACCGAGGGCGAACAGGTGTACGGTTCGCAGAGTTACGTAGGCAAATTCACCCGGGCCGACGGCGCCGTCGAGGACATCGAGTTCTACGGCGACTGACACACTACATCTTATATATACGTCTGAGCGCTCAGAAAAAATCTTCCGAGCGCTCAGACGAAAATTTCCGAGCGCTCAGACGTTTTCGTCCAAGCGCTCGGATGTTTTATTCATGTGGGGAGTTGAAAACTATTTGTAGAGGCGGAAACGCTTCAGCACATCACAGCGGGTGACGAAGCGGTCGAGACGCGAGGGATTGGCCTTTGCGAAGCGGTCGAGGTCGTTGAGTGCCTTGTACTGATACGACGTTCGGTTGGGTTTGTAGTAGGTCGTCGGCGTGCCGTTGTTCCACTCCGTTTCGATGGCGCACCATTCGTCCACGGGCAGGTAGGCCACTGCATAGAGGCTGTGCATACGCTGCTGGAAACCGATGGCCTCGCGGCTCTTCTCCAGATAGTCCTTTGCCTTCCAGAAGACAGTGCTTTCCTTCACGTCGTCATATCCGCCGGCCGACTTTCCGTAGTCCGACAGATACCAGCATTCGCCCGTGGGGCAAGCCTGATAGAGCATGGTGCCGAGGCGGTAGGCCAGGGCTGCACGCGAGTCGGCGTCGCCGGCCAGACGGTAGTTGTCTTCCAACTGCACCACCTCGCGGCAGAAGTCGAGTTTCGGGTTGCTGGTCAGCGTCGCCTCGTTCGGGCCTTCGCGGTCCTGCTTCGAGCGCTGTTGCTTGTACCAACGCTCGACGTGGTAGTCGCGGTGGGCCAGATAGTAACTGACGTTCAGGCCCTCCAGAAAACGGGTCGGAACCTGCTGCAGGTAGGGGATGGCTTCGGCAAAGCGGGCGTCGCGAATGAGACGGGTGCCGATGAGGTCGTTGAAGAAGTCGTCGTTGCGCTCCACCTTGCTCAGGATGTAGCGGTCGAGCACGTCGCTCTGCTGCGTCTTCAGCAGGTTGGCATAGGCAATGAGGTCGTCGGTCTTCATCTGCTGAAGTTGACCGAAGTATTCGGTGCTGTAGTGGTCGTTCCAACTTGTGCCTTCGCCGTCGCTGCTGCCGTTCATCCGCTCACTTTCGGTCTGGAAGAACCCCCAGACAGCCGCCTCCATCGCGTGGTTTCCCTGCTTGTGGTAGCGCTTGGCAAGGCCGTGGATGAGGATGCGCTGTTCGGCACGCCACAAGTAGTCGCGCTGTCCGGCACGACCCTCCCTGCACTGGCTGCTCAGCCATTGCAGTTCCTGCACGAGGCTGGCCTTGTCAGGGTCTTCGCGGGCAGTCTCGACGAGCATCGACACGCATCGGGCGACGAGTTTGCTGCTCTCCGTCCCTTTGGCCGCCAGGGCGTCCTGCATGTCTTCGTGGGCTTCGCCGGGGAATCCCAGTTCGTAGTGTATCATGGCGCGTGCTGTCAGCCACAGGCAGGGGTCCTTCACCTTTCCGTCCACGACCACCGACTTTGCGAAATCGGCGAAATCCAAGGCCTCCTGGCGGAACTTCTGCTCCTTGGCTACGTTGTGCACCGACTCCATGCGCTCTTCGTCCCAGTCGGTGAATCCGTCTTGATCGACAAACTCCTGGATGTTGTTCACGTATTCGTCAATCAGATAGTAGAGCGAGTGGCTGTTGGGATTGTCCTTGTAGATGCGCTGGATGCCTGCATAGTTGCGGTATTTGAGCAGCGCCCACTGAATGCTTTCGGCGTCGCCCTGACGGGCAAAGATGTCGCACGATTTTTCGCGCTCGCCCAGGTGGAAAAGCGCACCGGCGTAGATGTTCTCCATCAGGTCACGATAGACGCTGGCAGGTTGCTTCGAGGCGGTGCTCTCCCACAGCGTGCGGTTGGCGGCATGGTTCTCCTGAAGCATGTTGGCACGCATCTGCAGCAGCAGGTACTGGGGTTTGAACCGCTGGCCTTTGTACTGCTGTGCGGCCTGCAGCATGTTCTGCACATTGCGGCGGCACGCAGCCAGTTCTTCCTTCGTCGGATAGTTCCACTCGTCGCGGTTAAGGATGTCGCCGGCTTCGAGATAGGTGTCGAGCCACTTCATGTAGGTAAGCAGTTCCTGGTCACCCTTCTGCCGTGCTTTTTTCTCAATGTCGTCGCGGTTGTAGAGGTAGGTGCAGTCGGGATTGCCGGTGTAGTCGCGCCAGAACTGGTCGATGCGCGAACGGTTGCCGTACTCCTTCACACCGTTTTCGTAGAGGTAGTGGCCGGTCGGTTCGGCCCAAGTGTGGAACAGGTAGTAGTTGTACGTGATTTCGTAGCCACAAGCCCACAGTTTGCTGCCGGCTGCGCAGGCCAGCAGGAGGCTAATCATTAAAAATCGTTTCATAGTCGTAACTGTTAAATCGTGTGATGTTGTAGTCGTTGAGTTCGTAGAGGATGACTTCGTCGTTGACATCGCTGCGCACCTCGTCGAGTTGGCGTCGGGCACCGACGATTTCGTCGAGCGAAGGCTGACGCACAACGATGCTGTCGCCGGCGAGCATCGGCAGGTCGTCGCCGTGGAGGATGCCTACGAATTGCTGCCCTCGGAACAGGAGGTCCCAGCGGTAGAGCGGGTAGGCGGCGCTGAGGGACAACGGATAGTCGGGCAGGTGGCGCAGGTAGGGCAGGGCGACGCGCATGTCGAGAATGGGATGTTCGTCGGCCAGGTCGCTGAAGTCGCCCGTGTTATACATCATGAGCACGCCGCGGTCGGCCGGCGGAGCGGCCTGACGGAGTTGGTGCAGGCGTATGGTAACAGAAAGACCGATGCCGTGTGGCTGCAGTTCAGCCTTCACGCGGCGCAGAAACTCAAAAAAGGTCTGCTCGGTCGAGGCTGTCCAGTCGCAGTCGATTTGCACCTCCGGCACCCGTCCGATGTCGTGCGTCTCGTTCAT
>ONXQ01000051.1 GCA_900321835.1 uncultured Prevotellaceae bacterium
GCAGTGGTACAACTGTACCAACGCAGTGGAACAACCGTACCAACGCACTGGTACAACTGTACCACCGCAGTGGAACTGAATCAGCACTGTACCACCGATTAGGCCGGCGTGCAGGATGAGGAAAGTCTCTGTGTTCCAGTGTTTTGTCGTTCGTTTCTATCCGGCGTTTGACCACTTGTCTATGTATCAATTCACAATTCTATGAATACGATTACACTCCGAAACACACTTCCCGAGGTGTTTGCACAACGCACTGATATTCAGAGCGATGTGTGGCGGCAGGAAGTGGTGTTTGAAAAAGAAAAGACCTATCTTGTCGAGGCCAACAGCGGCACCGGCAAGTCGTCGCTTTGCAGTTACATTTACGGCTACCGCAAGGACTATCAGGGCGACATCTTCTTCAACAAGACCAACATCCACGACCTGAGCATCCGCCAGTGGGTAGAGCAGCGCAAGGGACACTTGGCCCTCCTGTGGCAGGAACTGCGCCTGTTCCCCGAACTGACAGCGATGGAGAACGTGCTCATCAAGAACAAACTGACGGGCTATCAGACGCAGAAAACCATTGATGCGTGGTTTGAGCGTCTGGGCATCGCAGACAAGCGGCAGGCACTCGTCGGCCGTATGTCGTTCGGTCAGCAGCAGCGCGTGGCGATGATTCGTGCGCTGTGCCAGCCGTTCGACTTCATCTTTGTCGATGAGCCTATCAGCCACCTCGACGACAGCAACTCACGCATCATGGCCGATATGCTCATGGAGGAAGCACGGCGTCAAGGCGCCGGCGTCATCGCTACCAGCATCGGCAAGCGCATTGAACTTCAGTACGACCGCCATCTGAGGTTGTGAAACAACATTCTTAATTGTTCATTCTTAAATTGTTCATTGAAAAATGAAACTTGTTTGGAAACTACTTCGCCAGCACATCAGTGTGCCACAGTTTGCAGGGTTCTTCTTTGCCAACCTCGTAGGCATGGTCATCATTCTGCTGGGCGTACAGTTCTATAACGACACACAGGCCATCTATCAGAGTGAAGACAGTTTCATGAAGGACGACTATCTGATTGTGAACAAGAAGATAGGCACAGTGACCACCATTACGGGCCAGTCAAACACCTTCAGCGACAGCGAGATGGCCGACGCTGCCTCGCAGCCCTTCGTCCAGAAAATCGGAGCCTTCTCGTCGTCCTCGTTCGACGTGCGAGCCAGTTTCGACATACAGGGTTTTGCCCGCTTCTCCACCGATTTGTTCTTTGAATCCGTCCCCGACGACTTTGTCGATGTGAAGACCGAAGAATGGAACTACGTGGCCGGTTCGGCGTCGCTGCCCATCATCCTGCCGAAAGACTATCTCGACTTGTATAACTTCGGCTACGCACAAAGTCGCAATATGCCCAAGTTGTCGGAAGGCATACTCGGTGCGCTGAAACTTAAGATAGACATCGACGGAAACGGCTACCAAGACTCCTACGAAGGACAGATTGCCGGATTCAGCAGCCGTCTGAACACGATTCTCGTTCCGCAGGCCTTCATGGATTATGCCAACAGCCGTTACACGGAAAACGGAGAGGTGCTCCACACACGCCTCATCATGCAGGTCAACAATCCCACCGACGAGCGCATCACCACCTATCTGCAGGACAACAATTACGAGACCGACCAGGACAAACTCGACGCCTCGAAAACAACGTTCCTGCTGCGCATCATCGTTGCCGTCGTGATGTCGGTCGGACTGGTCATCTGCATTCTTGCCATCTACATCCTCATGCTCAGCATCTATCTGCTGGTCGAGAAGAACAGCACAAAACTCGAGAATCTCCTGCTGCTCGGCTACAGCCCGGCAAAGGTGTCACGCCCTTACCAGTTGCTCACGGTCGGACTCAACATTCTCGTGCTCATCCTCGCCTTCGCGTTGCTGCTGGTGGTTCGGGGCATCTATCTTGGGATGTTTGCCGACTTCTTCCCCGACTTTACATCGCCCACACTACTGCCGGCCGTCATTGTCGGTGTAGTGCTGCTGGTCGTCGTGTCGATTCTCAATATCATCGCTGTTCACCGTAAAGTCATGTCGATATGGAACCGCAAGGATTGATTCAACTCTACACCGAAACCTTCGGTGCAGCCCCCGGGAAAGTGGAGAAACTGCCAGCCAGCGGCAGCAACCGTCAGTATTATCGCATGGACAACAGCATCGGTTGCGTCGGAACGTCGTCCGAGGAAAACGCTGCTTTCTACCATCTCGCACAGCACTTCGCCGCACGCCATCTGCCTGTGCCGGCTGTCTATGCCATGAGCGAAGACCAAACCTGCTACTTGCAGGAAGACCTGGGCGACCGCAGCCTCTTCGATTTTCTGAAGAACGAACGTTCGGCAACGGGGGAGTATAGCGAGTTGGCAAAGGCGATGCTCCACACTGTGATTTCCGACCTGCCAGCGTTTCAGATGGAAGGCGCCTCGGAGACCGTCTATGCCCACTGCTATCCCCAGAAATACTTTGACGAGCGCACTGTCCACTTCGACCTTAATTATTTCAAATACAACTTCTTAAAACTGGTTGGTGCAGAATTTAATGAAATGCAGTTGGAAGACGATTTCGACCGACTGTGTTCCGACCTTCTGGCGATTGAAGAGCAGGGATTCATGTACCGCGATTTTCAGGCACGCAATGTGATGCTGCGCGAGGACCGGCCCTACTATATCGACTTTCAGGGAGGGCGTCGTGGCCCCATCTACTACGATGTCGCCTCGTTCCTCTGGCAGGCATCGGCGCAGTATCCTGACGAACTGAAGCAGGAACTCATCGGCACCTATCTTTCCGCCCTGCGGAAGTACGTCCGCATCGACAGTGAAGTCTTCCTGCAGCGCCTGCGCCTTTTTGTCTTTTTCCGAACGTTGCAAGTGCTGGGCGCCTACGGCTTTCGCGGCTTGTGGGAGCGCAAGCCCCATTTCATCCATTCCATCCCTGCGGCCTTGAAGAACGTGGAGCAGTGCATAGGGTGGGGCACAGCCGACCGCTATCCCTACCTGCGTCAGGTGCTCTCGTCGGTAGCGTCGCTGCCGGCGTTGCAAACACTGCTGCCTATCGGACCGCGTGCGGCTACGTCACCTCTTGTAGTGCGCATTTTTTCCTTCTCCTACAAGTCGGCGTTAGGCATACCGCAGGACGAGAGCGGCAACGGAGGCGGCTATGTGTTCGACTGCCGTTCGACCAACAATCCGGGGCGTTATGCCGAATACAAACAGTTGACGGGGCTTGACCAACCTGTGATTGACTTCCTGGAAAAGGACGGTGAAATTCTCACTTTCCTTGACAGCGTCTATCGCCTGGCCGACTTCCACGTGCAGCGCTACATCGACCGCGGTTTCACCTCACTCATGTTCTCCTTCGGATGCACAGGCGGACAGCACCGCAGCGTCTATAGTGCGCAGCATCTGGCCGAGCACCTGCACAAGAAATTTGGCATACACGTTGTCGTCTGCCACCGCGAACAAGGAAAAACTTTCAGCCTCCCCAACCCCTCTTGAGGAGAGGCTTATTCATTTTTACTTTTTTATGCAAGCATTCATCCTCGCTGCCGGCCTCGGCACACGTCTGAAACCCCTCACCGACACGATGCCGAAAGCACTTGTGCCCGTCGGCGGAAAACCTTTGCTGCAACACCAGATTGAGCGACTTTCGGCAGCAGGTTTTTCGCGCATCGTCATCAACGTCCATCATTTCGGAGAACAGATCATTGACTTCGTGGAGAGGTATAAGGCACAAAGTGCAGCGGACACCGCCGTCGAACTCCTCATCAGCGACGAACGTCTGGAACTGCTCGACACGGGTGGTGCGCTGCGTCATGCCGCCCACCTGTTCGACCCCACACAACCCGTCCTCGTCCACAATGTTGATATTCTGCACAATGTTGACCTCGCCCGGTTGTATGCCCGTCACACAGCCGATGCGGCCTCGGCCACGCTTCTCGTCAGTCCTCGCGACACCAGCCGCTACCTCGTCTTCGATGCCGCGATGCACCTCATCGGCTGGAAAAACATCAAGACAGGCGAAGTGAAAGGGACCATTCCCCCCTCATCCGCGGAAGACGGTGCAGGGAGACTCCTTGCCTTTTCCGGCATCCATGTGCTGTCGCCCTCGCTGCTGTCCGAGATGCAGGCATGGCCCGCACGTTTCTCCATCATCGACTTCTACCTCGCGACCTGTCGTCACACCACGATTCTCGGCACCGAGTTTGAGGGTTTCCGCATGGTCGATGTTGGCAAAATTGATACGCTCGCCATTGCCGAGGATTTTATCACGAAGAACCGATAGAACAGCGAGCGCAACGTCAAAACTGGTTTGAACTTTGCAGGGTTCTGACAAAAATCTTGGCAATGATATAGAAGATGACCCACCTATATTAAGTGAAAGGATTGGCAGGGAAACTCCTCCCCGGAAAGGGGAGGTGGCCTGAAAGGCCGGAGGGGTCACTATATAAACATATTACCCTCATGATGATTCCCCGATTGTTTTTAAGTTAGTGACCCCTCCGGCCCGTTGGGCCACCTCCCCTTTCCGGGGAGGAGTTTCCCAACCAATCCTTTTTTATCAATCAAGGAGGATAGTGCCATCTTCTATATCATTACCAACATCTTTTCTGAAAATCGTTAATAATCCGTTTCGTGAGTAGGCGAACAATCCTACTCATCTGTGTCATCTGCGGTTCTTAACTCCCCGGCGAAAGTTGAATCCTGTTGCTTGCTGTTTTGTCAACTTCGCACTTCTTTTCCCGTCGCCTGACAATCGCGCAGAAAACGTTGTGCAGTTTTTTGCTGCAAATTCCGCTGGGATTTTGAAGAACGTCAACGAGTTTTATAACCGATTCATTTTCAGATGAATAAATGAATTTCTTGACTTTTTCGGCCTTTTGACAACGGTACAAAACTGACGGCACTGCGGTGCAAAATCATTTCGTCCGCAGACGAAAAAAAATTCTTCCACAGTCCAATGGTTTTTCCACCGCAGTACGAAACCCATTCAACGGCCTTCCAGAAACCGAAAAACGGCACTCATCCCTCATCCAAAGCCCGCCAAATGTTAAAATCCTTTGGTTTTTGCCCCAAAAACGGCTTCGGACGACCCTTTTTCCCACCATTTCGCCCTCTCCAAAACGCTATTTCGCTCAAAAAACCGAACAAAAACCAAGCCTCCGAAATGTTAAAATCCGTGGTTTTGTTAACGTAAGTTCGGTGTCGGTATTTTCAGTAAAATTCCGTGAAACTATCACCCCCTTTTTACACGTCAATCTTTCGAAATCCTGTCATCAATCTTTGAGGCGACGACTCAACTTCCGTGGGGTATAAATGAACCGCAGGCTGCACAGAGGAGTTGGATGCATAAAATAAAAATGGTTAAAAAACCTTTACCTGTTTTGTAGTTCGCCCACTTATTCGTAACTTTGCATGAATTATGTGTAAACAATAACGAAATAAAGCATAAAACAAAATAAAATGAAGAAAACAATTCTGGTGGCTGCCCTGCTGACTGTAGGCGGCAGCATGATGGCTCAGACGACGGACGACCCCGTTATCATGCGCGTCAATGGCGTGCCTGTGACACGCAGCGAATTTGAGTACAGTTTCAATAAGAACAATGCCGACGGCGTGCTCGACAAGAAAGGCGTGGAGGACTATGTTCCCCTGTTCGTCGATTTCAAACTGAAGGTGGCCGAGGCAAAGGCGCTGGGCATCGACACGCTGCAGACAATCCGCACCGAACTGGAGGGATATAAGGAGCAAATGGTGCTTCCGACACTGGTCGATTCGGACTTTATCGAACGTGAGGCATTGAAGACTTACGAGAATACAGCACAACGCTTTGCGGGTCAAGACTTGCTGACGGCCAGTCATATCCTTGTGCTGATGCGCCAGGACGCTGATGCGGCGGCTCAGGCTGCTGCCAAAGCACGCATCGACAGCATCTACACGGTGCTGAAAGGCGGTGCCGACTTTGCCGAAGTGGCCAAGAAGTGCTCCGATGACAAGGGTTCGGCCATACGCGGCGGTGAACTTGGTCAGTTCGGAAAAGGCATGATGATACCCGACTTCGAGAAGGCTGCCTATGCCCTGCAACCCGGCGAGATGTCAGAGCCCGTGAAGACGACGGTCGGCTGGCACATCATCAAGATGACCGACCGCCATCCCTTCGAACCCTATGACTTCCACCACGACAACATCATCAAGTTCCTCGAGCAGCGCGGCATCCGAGAAGCCAGTGCCAATGCGTTCATCGACTCGTTGGCCAAGCAGGAAAACGTGGATCGTCAGGTCATCATCAACCGCTACTTCGACCAACTGATTGCCACCGACACCGAATCGAAGTTCTTGGCACAGGAATACTACGACGGCACACTGATGTACGAAGTCAGCAAGAACTATGTGTGGGACGAGGCCGCAAAGGACGAGGCCGGCATGGAAGCCTTCTTCCAAGCCAACAAGAAGCAGTATGCCTGGGACGGCAAACGATTTCGCGGCATCATCGTCCGCGGCAAGGACGACAGTGTGGTGAAGAAGGCCAAATCGCTCATCAAAGGCGTGCCCGAGCAGGACTGGCCCACGACGATTGTCAAGGCTCTGAACAACGACTCCGTCAAGGTGGTCCGTGTCGAATATGGACTGTTCAAGCAGGGTGACAACAAGGTGATTGACAAGCAGATATTCAAACAGAAAGGCGTTGAGTTCAAGCCGCTGAAGGATTATCCCGCCACGCTTGCCATCGGCAAAAAACTGAAGGCTCCCGAAACCTATCGCGATGTGAAGGGACAAGTGACCACCGACTACCAGAACATTCGTGAGAAAGAATGGGTGGAGGGCCTGCGCAAGAAATATCCCGTCGTCGTGATGGACGAAGTGGTCAAGACGGTGAACCAACATTAACCCAAGACTCCTATGATGAGAAACATCCTTATCTGCCTGCTGTGCGCTGCTGCGGCCACTCTCCATGCCCAGAACAACGTAATTGACGAAGTTGTGTGGGTCGTCGGCGACGAGGCTATTCTGAAGTCGGACGTCGAACAAAGCCGCATCGAAATGCAATCGATGGGCCAGCGAATGGAAGGCGACCCCTACTGCGTGATTCCTGAGCAGTTGGCTGTTCAGAAACTCTTTCTCCATCAGGCAGCCATCGACAGCGTCGAGGTGACCGATGCGTCAGTGCTGCAAGACGTGGAAGCCCGTGTCAATTTCTATATTCAGCAAATCGGCTCAAAGGAGAAGGTGGAAGAGTATTTCAACAAGACGCTCCCCCAAATCCGCGAAACGCTCTTCGACCTGATTAAGAACGAGAAAATGATTGAAGAGGTGAAGTACAACCTTGTCAAGGACATCAATGTTACCCCGGCACAGGTGCGCCGTTTCTACAAAGAACAGCCAGAGGACAGCATCCCCTTCATCCCGACGACCTATGAGGTGCAGTTGATTGCGCTGACACCTAAGGTGGACGCGGCGGAAATCGACCGTGTGAAAAATCAGTTGCGCGACTACACCGAACGTGTCAACTCGGGGCAGACGCAATTCTCCACCCTTGCACTGATGTATTCCGAAGACCGCCTTTCAGCCTCGCACGGAGGCGAGTTGGGATTCTCGTCGCGTACTGACTTTGTACCCGAGTTCTCGGCCGTGGCTTTCAACCTGACGGACCCCAAGACGGTGTCGAAGATTGTTGAAACCGAATACGGCTTCCACATCATTCAGATGATAGAGAAGCGTGGCGACCGCATGAATCTGCGCCACATTCTGCTCAAGCCCCGTGTGAGCGACGAAGCACTGACCGAGGCGCTCACACAGATGGACTCTATTCTGCTGGACATCAACAACAAAAAGTACACTTTTGAGCAGGCCGTCGTTGCCTATTCAGGTGACAAGGACACGCGCAGCAACTACGGAATCATGGTCAATCAGTCGCGTGAAAGCGACTATGCCGGTACGCCGCGCTTCGAACTGAAGGACCTGCCTGCCGAAGTGGCGAAGCAGGTGTCGAAGATGGGTGTGGGCGAATTGTCGAGACCCTTCATCATGGTGAACGGCAAAGGCAAGGAGGTCGTGGCGGTCGTGCGGCTTAAAAACAGGATTGACGGCCACCGCGCCACGATGCAGGACGACTACCAGCAGTTGCAGGACTTGCTTTTGATGCGTCTGAATGAGCAGCGTGTCGAGGAGTGGATCCGTGAGATGCAAGCCAAGACCTACATTCGCGTGAATGAGGATTGGCGTAACTGTGAATTCAAGTACCCAGGTTGGATCAAGGAATGATGGAGCAGAAAGGGTCGCGTATGGCAGTGGGCACGAAGTTGGTACTTTGTGCCATGCTGACGTTTGTGGTGTGTATGTCGCTGGCGTTTCCGCCGGACGACCGCCCCAAGCGCAAGGCAACCGATACGCGTATCCACCTGATTCATTCCGATGTTCTCTACAAGACGCCGGCCGACCCCCATGCCGAGATTCTGGTGGGGCACGTCAAACTGAGCCACGAGGGTGTGTTTCTTGACTGCGACAGTGCCAAGTATTACCGTGAAGACAACTCCTTCGACGCCTTCGGTCATGTCGTGATGGTGCAGGGAGACACCTTGAAACTCGTTTGTGACTCCCTCTACTACGACGGCTACGAACTGATGGCCCGGGCACGCAGCCATGTGATTTTGTACCATAAGAAGTCGCGGCTGGAGACGGAGAATCTCGACTACGACCGTATGTACGGTGTGGGTATGTATCTGGACGGGGGTACGCTCTACGACGCAGACAATGTGCTGACGAGCGACTGGGGACAATACACGCCGGCAACGCACGAGGCTTTCTTTACGGACAATGTGCAGTTGAACAACCCGAAGTTCACGCTGGTGTCCGACACGCTCTTCTACTATACCGACACCGAAGTGGCCCGCATCATGTCGCCCACCAACATCACGAGCGAGGACGGAACGTTTGTCTATGGCGAACGTGGCACTTACAACACCAAACTTGACCAGGCCTTCCTGCTCGACCGCTCCTACATCATCAAGGACATGCGAAAGATTGTGGCCGACAGCCTGCACAGCGACAAGGAAACGGGCATCGACGAGGCCTTCGGCAACGTCATCATCACCGACGATGAGAACTACTGTATGCTGAAGGGCGACTATTGCAAGTATTACGAGGAAACGGGCAATGCAATGGCTACGGACAACGCCGTTGCGCTGGAGTATTCATCGCCCGACACGCTTTACGTGCATGGCGACACGCTGAAGATGTTCACCTTCAACCTGAACACCGACTCCGTCTATCGCAATCTCCATGCCTACCATCATGTGCGTATGTTCCGAAACGATGCCCAGGGCGTGTGCGACTCGCTCGTCACCCTGGAGCGTGACTCCTGCACCTACATGTACGGGCAACCCATCCTGTGGAACGAGAACCAGCAGATTTTCGGCGAGGAAATCCGCATCTACAACAACGACAGCACCATCGACTGGATTCACGTCATCAACCAGGCAATGACGATTGAGATGGTCGATTCCGTCAGTTACAACCAGGTGCAGTCGAAGGAGATGTACTGCTTCTTCGTCGATGGGCAGATTGAGCACAACGAGGCGCACGGCAACGTCTATGTCGCCTATTTCATCGAGGAAGACGACGGCAGCCGCATCGGCATGAACTATACGGAAACTTCGGAGATGCACATGTTCATGGAGAACAAGAAGGTGCAGAAGATTTGGATGCCTGCGGCAACGGGGACCACCTATCCCGACTTGCAGATTCCGGCCGAACGCCGCTATCTCAGCAATTTTGCATGGTTCGACTACATCCGTCCGCTCAACAAGGACGACATCTTCGTCTGGCGGAGCAAGGACGAGAAGAACATGCTGAAGAAGACGGAGAAGCGCTATGTGCCCATCCAGTCGCTCAAGGACATTGAAATCCAGAAACGATGACTCCCTTTTTCCGCATCATCAACCCAACGTAACAAAGAAACGATCAGATATGGGATTTTTCAGCACTCGGAAGCCACGCGGCTTTCACCACAACTACATCTACTACGACCCGCGCAAGGAGCGCCTCCAGAAGATTGAGGAGAACGCAAAGCGCGAGTTAGGGTTGTTACCGCCGAAGGAGTTCTCGCCCGAAGACATCAAGGGCCGTTTCGTGGACGCCACGACCCACCTGAAACGCCGTAAGGAAAAGGAAAAGAACGGCAGCAAACCGCTCAAGAGCGGCATCCTCATCATGATTATCATCGCCCTCATCTTCGTCATGAAGTATCTCTACACTGGGCAACTGTTCTGAAGGCAGCAAGGCTGAATCTGCCGTGCAGTACCAAAAAAGTACCACCGCAGTGGTACAACTGTACCAACGCAGTGAAACAACTGTACCAGCGCAGTGGAATTTCAGCCCGTCCACAGCCGAAAATCAGCGGCCCTGCGCCCAAATCCCATCTACCCCTCATCATTTCCAAACAGTTTGAACGACATTATCCATCTCCTTCCCGACACCGTTGCCAACCAGATTGCGGCTGGCGAAGTGGTGCAGCGCCCATCCTCCATCATCAAAGAAATGGTGGAGAACTCGATTGATGCCGATGCCACCGACATCCAGGTGTTGATTGTCGATGGCGGAAAGACGTCGGTTCAGATCATCGACAACGGAAAGGGAATGTCCGAAACCGATGCCCGCCTCTCGTTCGAGCGACATGCCACGTCGAAAATCGAGAAGGCCGAAGACCTCTTCCAACTGCACACGATGGGTTTCCGCGGCGAAGCCCTGGCCTCCATCGCCGCCGTGGCACAGGTCGAACTGAAGACACGGCGGAAGGAAGACGAACTGGGTACCCACATCCGCATCTGCGGGTCGAAAATCGAGGTGCAGGAACCCGTGATGTGCCCCGTCGGTGCCAATTTTGCCGTTAATAATATATTTTATAATGTACCCGCGCGTAGGAAGTTCCTCAAGACCAACCAGACGGAGTTGACCAATATCGTCAACGAATTTGAACGCATCGCACTCGTCTATCCGCAGATTTCCTTCTCGCTCCACAGCAATGGGGCCGAACTCTACAAGTTGCCCCAGACATCGCTCCGACAGCGCATCGCCGACGTTTTTGGCAAAAAACTCAATGCCGACCTCCTGCCCGTCGAAGCCGAGACGTCGCTCGTCAGCATCTCGGGATTCGTTGGCAAACCCGAAGCCGCCAAGAAGAAAGGCGCCCGCCAGTTCTTCTTCGTCAACGGACGCTACATGAGGCACCCCTATTTCCACAGTGCCGTCATGCACGCCTACGAAAACCTCCTGCCCGCCGGCGAGCATGTTTCCTACTTCATCTACATGTCTGTCGAAGCCTCCAGCATCGACGTCAACGTCCATCCCACAAAGACCGAAATCAAGTTCGACAACGAACAGCCCATCTGGCAGGTGCTCTCTGCCGTCGTCAAGGAAGCCCTGGGCAAGTATAGCCAAGTGCCCACCATCGACTTCGACGTCGAAGACCGCCCCTACATCCCCACGATGGGAACAACGGCCGGTGTTGACAAGATTCCTGTCGCTCCAACCGTCGCCTACAACCCGTTCAAGACCGGCACCTCACACGCCCCACGCCAGAATTCAGAATGGGACACCCTCTACAAAGGCATCGAAAACTTCCGGCTCGACGGCGAAAACCAGCATCGCGGCCAGAAAAGTCTGGTTGACAGCAGTGAGGAATACATTGTCAACAGCCTGATAGGGCAGTCGGCCCAACCCGACACCTCGTCACTCTGGCAAAACGGGAACACGGAAGATTCAGAACCCGCATTGTCCGACCTGGTGGACATCGCACAACTCCCACACTTCCAGTACAAAGGCCGGTTCATCGTAGTGCCTTTTGCCACAGGCTTGCTGCTGGTTGACCAGCACCGCGCCCACGTCCGCATCCTTTACGAAGACCACCTTCGCCGCATCCAAGAGCAAAAGCATGTGTCGCAGGGACTCATCTTCCCCGAACTGGTACAGTTCACGGCCAACGAAAACATCGCAGTCGAAGCCATCCTCGCCCAACTCGAAAGCATCGGTTTCGAACTGACCAGCCTGGGCGGCGGCACCTATTCCGTGCAAGGCGTCCCCTCTGGCGTTGACGGCCTGAACACTTCCACGCTTCTCCACGACCTTGTCTATGCCGCCATCGAATGCGGTCTCAGCGTCAAGGAAAAGGTTGACAGCGCCCTTGCATTGGCCCTGGCGCAGTCGGCAGCCATCGTCTATGGGCAAGTCCTCACCGACACCGAGATGTCGCAACTGCTCTCCCAACTCTTCCAACTGGCCACCCCCCTGCGTACTCCAGACGGAAAAGTAGTATTTCAGGTCATTCCCCACAAGCAAATAGAGAAAATGTTTTAACCGGCAACGCGCGTCGGACATAAAATGTGTACGTTTTTGCCCTTAAAACCTCTGAAAAAGTGTATTGCCATATAAGCAGAAAATACTAATTTTGCATCGATTTCTGTAGGCATGTCGTGTGCTAAAAGCCTTTTGAGGCGCGAAATCACACCGAGATAGAAAGTAAAAGTTTAAAATTATTTATTGTTTAATTAATTTAAGTATTATGAAAAAGTTAATGATTGCGCTG
>ONXQ01000171.1 GCA_900321835.1 uncultured Prevotellaceae bacterium
TGTGTGGAAATTTGACAACTCTGACTATTGGAGAAAATGTTACCAAGATAGAAGATCATTCCTTTTATAAGTGCAACAGTCTTACTTCGGTCGTATCGAAAAATAAAAAACCTTTTTGCTTTGGTGAAGAAGCATTTGGCGACATTTCAGATAATTGCATCCTATACATTCCTAAAGGTACGAAGCAAGCCTACATTGCTTCAGGTTGGACGGAAGATGTGTTTAAAGGAGGGATTGTCGAACTGGACGAAACGTACACAGGTATAAAGAACAGCATAAAAGTTGACACAAACACCATTGAGTATTATAATATGAATGGCCAACAGATTTCTCCTCAAATGAAGGGCATCATTCTCAAACGTATGCGTGATGGCTCTGTAAAAAAGGTCCTAATAAAGTAATATAGTTATTAATTTTTGTGAATTCAGTATAAGCATAGCCTTGCTGAATTCCCATGAAGAAAGAAATGTAAAGCATAGGCAGAGGGGGAGCATAGCGAAAACCCTGCCTATGCTTTGTCGTTCCTTTGTGGCTTGATGCTATATTTCGCCGAACTCACGTTTATTTGCTAATATATTAATCGTTAACTTAAGACACCATGTAATGAACCAATCAAAGGTGACAAAGAAGACTGGAATCCAAGCGAGGGTTTCAGCCTGATTTAATGATGCTGAAAATTTAGCCGAGGATGTTATATCGTTTCCAACGTTTTTTTTCGACATAAAAACTTGCGAGTGTCGCCGAGGATTGTTAACTTTGCATAGTTTATGCGGGGGGTCGGTGTTAGATTAGGCCAGCCACCGCTCTCTTTAAGTAGAAAGCGGCACGGAAAGCGTGTCGGACAGAGATTTTTCAACGCATTGTTTTCATTAAAATTAAACGGAATATGTTTGAGACCTTCACAACTTGGTTTACAGCCCTCGACGGGATGCAACAGATGTTCTGGGGCTGCGCACTGGTGGCCAGCACCGTGTTTCTCGTTCAGATGGTGCTGACGATGCTGGGCATGGACGGGCACGACGTGGACGTGGACTTCGACACGGCCGACTTCGGCGACATGGACAGCGACACGATGGACATGGGCGGCGCCGTTTCGCTCTTCTCCATCCGCAACATGGTCAACTTCTTCGTCGGCTTCGGATGGGCAGGCATCAGTTTCCACCGCCTTATCCCCAGTCCCCTGCTGCTCGTGCTGGTGAGCGTGGCCGTCGGCTGCCTGTTCGTCTGGGTGTTCTTCCTCATCAAGAAGCAGATGAAGCGGTTTGAAGCCAACGGCGCCTTCGACATCAAGAACTGCCAGGGCCGAACAGCCAACGTCTATCTGCGCATCCCCGGCGAGAATGCCGGCAAGGGCAAGGTGCAGATTTCGGTCAACGGAGCCTTCCACGAAGTCGATGCCCTCACCGACGGCGAAGCCATTGCCTCGGGACAGAAGGTGCGTGTGGTCGAAATCATCGACGGAGAGACGCTGCGCGTAAGCCCCCTCTAACTTTTCACCTTTCACTTATTTTGTTTATGGAATCCATGTTCGTAATTATCGCATTGGCAGTGGTGGTGATATTCCTCTTCGTAGCCATCATCAACCGCTACCGTCGCTGCCCGTCCGACAAAATCCTTGTCATCTATGGCAGCAAGAGTAACAAATCCAGTGCACGCTGCATCCACGGCGGAGGTGCCTTCGTCTGGCCCATCATTGAGGACTATGCCTACCTGTCGCTGACGCCTATCTCGATCGACGCCAACCTGACCAACGCGCTGTCGAAGCAGAACATCCGCGTCGATGTGCCCAGCCGCTTCACCGTCGGCATCTCCACCGACCCCGAGTCGATGAACGCCGCTGCCGAACGTCTGCTCGGCCTCACGCCGTCGCAGATTCAGGAACTCGCTCGTGACATCCTCTTCGGCCAACTGCGTCTGGTCATCGCCACGATGAGCATTGAAGAACTGAACAACGACCGCGACAAGTTCCTCGAAAGCATTTCGGCCAACGTCGAAGTGGAACTCAAGAAGATAGGTCTGCGACTCATCAACGTCAACGTCACCGACATCAAGGACGAAAGCGGATACATCGAAGCACTCGGACGCGAAGCCGCAGCCAAAGCCATCAACGAAGCCAAAGTGCGCGTGGCCGAACAGGATAAGGTCGGTGAAATCGGTAAGGCCGAAGCCGTCCGCGAAACCCGTATCCGAACAGCCGAAGCAAACGCTACCGCCGTGCAGGGTGAGAACTCCGCCAAAGTGGACATCGCCATGAGTGACGCCGACCGCCGCGAGAAGGAGGCCGAAGCACAGCGCAAGGCTACCGCAGCCGAACGTGTGCAGGAAGCCCTGGCACGCCAGGAAGCCTACGCCGCTGAGAAGGAAGCCGAACTGGCACGTGCCGAACGTGAACAGGCAACGCAGAAGGCCAACGTCCTCGTTCCGCAGGAAATCGAAAAGCGCCGTCTCATCATCGAGGCTGAAGCCGAAGCCGAGCAGAAGCGCGTCAATGCCAAAGGTGAAGCCGATGCCATCTTTGCCAAGATGGAAGCCGAAGCCAAAGGTCTGTACGAAGTCCTCACAAAGCAGGCTGCAGGTTACGACAAAATGGTGCAGGCTGCAGGCGGCGACGCCAACAAGGCCTACATGCTCCTGCTGCTGGAGAAGTTGCCCGAACTCGTCAAGACGCAAGTCGAGGCCGTCAAAGGCATCAACATCGACCACGTTACGGTCTGGGATGGTGGCAACAGCGCAGACGGAAAAGGTTCGACCGCCAATTTCGTCAGCGGCCTGATGAAGTCCGTTCCCCCGCTCAACGAACTCTTCGACATGGCAGGGCTCAATCTGCCGGAATATCTGGCAAAGAAGAAAGAAGAAGCAAAACCCGTTGAACCTGAAGAAGCCCAGGAAGTGGAATGAAACAATTCATAGAACTTTTCCGCCAGACGTTCTCTTTGGCAATGCTGGCGGGGCTCTGCATCTCGATGGCAGGCACGGTCTATCTCCGCGTAGGAGGCATAGGCGGTGCCTGCCTCTTTGCTTTCGGATTGATGACCGTTGTGTATTACGGTCTGAAACTCTACACCGGAACGGCCGGTTTCATTCGCCGCTCGGGCGACTGGACCATGCTCTGCCTCGTGCTCATCGGCAACATCGTGGGCTGCTGGCTGACGGCGCTGGCGGTTCGGTATGCACTGCCCGATGTCATCGAGCCTGCCACGCAGATTCTTGAAGGACGCTTGGCGAAAGGGCCGTGGGCATGCTTCCTGCTGGCCGTTGGCTGCGGATTCATCATGACGACGGCGGTGAACTTCGGACGGCAAGGCAAGATGCTGCCGTTGCTGTTCGGTGTGCCGATGTTCATTCTGTGCGGCTTTGCCCACAGCATTGCGGACGCCTTCTACTTCCTCGTCGCCCCGTCCGACACGGTGTTCCAGTGGCCCGTGCTGTGGGTTTATCTTTGCGAGGTGCTGGGCAACTTCGTCGGCTGCAACCTGTACCGTTGGGTGAAGCCTTGTGAAAAAGAAAGAGAGAATTGAAAAGACAGAACAACATGAAGAAAACTGGAGTGATTTGGATGGCCGCTGTGCTGTCGGTTCTTCTGCTGTCGGCTTGCAGCGGACAGGGGAAGGGCGGTGCAACGGCTGGTGAAGAGGACCGTGCTGGTGCGTGCGACACGGCAGACATCAGTGCGCCGCGCTATGCCAAAGGATTTACGGTGCGGACCCTTGCCGACGGTGTGCGGCTGGTCGATGTGGCCGATCCGCAGACCGACGAAGAGCGGATGCCTGTGAGTTATCGTTTTGCCCTCGTCCGGCGGGGCAGCCAGGTCGAGGTGCCCGAAGGCTACACACGGGTCGAGGTGCCCATCGAGCGCACCATCGTGATGACCATGCTGCAGATGTCGAACTTCACCGCCCTCAATGCCCACGATGTGATTCGCGGTATCACGGGTGTGAAAAACCTGTTTGACAAAGACATCCGCGAGCGTGTCGAGCGTGGTGACATTGTGAAAATCGGCATGGAGGGCAACTTCGACACCGAACAGATACTCTCGGCCAATCCCCAGGTCATCTTCATTTCGCCCTTCAAGCGTGGCGGCTACGACGTGGTGAAGGAGACGGGCATCACGCTGGTTCCGCATTTGGGATACAAGGAACTGGACCCGCTCGGACAGGCAGAATGGGTGAAGTACGTGGCCATGTTCCTCGGCAAGGAGGCCGAGGCCGACTCCCTCTTCCGGGGCATCGAAGCGCGGTATCTGGACCTCAAGCAAAAGGCTGCCGACGTGGCGGAGCGTCCGACGGTGTTCAGCGGCGAGATGCACGGCGGCAACTGGTTTGCCGTGGGCGGCAAGAACTATCTGGCGCAGATTTTCCGAGACGCCGGTGCCGACTATCTGATTGACGACGACAACACGGGCGGTGTGAACATCGACTATGAGCAGATGTATGCGACGGCAGCCGAGGCCGACTACTGGCGCATTCTCAACAGTTTTGAGGGCGACTTCGGCTACGACGCGCTGCTGGCTTCCGAACCGCGCAACGCCTTGTTCCGTGCCTTCAAGCAGCACCACGTCATCTACTGCAACATGAAGCAGACGCCCTACTACGAGATTTCGCCTGTCATGCCCGACGCCGTGCTGGCCGACTTTGTCGCCATCTTCCATCCCGAACTGATGCCGGCCGACTATACTCCCACCTTCTATCGTCTGCTGCCATGAAGCGTGTCGCCTTGCTTTTCCTGCTGACCGTGGCAGCCATCGCGGTTTGCTTTCTGCTCAATCTGCTGCTGGGCACGGTGCGCATCCCGATGGCGGACGTGTGCCGCATTCTCGTGGGCGACGGTGGAGAAAGTGAAATCTGGCGAAACATCATCGTGCAGTCGCGTGTGCCACAGGCACTGACAGCCCTCGTGGCAGGCGCAGGCCTGGCGGTGAGCGGCTTGCAGATGCAGACAGTGTTTCACAATCCCCTGGCCGGTCCGTCGGTGCTCGGTATCTCCAACGGAGCCTCGCTCGGTGTGGCCTGCGTGGTGCTGCTCTCGGGCAGTGTGGGCGGCGTGACGCTGAGCCGCATGGGCTACGTCGGCGACGTGGCCATTTCGGTCAGTGCCATCATCGGCGCGCTGGCCGTGCTGATGCTCATTGTCGTTGTGGCACGCCATGTCACAGGCAACGTCACCCTGCTCATCATCGGTGTGATGATTGGCTATCTGGTCAATGCCGTGGTCGGCCTGCTCAAGTTCTTTGCCAGCGAGGAGGACGTGAAGGCCTACGTTACGTGGTCTGGGGCCTTGGCAGTTTTGCAAGGGTGTCGGGCGACCAGATGATTCTTTTCGTCCTGCTCATGTGCTTCTTGCTGCCGCTCAGCATGCTGCTCGTCAAACCGATGAACATCTTGCTGCTGGGCAATGAATATGCCACCAATCTCGGACTGAACCTGCGCCGTGTGCAGACGCTCATCATCGTCAGTTCGGGCATTCTCGTCGCCATTGTCACAGCCTATTGCGGCCCTATCATGTTCATCGGCATGAGCGTGCCACATCTGGCTCGCGGCATTTTCCGAAAGAGCGACCACCGTGTGCTGATGCCTGCGACGATGCTGCTAGGCGCACTCTTGGCGCTGTTCTGCAACCTCATCGCCCGTCTGCCAGGTTTCGAAGGTGCCCTGCCGGTCAATTCCGTCACAGCACTTATCGGTGCGCCTATCGTCGCTTGGGTACTGATGAAACGCGACCGCTCGTAAACCTCCAAGTACTTGGAAAAAACACGCTAAGTGCTTAGCGTTCGAACGCCAAGCACTTGGCGTAAAAATTCTAAGCACTTGGACATACAATCACATTCATCACAAAAAAACCTCTAAACGTCAGACAACCTGTGAACACAGCCTTCATGATAGCCGCACCCAGCAGCGGCAGCGGTAAGACCACCGTTGCCGTCGGACTGATGGCCCTGCTGCATCGCCGTGGTCTGCGTGTGCAGCCGTTCAAGTGCGGACCTGATTATATCGACACGAAGTTCCACTATGCTGCTTGCGGACGTCCCAGCATCAACCTCGACACCTTTATGGCAGGCGAGGCAGGTGTGAAGTCCACTTTTGCCCATTATGAGGCCGATGCCGACGTGTGCGTCATCGAAGGCATGATGGGGCTGTTCGACGGCTACGACCGCACAAACGGTTCTTGTGCCGAAGTGGCACGGCTGCTGGACCTGCCCATCGTTTTGGTGGTGCAGGCAAAGAGTGCAGCCTGGTCGATGGTGCCGTTGCTGCAAGGTTTTCTGCGTTACGACCACCGTCTGCGTTTTGCAGGCATTCTCTTTAATCAGGTCGGCAGTGAGCGCCATGCCCAGATGCTCCGCGATGTCTGCAAAGAGGTCAATCTTCCTTGTCTGGGCTGCATTCCCAAATGTCCCGAACTGGCACAGGGCAGCCGCTACCTTGGCCTCGATTTCTCGCAAGAGACCGACATCGATGCACTGGTGGAGTTGTTGGAGAAGCATGTAGACTTAGACCAAGCCCCCCTCCATCTCTCCCCGATAGGGGGAGGGCTTCAAAACCAGCCTGTTGATAAGGAATTCTCCCCCTATCGGGGGGAGTTAGAGGGGGGCTATCTCGTTGCCCGCAACGCCGAATCCTTCTCTTTTATCTACCAGCAGACGCTCGATGCGATGGGGCAGGTCACCTTCTTCGACCCAGAGACCGAGGTGCCGCAGTTCGAAGGTATTGACACCCTCTATCTGCCTGGTGGCTATCCCGAGAAACATGCCGCTGCACTGGCTGCCCAAGTGGAGACACGACGTGCCATCAAGGCCTTTGCTGAGCGTGGCGGACGCATCGTGGCTGAGTGTGGAGGCATGATGTACCTGTGTCAGAGCATTGTCACCGATGACGGCGAGTTTGAGATGTGCGGCGTCCTTCCTCATCGTGTTTCTGCGAGAAAGGCCGACCGCAAACTGTCACTGGGTTATCGCCGCTTCATCCTGACAGACGAGCAGGCGCAAGGCCTCGCCCTCCCTGCTGGTGAATACCGTGGCCATGAGTTCCATTATTCGCAGTTCCTCGACCCACAGCCCACTTCCTATCTCCAAGTCTATAACGCCAAAGGCGAACCTGTCGCCACGCCCATCTTACGTTATAAGAATGTCGTGGCAAGTTATACGCATTTAGCAGCCCCCCTCCATCTCCTCCCGATAGGGGGAGTGTCCAGTTCCGATGGTTTGAAGTCCTCCCCCTATCGGGTGGAGTTAGAGAGGGGCCTTTCCCCTCTTATGTTCGTCGGCACAGGCAGCGATGTGGGCAAGAGCGTGCTGGCCGCCGCGTTCTGCCGTATCTTCAAGCAGGATGGCTATCACCCTGCGCCGTTCAAGGCGCAGAACATGGCGCTCAACTCCTTCGCCACTCCTGACGGACTTGAGATAGGTCGTGCCCAGGCTGTGCAGGCTGAGGCTGCCGGCATTCCCTGCCACACCGACATGAACCCCCTGCTGCTGAAGCCGCAGAGCGACCACACAAGCCAGGTGGTGCTCAACGGACGCCCCGTCGGCAACCGCGATGCCTACGACTACTTTCGACGCGACGGACGTGACGAACTCCGTCTGCAGGTCTGCGCCGCCTTCGACCGTCTCGCAGCGCGTTTCAACCCCATCGTCATGGAGGGAGCAGGTAGCATCAGCGAACTCAACCTCCGCGACAGCGACATCGTGAATATGCCGATGGCCCGCCATGCCGACGCACGTGTCATTCTG
>ONXQ01000197.1 GCA_900321835.1 uncultured Prevotellaceae bacterium
TTTTTCGGCGTGTTGTGCTTGATGATGCTGTATGCCTCGTAGATGCCGAGTTCGCCGGCGAGGCTGAGGTCGGGACCGGCCTCGGCGGGCTGGCCGTTGAGAATGCGGAGGATGCCGCGGTTGAAGAGGGCTTGCGAGAATCGGGGGCGCAGACGGATGGCCTGGGTGAGGTCGTCGATGGCGGACTGGTATTGATGGGTCTTGAACAGGGCGTAGGCACGGTTGTAGTAGGCTTCGGCAAAGGTGGGGGCACGGTCGATGGCCGCGGTCAGCACGGTGATGGCGGGCTGGTACTCCTCGACGAGCAGGTGCTCGAGGCCTGCGGTGAAGGCGGCACGGGCAGTGTCGCTGGCGACGGTGACAAGTTGGTAGTCGGGCACGGAGAGTGGGGGCAGCAGCCGGAGTTCGGCGTCGCGGTTCTGTATCTTTCCCCTATATTCGCTCTCGTAGTGCTTTTCCTCGGCATCGTCAACGACGAGTTTCTGGTATTCGTCGAGATTGATTTCCGACTTTTTGCGGGTCGAAGCCGTGCGGCTGGCTCGGGAGGCATAGCCGTAGCGGTGGGCAATTTGCTCGCGAAGGACGTGCTCTTCGTCGCGTTGTGCTCCGCGCACATCGCCGATGCTGCGACGGGCCTGGGCACGTCGGAGGTAGCCTTGATGGAAGTTGGGATAGGTCTTGATGAGGGAGGTGTAATCGCGGATGGCGCCTCGGTAGTCGCCTGTCTCCATGAGCAGTTCGGCGCGGTTGTAGAGGGCCATCACGTCGTCGGGGTCGATGCGGAGGATGAAGTCGAAGTCTTCGATGGCGGCATTGTCGTCTCCCACCTGGGCACGCAGCAGACCGCGGTTGTAGTGGGCGACGAAGTTCGTGGGGTCGAGGTCTATGGCGAGGTCGTAGTCGGCCATCGCTCCGCGCAGGTTCTGACGCTGGTAGCGAGTGAGGGCTCGCTGAACGATGTTCTGCACGTTTTTGGGTTGAAGGCGGATGGCCTCGGTGAGCAATGAGTCGGCTTGTGTCCACTGCTGACGGTGCATGAGCAGGGCGGACTTCATGGACAGCGACTGCACATGGTAGCGGTCGGCCACGAGGGCGCTGTCGACCCATGCTTCGGCACGGGTGGTGTCTTGCTGCGAAAGCAGTATCTGCGCTTTCATGGTGTAGCCGTCGGCGTGTCGGGGCCATTTGTGGATGAGCACCGTCGCAATGCTGTCGGCACGCTGCAGGCTGTCGAGTTCGATGTTGCACAGCACCCAGTTGTGCCACGCAGCCTTGTTCTGCGGTTGTGTGGCGGTGGCTTCGGCATAGTCGGCTGCAGCCTCGGCAAATTTGCCGAGGTTGATGCGTGAAAGTCCGCGCACCTCGTAGGTGTTCGGAAAATAGGGATTGATGCGGATGGCTTCTGAACAGTCGCGCTCTGCACCGGTGTAGTCCTCGAGGTAGAATTTGGCGAGAGCGCGGTAGAAGTAGGGTTCGTGGAGGTAAGGCTTGGCGGCGATGACCTGGTTGAAATACTGGATGCTGAGGGCGTAGTCGTCGAAGAAAAGGGCATTACGTCCGACGTCCATCATGCGCTGTGTGTTGATTTGTGCATTGACGGACATTCCGATGCAGAGCAGCAGTAGGGTCAGTATGTGTGAGGCTTTCGTCAACGGTTGGGCTTTGCTTTGTAGGAACAGGCGAAGTTGCCCTTTGTCATGTTGACCAGTTTTTTCCGAATCATCTGCTTGCGCAGACCGCTGATGTGATCGACGAACATTCGGCCTTCGAGATGGTCGAACTCGTGCTGGATGACCCGGGCAACGAAGCCGTCAACCCACTCGTCGTGGGGTTGGAGTTCGCGGTCGAGGTATTGGATGCGTACACGCTGGGGGCGGCGTACCTTCTCGTGGATGCCTGGAACCGAAAGGCAGCCTTCCTCGAAGTCCGTCGTTTCCTCACTTTCTTCGATGATGTGTCCGTTGATGTAGGTACGCAGGAAACCCTTGTACTGCGGTTCGTCGTCGGAGATGCAGTCGAGGTCAACCACCACCACTCGGATGGGCAGGCCCACCTGAGGCGCTGCGAGTCCGACGCCTTCGGCATTCTTCAGTGTTTCAAACATGTTGTCGATGAGGTCCTGCAGGCCCTCATAGTCGGTCGGGATGTCTTCGGCGTGTTTGCGAAGCACAGGTTGCCCGAAAATATACATGGGGAGTATCATAGTCGTTTACTTTCTAAATAATCTTCCAGAATGATGCAGGCCGCAATCTTGTCCACCAGCGCCTTGTTGCGTCGGGCCATGCGTCCGATGCCGCTTGCGAGCATGGTCTGGTGGGCCAGTACGGAGGTGAAGCGCTCGTCGTACATCTCGATGGGCAGAGTGGGGTAGAGTTTGCGCAGACGGTTGACGAAGGGTTCGATGCGGCACATGTTTTCCGAGGGACTTCCATCGTTCTGCTTGGGCAGTCCCACCACGATGCGCTCCACGTCTTCGCGCTGCATATAGTCGGCGAGAAAGTCGTAGAGAGTCTTCGTGTCCACAGTCGTCAGTCCGTTGGCAATCAGTTGCAACGGGTCGGTCACAGCGATGCCTGTACGGCGCTTCCCATAGTCAATGGCCAGGATTCGTCCCATCGTGTTTTCTGACTTTGCTTGTTTATTCTGTGCAAAGGTACGACAAAAAAGTGAAAGGTGAAAAGTGAAAAGTGAAAAATTGATGATGAAACAATAATAATTAAG
>ONXQ01000074.1 GCA_900321835.1 uncultured Prevotellaceae bacterium
CGCAGTGAAACAAAAATACCACCGCAGTGAAACTCCGATTCCACTGCGGTGGTATTTTTGTACGCCTGCTGTCCGTCAGCAAGCCATCACAACTCCTCCCAACGGAGCACACTGCCGTTGCGGCGGGCAGGGTCGGGACCCGTGAAGTCCATGCTGTAGGGGCTTCCCGTGGTGGGTGACTTGCCGATGTAGCGGTGGTTGCGCAGCGAGAAGAGCATGAAGTCGTGGTCGAGGTAGTCCTGCCAAAGGAAGCGTTCGGCTTGATCGGCGTCGCTGGTGAAACGGACATCGCCGGGGAGTCCGTCGCCATAGACTTTCACGTAGCGTCCGTCGAGGCACTGGAGGCTGACGATGCCGCCTCCGCAGTCGATGAGGCGGAACTGCGTGCGCTGACCCTTGTCGGCGGCGTGCGTGTCGTAGAGGATGCCGTGGGGGTCGCAGACGGCCGGGCGACCCGTTGCCTTGTTGATGATGCGGAAGGTCTTGCCGTAGGGGATGTTCTGCGAACGGTCGGCACAGGGTTCTTCGACGGTGAAGTTGTCAAACTCGGCATAACCGCCCTTGTGTCCCTTCACGTTGAAGGCAAACAGGGCGTGACGGGAGCCCTGGAAGGTGCAGAGTTGGTACGAGAGCGGCATCATGCGCCCTATCGTCTGGAAGTTGACGCCATCGGTGGAATAGGCGTACTGCGCCTGGTCGTGGTCGTAGTCGCCGACGGAGCGGAGCCACAGAGGACCTCCCCCCGACCCTCTCTCAAGGAGGGGAAGATCAATGGTGATGGTGTCGTTGGTGAGTTGCTCGAAGCAGCGGAGCGTGAGGTGGTTGCCGTCCTTCACGACACCAATCCACGAGCAGGGCACGTTGATGTTGCCCAAACCTGCGACGTCGCCGTCGCGGAGGTTCTTCACAAAGAGTTGGACGGTGGTAACGGACTTCGGACCGATGACGCGCTGGGTGAGCGTGTTGCGTGCCCACATGAGTTGTTCGGCTGGCTGGGTCTTCAGGCGCAGACGACCGCCACTCAGGCTCCACATCGAGTCGTCAGGATTGTGGTTCCACTGCCATACGCGACCGAGCCGCTTTCCGTCGAAATTGTCACTGCGAACGTAGGGGGCGTGTGGCGAGGACGAGGGCTGGGCTGACGGATGGTTGCCCATCTGTGTGCCAGGGATGAACCAGGTGCGCGGCGCACGTCCGAGGTTGTTCTTCAGACCTACCATTGGCCAGCCATCGACCCACGTCATGGGCATGAGGCAGACGGTGCGGCCGATGGAGTGGAAGTCCTGCATGAAAAGCGCCCACCAAGAGCCGTCCGTCGCCTGCACAATACCGCCTTGATGGGCGTTGGTGCAGGCCGTAGCGTCCTTGTCAAGCGGACCGAGGCGGAAGGGACTGCCGTCGGGCAGGATGCCGCCTTGCCACTGGGTGAGCGACGCGGCGTGGTAGCCGTAGGTCTCGTCGGCAGTGATGACGCGCGTCTCGTAGGGTCCCCAGATGTTGTCGGCACGCGAGCAGAGTGTGCGGCCATTGGGACGGTAGTCGGTGGAGATGAGATAATATTTTCCGTTAATCTTATACATGTGGTGTCCCTCGCCCACCCCGTTTCCTTCGGGAATGATGACGCGCTCGGTGCCTTCGACAGGACCGCTCATGTCGGGGTGCAGTTCGGTGCATTTTACAGTGCCGTAGCCGTGGATGGCATAGACCTTGCCGTCGTCGTCGAAGAGCACACCGAGGTCGTAGATGTTGCCCTTCATGTTGTGGTGTTGCCAGGGACCTTCAATCTTCTTGCTGGTGTAGCATTGCAGACCCTTGCCGTTGACGTTGCTGAAGACGTAGAACTGGCCGTTGGCGTAGCGGATGCAGGGTGCCCAGATGCCTTGACCATAGATTTCCTCGTGGTTCTTCAGCGAAAAACGGTCTTCGGGAAAGTCGAAGCGATCGAAGCAGTAGGAGACGTTTTCCCAGTTCACCAGGTCTTTCGAATGAAGAATGACAAGGCCGGGAACGGTGTGCATCGTGGTGCCGGCCAGATAGTAGTCGTCGCCCACACGCAGCACGTCGGGGTCGCTGAACTCGTCGTAGAAGAGCGGATTGGTGAACGTACCGTTACCGTTGTCCGCGGTCCAGGAGGCGGTTTGCGCCTCGGCAGAGAGGGCTGTCATGAGCAGCACACTCAGCATCAGGAGGTTTCGTTTCATGTTGTTATGGATTAAAGAGGTGATTGGTATAAATTAAAAAGGTGATTGGTATGGATTAAAGAGGTGATTGATTTCGTTCGTACTCCAAGCGCAGGAACTCGGCTGTGAATCCGCGGCCGGAGCGTGCCACTTCCTGCGGCGTACCGGTGACGACAATTTCGCCGCCGCGCCGGCCTCCGTCGGGACCTATGTCGATGATGTGGTCAGAGTTCAGTATGACATCCATGTTATGCTCGATGACAATGACGGTGTTGCCCTTTTCGACCAGCCGGTGGAGCACCTGAAGCAGTGCCTGTATGTCGGCGAAGTGAAGGCCCGTCGTAGGTTCATCGAGAATGAAGACCGTCCGGCCCGTGTCTCGTCGCGCCAGTTCGGTGGCCAGTTTGACTCGCTGGCTCTCGCCGCCTGAAAGTGTTGTCGAGGGCTGCCCCAGTTTGACATAACCGAGACCGACGTCCTGCAGCGTTTTGATTTTGTTGAGGATATGCGGCTGGTTCTCAAAGAATTCGACTGCTTCGTTGATGGTCATGTCGAGCACATCAGCAATACTCTTTCCCTTGAAGCGTACTTCGAGGGTGGCACGGTTGTAGCGTTGGCCGTGGCACACCTCGCAGGGCACCTGGATGTCCGGCAGGAAATTCATGACGATGGTCTTGTAGCCATTTCCGCCACAAGCCTCGCAGCGGCCGCCCTTGACATTGAACGAGAACTGTCCGGGCTTGTAGCCTCGCATCTTGGCCTCGGGCATTTCGACGAAGAGGCTTCGGATGTCGCTGAAAACGCCTGTGTAGGTGGCGGGATTGGAACGTGGTGTGCGGCCGAGAGGCGACTGATCGACACTGACGACCTTGTCCACGAGTTCGAGTCCTTCGATGCTGTCGTAGGCAAGCGGCTCACGGAGCGAACGGTAGAAGCGCTGCGAGAGAATGGGTTGCAGGGTGTCGTTGACGATGGTCGATTTTCCGCTGCCGCTCACGCCGGTGACGCAGATGAGTTTGCCCAAAGGGAAGGTGACGTCGATGCCCTTCAGGTTGTTGCCGCGACAGCCTCGGAGCGTGAGGTTCTCGCCGGTTTCAAAGGTCCAGGTGTGTGGCGACGAAACGGCTGGAGCCGAGACGGCGCTTCCTTGCATTTTCTCTTCGCCGCGCAGCCAGCGTGCTGTGATGGTGTCGGCCTTGAGGAGTTGCTGCGGCGTGCCTTGAAAGACGACTTCGCCGCCGTAGCGTCCTGCTCGGGGCCCGATGTCGATGACGTAGTCGGCAGCCAGCATCATGTCGCGGTCGTGCTCAACGACGATGACGGTGTTGCCGAGGTCGCGCAGTGCCTTGAGCGAATGGATGAGGCGGACGTTGTCGCGCTGGTGGAGGCCGATGCTGGGCTCGTCGAGGATGTAGAGCACATTGACGAGTTGGGAACCAATCTGTGTGGCCAGACGTATGCGCTGGCTCTCTCCGCCCGAGAGCGAAGCCGACGGGCGGCTGAGGCTCAGGTAGTCGAGGCCGACGTCGAGGAGGAACTTGAGGCGTTTTGCGATTTCCTTCAGAATCTGGTGGGCAATCTGCGACTGCCGTTCGCTGATTTCCTGCTCGACGTGCTGTGTCCAGTCGTACAGTTCGATGAGGTCCATCGAGGCGAGGTCGTGGATGTTTCGGGTGCCGATGCGGTAGTGGAGCGACTCTTGCTTGAGCCGGGCGCCGTGACATTCGGGACACTCACAGACGCGGTCGAAGGATTCGGCCCATCGCTGTGCCTGTGCCGACGTTTCCTCTTCTGCGAGTTGGTGAATGAACTTGCCAATGCCTTCGTACTGGCAGAAGTAGTCGGTCGATGTATGGATTTTCGCTGCCTTGATGCACACGCGGTAGTCGGCGCCGTAGATGACTTCGTGCAGGGCTTCGTCGCTCAGGTCCTTGAGGGGGGTGCGGAGGGTGTAGCCATGATGGTCGAGCACGGCTTCGATCTGATGGAAAATCATCGTCTGCCGTGCCTTTCCGAGGGGTGCCAATGCGCCGTCGGCGACCGAGAGCGAACGGTCGGGCACAATCTTTTCTTCGTCGATAAGATTCACATAACCAAGACCTTTGCACCGCGGACATGCACCTTCAGGTGAATTGAACGAGAAGTTGTTCGGAGCGGGGTCGTTGTAACTGATGCCCGAGGTGGGACACATGAGCCGTCGGCTGTAGAACTTTGGCTGGTCGCTGCCCCGTTCGAGGAGCATGACGAGTCCTTCGCCCAGCGTCATGGCCATGCCGATGCTCTTCTTCAGGCGTTCGGTGTCCTTCTCGTCGGCCACGAGTTTGTCCACCACGACTTCGATGTTGTGGTTCTTGTAGCGGTCAACCTTCATGTCGGGCACGAGGTTGAGCATTTCGCCATCGACGCGGATGTTCAGGTAGCCCTTTCGGCGCATGGAGTCGAAGAGTTCGCGGTAGTGACCCTTTCGGCTGCGCACGAGGGGGGCAAGAATGTAGATGGCACGTCCGGCATAGTCGTGGAGGATGAGGTCGAGAATCTTTTCCTCGGTGTACTTGACCATCGGTTCGCCAGTGACGTAACTGTAGGCCGTTCCGGCACGGGCGAAGAGCAGGCGCAGGTAGTCATAGACCTCGGTCACGGTGCCGACGGTCGAGCGCGGGTTCTTGTTCGTGGTCTTCTGCTCGATGCTGATGACCGGCGAGAGGCCCGTAATCTTATCGACATCGGGACGTTCGAGTCCGCCGAGGAAGTTGCGTGCATAGGCCGAGAAGGTCTCGATGTAGCGGCGCTGCCCTTCGGCGTAGAGGGTGTCGAAGGCCAGGCTCGACTTTCCGCTGCCCGACAGGCCGGTGATGACGGTCAGGCTGTCACGCGGAATGCTGACATTGATGTTCTTCAGATTGTGAACGCGGGCGCCAAAGACCTCTATCTTTTGTTTTGTACTCATTTTCAGACGAATATATACTGTTGCGGCGGACGATGTCCGACTGGGATGAAAACGCACCGCAGTCGGGAGAAATTCCGTCCGCAGACGAAATGGATTTCGTCCGCAGACGAAAAAAATTTGGACCGCAGACGAAATTTATTTCCACCACAGTGGTACAAAAGTTTCACCGCAGTGGTACAACTGTACCAGCGCAGTGGTACTTTCGTGGTACTGCCTGGTGCAGACGGCTCCGGCACAAGGGCCGGGAAAGGCTGGCGGCGGGGCTGACGGACGGCATCAGGGCGTGGTTTCGTTGCCTGTCTCGGTGTACCCCTTCAGCACATTGATGACTTTCTTGATCTTGTATTTCACACCCTCGCTGCCGACGGCCTCGAGTTGGAGCAGGTAGATGCCGTCGGGCACAGCGCGTCCGCCGACCATGCCGTCCCACCCCATATCGACGTTGTCGAGCGTAAAGGTGTGGAGGCGCTTTCCCCAGCGGTTGAAGATGGCCCCGTCGAGTTTGACAATCGACTTGTGCTGGATGTGATAGATGTTGTTACGGTCGTCGCCGTTGGGCGAGAATCCGTCGGGACACTTCAGCGACGATTCACTGATGACAATCCTGAAGGGCTCGCACTCGTATTCGATTTCGTCGTCCGCCGAGTTGCGGAACGTGATGTAGAGTTTGATGCCGTAGCCTCCCGCCTGGGCCATCGTGTAGGTGATGTCGTCTTCGTAGCGGGTCAGGAATGCCGACTTCTCGCCCTGGTCGCTGTTGTAGATGCGCCATTCACAGGTGTAGTTGGTGTAGTCGGTGCCCTGGAGGTCAACATTGGCCGTACAGGTGATGGCAAGCGGAGCCTGCATGGGTTCCGACGTCTCGCCGGGCTTGAGCGTGACTTCTTCCTTCTTCTCCACATCGTAGAAGGTGACGACAGGGTTTGCCGTCTGAGCCACAGCCGACATGGCGCCGATGCAAAGCAGGGATGACAAAAAGAAATGTCTGAGGACGTTCATGTGTTAAAGATTTTGCTTTTCAACTGCAAATTTACAATAATAACGGAAAAATACCGAGAAAAACCGAGGAAAAAAGTAAAGTAGCAGAAATTATGTTTTGCAGAGTGGACGGATTTTGCTAACTTTGCAACTTGAAAAATTGTGCATATACATTTTACCCAATGAAAATACTGAACATATTGGCACTCGGACTCCTTCTCGCCACAGCCACCGCCGCCCAGGCACAGGTGGAAGGCCAGAAAGTCCAAACCACACACGAGGTGCAGATGGGCGAGACCCTCTACTCCCTCAGCCGCAAGTACAACGTCAGCGTCGAAGAACTGCAAAAGGCAAACCCACGCATGGGCGACACACTCCTGTCCGGCAGCGTCGTCATCATCCCCGTGGCACAGACACCGGCACAGCCCGTCGGCACCGACCCGACGGCCCACATGACCGACGGCCCCGGCATGGTGAAAGAAAGCATACCCTGCAAGACCATGTACCAGGTGGGCAAGAAGGAAACCATCTTCAGCATCTCCCGCCAGTTCCACGTGACCGAAGAAGACCTGCGCCGGGCCAACCCCCAGATCGAAGGCGACAAAGTCAAGAAAGGCGACTACCTCTGCATCCCCTACACCACGATGGAGCGCTACGAGATGCAGAAAGAAAGCGAAGCCTACGCAGCCAGCCAGCGCGAACGCGAAGCCGCCGAGGCACGCGCTGCACAGGAAGCCGCCGAAGCCGCCAGAAAAGCCAAGCAACTGGAGAAAATCAAGGTGGCCGTCGTCCTGCCCTTCAACCTCGACAGCAGCAAAAAGTCGAAGGAAGCCGTCAAGATGTACGACTTCTACGAAGGATTCCTCCTCGCCGTCGATGAAATGAAACGACAGGGCATCTCGGTCGATGTCTATGCTTACGAAGAACCCAGCCTCCTGTCCACCGGCATGGACACCCTGCTGGCCAGCCCCATGCTGCCCCACATGAACCTCATCGTCGGCCCGATGCGACTCGAGAACGTCTCCGCCCTGGCCAACTTTGCAGCCAAGAACAACATCCCGCTCGCCGTGCCCTTCAGCAGCAAAGCCTCGCTCACGGCATCGGTGCCCGTCTGCTACCAGATCAACGCCAATGTGTCGCGGCTCTACAAAGACATCTTGCAGAAATTCATCGAACGCTACCAGAACCACAACATCCTCATAGTCAGCACCGGCGACCGAGGCGAAAAGGCTGACTACCTGAGCAGCCTGAAACTCGCACTCGACGAACAATCCATCGCCTACAAGACCGTCGGCACCGACGACCTGGCCAAACTCGCCGAACTGACCGTTCCAGACAAGAAAACGGTGATTGTGCCCGTGTCAAACCTGCAATCGACCTTTGAAAAAATCATCGGTAAACTGGAGCAGAACAAGGAACTCGACACGGCGTCGCTCGAAATGTTCGGCTCGCCCGAATGGCAGACCTATTCCGAGAAGAACAAGACCTACATGAGCAAATACCATGCCACGTTCTTCTGCACCTTCTACACCGACCCCTACTCGTCGCAAGTCCAAGAATTTAACCGCCTGTTCCACAACTGGTTCAAGCGCGACCCACTGTCCACCTATCCCCAATACGGACTTCTGGGCTACGACACAGGCAAGTTCTTCCTCACTGGCCTCCATGAGTACGGACTCAACTTTGCCGAACAAGTCAGCCAACTGCGCATCGGCGCCCTGCAGAACCCGATGCAGTTTGAATCGCTCAGCAACGGAAACGGTTTTACCAACACCTACTTCCGCTTTGTCAGTTACTAACACCGCAAGATGGGAATGAAAAAGGCTCTCTGGACACTGGCACTCGCCGTCGCCTCGCTGACCGTTCAGGCACAAGTGGGCGAGCGGCGCAACGACTTTGCCATAGGCGGAAATGCCGGATTCACGATGAACCGCATTTCCTTCGTCCCTACCATCAAACAAAACTGGAAACCAGCACCCACCTTCGGATTCACCGCCCGATACATCAGCGAAAAATACTTCACCTGCATCTGCGCTGTGCAGATGGAAGTCAACTACGCCAACATGGGCTGGAAAGAACTCATCGACGACGGGACAGGCAACACCTATTCACACGACATCCACTACGTACAGGTACCCCTGCTCATGCAACTCGGATGGGGACGTGAACGACGCGGCGCCAAGTTCGTCTTCGAAGCAGGACCGCAACTGGGCTACGCCTTCGGCACCGCACGCCACAAGGGAGGCGCCTGGGACACTTCGCACCGCCCGAACAACGTCACCCACCAGTACGAAAACGACATTGACAAACGTTTTGACTACGGCATCACCGCAGGCCTGGGCATGGAACTCAGCACCTCCGTCGGACACTTCCTGCTCGAAGGCCGCTACTACTACGGACTCGGCGACATCTACGACAACTCGAAGAAAGGCTACTTCAGCCGCTCGGCACACGGCGCCATCATGGTCAAACTGAACTACCTCTTCGACATTGTCCGCACCAAAAACGACAATATCAAATAAATAAAACCCTATCACCATGAACAAAAGGATTTTCACCTTGTTGCTGACCGCAACAGCATTCGCAACAACGCTCATGGCTCAGAACGACGAGCCAAAAGTGGCCTACCTCTTTACCTACTTCACTGGCAATGCCCCTGAAGAAGAGCAAATCTGCTACGCCCTGAGCGACGATGGCTACAACTACACACCGCTCAACCACGGAAACCCCGTCATCAAGAGCGACTCCATCGCCCTCACAGGTTGTGTCCGCGACCCGCACATCCTGCGCGGCGAGGACGGAAAAACCTTCTACATGGTCGTCACCGACATGCGCTCCAGCCTCGGATGGAGCAGCAACCGCGGAATGGTGCTGCTCAAATCCACCGACCTCATCCACTGGCAGCACAGCACCGTACACTTCCCCACGCCGACCAACTCTACCACCTCTTCTACAAGAGCGAGAGCGGACGTGGCATCTACCAGGCCACAGCCAAGCAACTGACGGCTGAGCGTGGCAAGCGTCCCGGAAGTCAGTGGACCACAATCGACGGCCATGTGGACCAGACCAAGAAGGCTGTCGAAGGCGTCGGCGTGTGCCAGAGCATCGACGGGAAATCGTGGATTGTGATGTACGACTGTTATGGCGACGGTCACTATCAGTTCTGCACCAGTCAGGACCTGAAGACCTTCCAGTGGGTGCAGGACACGCAGACCAAAGGCAAGTTCACCCCGCGCCACGGTACCATCATCCCCATCACGCAGGCCGAGAAGGACCGTTTGCTGCTCCACTACGGCAACCATGCCAACCCTATCCTGCCCGACTTCCATGCCGACCCTGAGGTGCTCTATTCCAACCAGACCAAGAAATACTACATCTACTCCACCACCGACGGTTTCCCTGGTTGGGGCGGTTGGAAGTTCAACGTCTTCTCGTCTGAGAATCTCATTGATTGGAAGGACGAAGGAACCATGCTCGACGTGAAGAGCGACCAAGTTCCCTGGGCTGTGGGAAATGCTTGGGCACCCTGCATTGAGGAGCAATGAGCCCATCGTCACAGACTCGCCCACAGGCGGTGGTCAGCAAATCGACGTCGATGTGTTCTTCGACCCGAAATCCAAGAAACACTACCTCTACTGGGGCAATGGCTACATGGCCGGCGCAGAACTGAACGACGATATGCTCAGCATCAAGAAGGAGACAATAAAGGTGATGACACCACAGGGCGGAACGCTCCAGACTTGGGCCTACCGCGAAGCCCCTTACGTCTTCTACCGCAAGGGCACCTACTATTTCCTCTGGTCGGTTGACGACACAGGTTCACCCAACTACCATGTCTGCTACGGCACGTCACGTTCGCCGCTCGGTCCCATCGAAATGGTTGACGGCCAGTACCCCACCATTCTCCAGCAAGTGCCCGAGAAGTTCATTTACGGCACCGCTCACAACAGTGTACTGCAACTGCCGGGCAAGGACGAATGGTACATCGTCTATCACCGCATCAACAAGAACCACATCGAGCGCATCATGCAGCCGGGCATCCACCGCGAAGTGTGCATCGACCGCATGACGTTCGACAAGAAGGGACGCATCGTGCCTGTCACCCCGACCCTCGACGGTCCTGCTCCCCTTTCGACCAAAAAGAAATGAAGACCTTCATCTTTGACCTCGACGGCACACTTCTCGACACCCTCGAGGACCTTTGGGCAAGCGTCAACCACGCGCTTGCCCAATTTTCGCTGCCGCTGCGCAGCATGTGCGAAGTGCGCCAGTTTCTTGGAAACGGAGCACGCTACTTGGTTGCGAAATCCGTCGGACCGTCGCACGAATCGCTCTCGGACGAGGTCTATGCAGCCTTTCGCACCTATTACCTCCAGCACAACCAAGACCGCACACGCCCCTATCCCGGCATTCTCAACCTGCTGCGCCAGTGCAAGGAGCGCGGTTGCCACACAGCCATTGTGAGCAACAAGCCCGATGCTGCTGTCCAGCAACTTCATCAGCGTTTTTTTGCCGATGTCATCGACGTAGCCATCGGTGAGCAGCAACCTGCTGTTCGCCGCAAGCCTGCTCCCGACATGGTGTTGCTGGCACTGGAAAAACTCCACGCCACGCCCGACGAAGCCATCTACATCGGCGACAGCGAAGTGGATCTCGCTACGGCCCGCAATGCAGGTTTGCCCTGCATCAGCGTCGATTGGGGATTCCGCGACCGCCACTTCCTCGAACAGCAAGGTGCCACACAAATCATCCATCTTCCCGACGAACTTTTTGCTTTGCTCTGATACCAACAAGGCTCTTATTTTGTTCCTGCACCGCAGTGTACGTTGGCCAACACTGCAGTTCGTGTCAAGCCACGCCGCAGTGTAAACATCCATACACTACAGTGCAGTTTTTAAGACAACAGAGACAACAAAAAACAACACTTATATATATAAATAAGTTGTTTTGAATTGTCCCACGTTGTCTTATTATTCCCTCAAAAAAACGTTTATTTCTTTTTGCGTTTCAAAAAAATTGATGTATATTTGCAATGTCTAAGGCACATTCATGGAATGTTGCCGATAACAGGGCGTTTTTAGCATATTATCTACAGCTGAAATCTGGAAAATTGAAGTCAAGTAGATAACGAGCAGGAACGTCCACGTCTATGATATTATATCCCTTTTTGGCATATTATATCATCTGAGGCGTGGACTTTGCTTATTACACTTGACGGGCATTCCAGAACTTCAGATATGAAGAGCCTCAGCTGAGTAATAAGTCGAAAAGTTCCCACGCCTTATTATTTTTATACATAAAAGCCAATCCTGGGAATTGAGCGGCACAGAAGTTGCGTATGATACGTATCAATTCCGAGTTAATCATGGATTGGGGGCAAATCGCCAGTCTTAATTTTTGTTAAAAGGCAAACATTGTGTAAAGATAGGAAGCGTTTTTGCATACCTATCTCATACCTTTGTAAACAACGATGATTAAACTACCATGACACCACTCGGTAAATATATCTGGCTTATCCAGTTGCTTCAAGAAACTGGCGGTATTACCTATGAAGAGATTAACCAACGATGGCTAAAGGCTCGTAGGTACACTGAAGATGAAAATATGCCCATTCTCAAGCGTACGTTTCACAACCACATCAAGGCTATCCGCGAGGAGTACGGCATACAGATAGAATGCGGACCTGGTTATAAGTACTACATTGCGAACGAAAATAAAGATATTCTACCAAAAGTAGAACGTCTTTCTACCCTGAATATGCTACATGAGACGATGCTTAACAGCAAACTCCAAAATAGTTTGTATATTGAGGATTACAATTTCAGTTTCGACAATATAACAACTATCATGGAAGCCATAAACACCAATCACAAGGTCAGAATAGAAAATCGTTTGTATGACCAGTATAAAGTGTTGAATGTGGCTCCGTATCAGTTACACTATCTTTTGTCCCAATGGTTTTTACTGGGTGAAACTGACGAATTCGGTTTGATGAGAATACCCGTTCCGCTCGTTGTTGATGTGTATAAAACAGACGCTTTATTTAAGTACCCAGCAAAATACACTGATGAGAATTACCGCAAGTTACTGTATGGAAATTCGAGTGAAACAATCCGTCTGGATGTTAAAATAATGACGAGTCTATTTGAAAATTATTTGAAACATTTTATTCCGATGAGTCCGTTCCAACAGAAAGTAGAATATAAATCTTGGGTGACAGAAGGAAATGCCGGAACCTTTCCATCTCATTATTATATAGATGATAATTATGCCGCCCTTCTCAGTTTCAAACTGCCGAAGACACCTTTTGCATTGGGCATATTAAAGGATAAATTAGATTGTTTTATATATCAGATTCTAAACGACGTAAATCCCTTCTCGCTTTTCACTGAAGAGCAATATGAGGAGGCAATGAGTAAACCATTTATATTATAATATAACATTTGAAGTTGCGCACGACACGGATGAGTGTACTGGTTATGAATGCAATTATTGGAATTGTCATCATTGTTGCGGGGGTAATTATTGCAGCATGGATGGATTTCGACGGCTGGGGCTGTCTCATTGCTCTCGTCTTATTGATACTTGGTGGAAAAGTAATAGCATCTGATTAAAACGAAACATTATGCTTGTACGACAGTCTAAAAACACATTTATTCGTTTTATTGGTGAGAAAGGATATATCACCAATCAAATGACGCGGCACGACCGTAACTACAACGAGACAGGTGCAGACTTCCTGCGTGAAATCACCCGTCAGCCACAAGACGTTGATGACATTGTTGGCCGCCTACAGAAGATATATGGCGATAGTGTCAGCCGTGAGGAACTGAAAGCAGATTTCATAGAGTTTGTCGAAGACCTCGACAAACACCTCTTCCTTGTCAGTGGCAATACACCTGAAGAACTGGATGCCAAAGACTTGGATTTCTCCTATAGTATGGAGAACCCTAAGACACTCGTGGATGACTTTACTCAAATTACCGAGCAGCACGTGGGTGAGAACACACAGGACTATATGCTGGAGGCAACACAGCGACAGCCTCGTTTGAATGGTCTTCAGTTTGAACTGACCAGCCGTTGCAACGAGCGATGTATCCATTGTTACATACCCAATGCCAAGAAGAATGCGGGAGGCGATATGCCGTTGGAAAAAGTCTGCTCTCTGATTGATGAGTTTGCTGAGATGGGCGGATTACACGTTACACTTTCTGGAGGCGAAGTTTTCATGCACAAGGATGTTATCCGCATCATGCAGTATTGCCGCAAGAAGGACATGATGGTTTCAATTTTGAGCAACCTGATTGCCCTTCGCGATAACCAGATTCCCTTTATCAAGGCTGCCAACATTTCACTTTTGCAGACATCACTTTATAGCATGAATCCTGAGATTCACGACATGATTACTACTGTAAAGGGTTCGTTTGCTAAGACGAAAGCCGCCATCGAGAAACTGGTTGCAGCCGACATTCCTGTGCAGATCTCGTGTCCCGTGATGAAAGCGAATTGCAAAGGGTATGCTGACGTCTTGCAATATGCGCAGTCGCTTCGTTGCAAGGCACAAACAGACTATTTGATGATGGCGCAATCTGACCTTAACACGCAGAATCTTGCCAATCGTATCTCGCTGGAAGAAACAGAGGCATTGTTACGAGACATCTTGGAGTGGGACCGTGATTATAAGGAAAAGACATTGAAGCAACGGCCTGTTACGGATGAGATAGCCTTTGACCCAGAACGCTTTGCCCGTCAACCTCTATGTGGAGCAGGTATCAATGACTGTTGCATCACCGAGAACGGCGATGTCTATCCTTGTGCTGGCTGGCAGGCGATGGTGTGTGGAAATGTTTATAAGCAATCGTTGCGTGAGATATGGGAAAACTCTCCCCAATTTGCCCAAGTGCGTGCTGTAACTCAGGGTGATTTTCCTGAATGTCTACAATGCGAGGCACGTAACTATTGTGCCATGTGCTTGGTTCGCAATTACAACGAAAGTAATGGAGATATGTTCAAAATCAACAAACATTTCTGTGACGTTGCTTTTTTGAACAAGAGAATCATCGAAGAGTATCAAAAAAAAGAGGCCGCCGAAACGCTTGAAAGGGAGTAGGCAAAAACGATAATAACAACAATTATGAAAGAGTACAAAAAAGTTGAAGTGTTGGCAAAAAATGCCCCTAGTGGCTCATATGCTGCAGGGTGTCCCACAAAAGCCATTTATGACGCTACAGGGGACCCTGATTGCAGACAATGTGAAAGTGCTAAATAATTACGAACAAGCGGAAGCCGAAAAGCTAAAATAGAGTAGGCAAAATTAAAAATTTAATCATTATGAAAACTTACAAAAAGTTTGAAGTGGAAGCAGTAAATGCTCCCTGTGGTTCTTATGCTGCAGGTTGTCCACAACACACTCCTCATCCCAGCGGAGGAGCAGAAGGTCCTGGTTGGAGCGGAGCAGGTGCTCGGTCATCCTGTAGAAGATGTGAGATTACAGGTTGACAAGTGTGAGAACTTCCCAATTTACTTGAATGAAGGCCACCCTCACATGTGGGGGTGGCCAACTACAAACAATAAAAACGCATCTGTTCTATTTTTTATGATAGAATTCTCACTAATTGATGCCCACATTCATGTTGGGCAATTTCGGGAGATTTATGAAACTCCTGCGGAACTGGTGACTTATCTTACCAAAGTCGGTGTTGGACATTTTGCCGTTTCGTCATCAACTATTGCCGAGGAAGATTATGATAAAGTCATCGGAGAGATGAAAGAACTCGTCTCATTAGGTAAGGACCGTGTTCTCCCTGTTTTGTGGCTTACACCGCTGTCTCTGCACAATGGAGGAATGGATAGAATGCTGAATTGTGGTATTGAGTGGAAGTGCATAAAGATTCATCCGTGGCTATCTTTTGGAGGATGGGGGGAGGATAATGACGACAGAGAGATTGCCATTTCGATTGCCAGAGATTTGCAAGTACCGCTTCTCATACATACAGGTGAAACAGAAGGCAGTTATCCATCATGTTTTGATCATTCCATCGCAAAACACCCCGACGTGACCTTCATCTTGGCACATGGACGTCCTGTGAATGAAGCCATTGAGTTGATGCAGAAATATGAAAATGTGTGGGTGGATACGGCTTTTATGCCTACACCTAACATTGTGAAATGCTGCGAGGCGGGTTTTGTGGACAGAGTCTTGTGGGGAAGCGACTACCCAATTCCCAAATACTTCTATCCAGAGGAAGATATGATGGAGTATTATGCAAATGTACTTGACGAGTTGAAGCAGAGCGTCAGCCAAGAAGATTTCACGATAATTACTCAGACGAATGCTCTGCGTCTATTCAAAGTTAATTGATAAAACATTCAATTATGGGATTTTTAGACAACATGATCAGTGGTGCTATCGGTTATGGAATTTCCGAAGCATCGAAGTCGCATCCTTTACGCGATGCTATCGACAAACTCTTTAACCGCAAGCAGGAACGGGTAACACTGGAAGACCTCATCGACGAATACGCACGGTCGTATGAGATTTACACGTGCAAGAACGAGTTTGCCCACCATCTGCACAAGATTGCAGAGCGATATGAGGAATATAACTACGAAGACGTTTACGGACGAAGATAAAACCTTATTTGCTGTATGGGCAGCATTTTAAAGACACTTTTATTCATCTTGCTGGGACTAATTCTTCTGGCAATCATCATTCCTCTGCTTTGGCTGGTCATTAAGGAGGCGGGCGGGCTGTTTGGGCTTTCACTGGGCTCGCTGGGTGACAACATCTGGTACATCCTGTTTACTGTCGCTTGTATCATCGCCATCATCTTGATGCTCAAAAACTGATTGTGCCTATTCAAAACATGATGAATCAATGTGACGCTCTACGGGAGGACTTTCGGAAAAGTGGTTTCGATTTGGAACGCTTCATGGACGAGAAGATGTATGAACGGATTGAGGATGACATCGACCGTGTGTCGTTTCTGCTCGAACTGCTGGCTGAGTATGCCGAGGGGCCGCTTGCCGACCTGATGCCTGACATTCTGAACGGCTATCTGGAGTTTTTCAACACGCTGATGCCCGAGACAGAAGTGCTGCACCGCCTCTACGACTGCAAGACAGACGAAGAAATCTGGCAGTTGGTGGCGAAAGGAATCGGCAACGTGACGGAACTGTACCATTGGTACATGGGCGAATGTCCCAAGCCCGATTTTCGGGAATGGTCTGGCATTCCTTGCTATAGCCAAAAGGATGAAGCCAAAGCCGAGCGAATGCTACAATATCTCTTAAAAGAGTCAACGGGGGCAAAAGAAAGTGTCAAAAAAGAAGTTGAAAGTTTAATAAATAACAACTAATATGGCAAACAAAGGAACATTCAAAGAATCTCTTGCTCTGATTTCTGAAGCCCTGAAGTGGGCAGAAGGACAGGATATTGAGGAGTTGCATGATTTTTTCATGGATAACCCGCAGATGCCAATGTATGCTTTTGCGAGCGGTGGTTCGTACAGTTCTGTCGATTATGCAGCCTTGCTGTATGAGACGTATAAGGGAATGGCGAAGGCTTTGACACCATTATCCATGTCGTCTGTTTCGGATGATGCTCTAAAGTCAGCAAAGATTCTGATTCTGACGAGCGACGGACAGGGGTTTGATGAAAAGTACGTGGCTAATCGAGCCGCAAAACTCAATCCCGAAAATACCTGTGCTGTTGTCAAGACTGACGACAAAAACAATACTGTTGTCAAGACTCTCCAAAGGGCTGGTTCCCGTTGGTTTGTCTATGATTGGTTGACGCAGAACAGGCCGTTCATTGCCACCATCGACACCGTCTGCAAGTTCGGTCTCTTCTACAAAGCCTTTACGCAGGATGCCGACGGTCTCCGCAAGTACAAGTTGGACCTGACGCCCGAGTGGTGCTTTTCGTATGCTCCGAGGAAGGAAGGTGATATTCCTTCGCTGGGCAATATCCGCAACTTCATCGTGCTGTATAACGGCTGGAGTCGCCCTGTAGCCGTGGACTTCGAGAGCAAGATGGTGGAGTCGGGCATCGCGAGTGTGCAACTGTGCGACTACCGCAATTTCTGTCACGGACGCTTCATCTTCCTGTCGAAGCATCTGGAGGACTCGGCACTTGTCCTCTTCTTGACACCGAGAGAGCAGCAGTTTGCCAAGGACCTCATCCTGGAGAGCACTTCGTGGAGAGGCAACACAGACATATTCCCTCGCAACACCCCCATCCTGAAGATAGAAACCGAGTTGGATTCACCGTTAGCCTCCATCGACTTGCTGGCGAAGATGTCCGTCTGCTTCAACGAGATTGCCCAGGAAAATGGCGATGAACCCTGCTCACCCAAGAACCCCAGCAAAATCGACAAGCGTTTTCCAAAGAACACTCCGTTCAATGAACTTGCAGACCAGGGTCCGTTAGGGTCATAGAGGCAAATTTCACCTACCATCCATCTGTGGCACTGTACACCGAAATTTTCACCGCAGTGGTACAAAAGTTTCACCGCAGCAGTACAGAAAAAGAAAGCATCGCCGCCAAAGAATTGATTCTTCGGCGGCGATGTTTTCTTTTGTGTGCCTCTCAACGAGATGCAGCACCAGATTTATTCAGCAGGTTCAGCAGGCTGCTGAGCAGGGAAAGTGGGAGTTTCCTGCTGTGCCGGAGCCGATGTCTCGATGACGGGACGCTCGGACGATGTGGCACGTGTGACGAACGATGCAGAAACGATGCTGAGCACAACCATAGCAACGGCCAAGCCCCACGTAGCCTTCTCAAGGAAGTCGGTCGTCTTGCGGACGCCCATAATCTGGTTTGATGCGGAGAAACCCGATGCCAGGCCTCCGCCTTTGCTCTCTTGGATGAGCACAATTCCGATCATCAAACATGATGCCAGAAGTACAAGTACAATGATGAGTGAATACATTTTTTAGATTATTATTGTTCTACAATTATCTCAAGCAACTGCATTTGAGTTGCAAAGTTAGCGCTTTTTTCCGGATTATTCAAACAAATCTGCCGTAATATTTCAAGAGCCTGCGCATATTGACGCTGTTTGACCAGAATTTCGACGATTTTCTCGTTATAGAGGTCACCTCCGTCAAATTCGGTCACTGGCGCCGACGCAGTCTCGGCTGTCGTCTCGGTCTCCAGTTCGTAGCGCTGCTTGCCCTCCTGAGCCGATAGGAACGAGTCAATCAGGTCGCCGCCCTTCAGCGGTTCGTCCTCACTGTCGTCCGCCTCGGTTTGCATCGCCAGGAAGGAGGCGTAGTCGCCCGTCACCTCGGCCACCGTCGGAACGCTGTGCGGTTCGCCCTCCTCGGGCTTCTCGTCTGCCTCCGGCTGCTGGGTCAGGAAGTTGTCGATGAGCGAAAGCGTACGGTCCTCGTCCTCGGTCACAATCTGACGGTCGGACACACGTTCGCCACTCTGTTCGAGGTCGTAATGCACGCCTTCGACCAGATGGAACAAAGCCGACGGCGCAGGCAGGAGCACACTGCTGCGGCGCAGTTCGTCGCCAAAC
>ONXQ01000008.1 GCA_900321835.1 uncultured Prevotellaceae bacterium
GCCGACAATCTGAACAATCTGTCGGCAAAAAATAATTCGTTGTGTAAAATAAATTGCAAAACAGTTTGACAAAACGAAAAAAAATGCCAACTTTGCACCACTTCCACATTTCACTTTACACAATTCACATTTGACTTTTAATATGACTGACAGCAAAGAGAAAGACATCGTCTATAGCGAAAGCGTCAAAGCCGGCAAGCGCATCTACTATCTCGACGTGAAACAAAGTCGAAACGGCGACCGCTATATCTCGATTACTGAAAGCAAGAAGATCATTGACGAAAAGCAAGCCGCGCAGAATCCCGATGCCCCTACTTTCTTCTTCGAGAAGCACAAGATTTTCCTTTATAAAGAAGACTTTGAAAAATTCCTCGAAGCCCTCACCAACGTCATCGGATACGTGAAAGCGAGCCAGACACCCTTTGCTACAGACGAAGATACGCCTAAGACACGCCACCTCTCCGATGCCGACCTCCATCTCGACATAGAATTCTAAACGACCTGGGAACAAACAGTCGTTGCGACACAGCAGCCACATTTTTGTAGGGTTGCTGTGTCCTTTTTATTGCCTTTGAACAAACGTGGTTCTTCATTCACAGTACCAAAAAAGTTCCACCGCAGTGGTACAACAGTACCAACGCAGTGGTACAAAAGTTTCAACGCAGTGGTATTTTGAATCGACTACAGCCCCCAATCGAACGTTCTGAAAACCGTTGCCAAACAACCGTCCGAACAACGATGACGCAGAGAAACGCAACCTGTTCACGCGCCGTTCTCTCCCTTTTCTGCAAACGAGCCTGCCGCTGTTTTGGGCTTTTTTTCACGGAAATGGCTGGGATATGACAATTTTATGCCACTTTTATTCGTTAGTAAAATGTTTTTTTGTAACTTTGCACGGATAAAAACCTACCTACTTACTTAAATAATAGTTTTTATAATGGCTAACAGAGAAAAATTGTTTTCTGAATTTCAGGCACCGACCACTCAGGAATGGCTCGACAAAATCGAGGTGGACCTGAAAGGCGCTGACTTTCAGAAGCGGTTGGTCTGGAGAACCAACGAAGGCTTCAACGTACAGCCTTTCTACCGCCGTGAGGACCTCAAGGACTTGAAGACGGTGGACTCCCTTCCGGGCGAATTTCCGTTCGTCCGTGGTAACAAAACCGACAACAACCTGTGGCACGTGCGCCAGGACATCGTCGTGGGTGACGATGCGAAGGCTGCCAATGCCAAGGCGCTGGACATCCTCAACAAGGGCGTCGATTCGCTCGGCTTCCGCCTTTCAGCAGGCATGGTCAGCAAAGAGACGGTCGAGACGCTGCTCGAAGGCATTGTCCCCGAATGTGTCGAACTGAACTTCAAGACGTGCCAGCGCCACTGTGTCGAACTGGCTCAGATTCTGGTCTCCTATTTCAAGCAGAAGGGCTACGACCTGGAGAAACTGGAGGGCAGCATCAACTTCGACCCGATGGAGAAGATTCTCCTCAAGGGTAAGGACACAACGGCTGTGCTGGCCGAGGCTAAGGCCCTCGTCGAGGCACTGAAGGAACTGCCGAAGTTCCGCTGCATCAACGTCAACAGCGTAACGCTCAACAACAGCGGTGCCTACATCTATCAGGAACTCGGCTACGCACTGGCCTGGGGTAACGAATACCTGCAGCAACTGACTGAGGCAGGCGTCGATGCCACTGAGGCAGCGAAGCGCATCAAGTTCAACATGGGCGTGAGCGAAAACTACTTCATGGAAATCGCCAAGTTCCGTGCAGGACGTCTGCTTTGGGCTCAGATTGTGAAGCAGTACGAGCCCAAGTGCGACTGCGCCTGCCAGATGCACGTCTGCGCCATCACAAGCGAATACAACCAGACGCTCTTCGACAGTTATGTCAACCTGCTCCGCTCGCAGACCGAAACCATGTCGGCTGCCATCGGCAATGTCGATAGCATCGTAGTCACTCCGTTCGACAAGCCCTACGAGACTCCAGACGACTTCAGCGAACGCCTTGCCCGCAACCAGCAGTTGCTGCTGAAGGAGGAGGCTCACTTCGACAAACTCGTCGATGTGGGTGGCGGTTCGTACTACATCGAACACCTCACCGATGCCATCGCCCAGCAGGCATGGAAACTGTTCCTCGACGTCGAGGAGAACGGCGGTTTCCTTGCACTGGCTCTGGCTGGCAAGGTGCAGGAAGTGATCAACGGTTCGAACGACAAGCGTCATGCCGACGCTGCAAAGCGCAAGGAATTCATACTCGGCACCAACCAGTTCCCGAACTTCACCGAAAAGGCAGAAGGCAAACAGCCTGTCAGTCCTGCCTGTGGTTGTCACGGCGACGCCTGCGAGGCTCCTGCCATCGCTACGCTCAACCGCAGCCGCATGGCCAGCGAGTTCGAAGCACTGCGTCTCGAGACCGAGGCTGCACAGCATCAGCCCGTTGCCTTCATGCTCACCATCGGCAATCTGGCCATGCGCCAGGCACGTGCCCAGTTCTCTTGCAACTTCCTCGCCTGCGCCGGTTACAAGGTCATCGACAACCTCGGCTTCAAGACCGTCGAAGAAGGTGTTGACAAGGCACTCGAAGCCGGTGCCGACATCGTCGTCATCTGCTCGAGCGACGACGAATATGCCGAGTATGCAATTCCCGCCTTCAAGTATCTCAACGGCCGTGCCATGTTCGTCGTAGCCGGTGCTCCGGCGTGCAGCGAAGACCTCAAGGCTGCCGGCATCGAGAACTTCATCCATGTGAAAGTCAATCAATTGGAAACCCTGCGTCAGTACAACGCTAAACTGCTTAAGTAACTATGAGAAAGAATTTCAGCAACATAGATATCTACGCTGGCATTCAGCAGAAGAATGGCCAGCAGTGGCAGAAAGACAACGGTATCACTGCCAACTGGCGCACTCCCGAGCAAATCGACATTCAGCCAGTCTATACAAAGGAAGACCTCGAAGGCATGGAACACCTGGACTTCACTGCAGGTATTCCTCCCTATCTCCGCGGTCCCTACTCCATGATGTATCCGTTCCGCCCGTGGACCATCCGCCAGTACGCTGGTTTCTCGACGGCAGAAGAGAGTAACGCCTTCTATCGCCGCAACCTCGCCAGCGGTCAGAAAGGTCTTTCGGTGGCCTTCGACCTGCCGACCCACCGTGGCTACGACCCCGACAACCCACGTGTTGTAGGTGATGTAGGTAAGGCTGGTGTGAGCATCAGTTCGCTGGAGAACATGAAGGTCCTCTTCGCTGGCATTCCTTTGAATAAGATGTCAGTGTCGATGACGATGAACGGCGCAGTGCTGCCTATCCTCGCCTTCTACATCAACGCCGGCCTTGAACAGGGTGCCCAACTCGAGGAAATGGCTGGTACGATTCAGAACGACATCCTCAAGGAGTTCATGGTGCGCAACACCTACATCTATCCTCCTGCATTCTCGATGAAGATTATCGCCGACATCTTCGAATACACTTCGAAGTTCATGCCAAAGTTCAACAGCATCTCCATCTCGGGCTACCACATGCAGGAAGCCGGTGCTACGGCAGACATCGAACTGGCCTATACACTGGCCGACGGTATGGACTACCTCCGCACCGGTGTCAACGCAGGCATCGATATTGACGCCTTCGCACCGCGCCTCTCCTTCTTCTGGGCCATCGGCATGAACCACTTCATGGAGATTGCCAAGATGCGTGCAGGCCGTCTGCTCTGGGCCAAGATTACGAAGATGTTCGGTGCGAAGAATCCCAAGTCGATGGCTCTGCGTACTCACTCGCAGACATCGGGTTGGTCCCTGACAGAGCAAGACCCCTTCAATAACGTAGGTCGTACCTGTATCGAAGCCATGGCCGCCGTGCTCGGACATACACAGTCGCTGCACACCAACGCCCTCGACGAGGCCATCGCCCTGCCGACCGACTTCAGCGCCCGTATTGCCCGTAACACACAGATCTACATCCAGAACGAGACGAAAGTCTGCAAGCAGATTGACCCGTGGGCTGGTTCGTACTACGTGGAGACACTGACCAACGAACTCGTACACAAGGCTTGGGAGCACATCCAGGAGATTGAGAAACTGGGTGGTATGGCCAAAGCCATCGAGACGGGTCTGCCGAAGATGCGTATCGAAGAGGCTGCTGCCCGCACTCAGGCACGCATCGACTCGGGCAACCAGACGATTGTGGGTATCAACAAGTACCGTCTGGAGCACGAAGACCCCATTGACATTCTCGAAATCGACAACACAGCCGTCCGTCTGCAGCAGGAAGAATCGCTCAAGCAACTCCGTGCCAACCGCGACGAAGAAGCCTGCAAGAAGGCGCTGGCTGCCATCACAGAGTGTGTCCGCGAGTTCAACGAAGGCAAGAAGAGTGAAAACAACCTGCTCGACCTTGCCGTCAAGGCTGCCGGCCTGCGTTGTACGCTCGGCGAGATTTCAGATGCCTGCGAAGCCATCGTAGGTCGTTACAAAGCAATCATCAGAACTATTTCAGGCGTGTATTCAGCAGAAAGCAAGAAGGACAAGGCATTCGAAGAAGCCTGCGCCCTCACCGAGAAGTTCGCACAGAAGTACGGTCGTCGTCCCCGCATCATGGTTGCCAAGATGGGACAGGACGGTCACGACCGCGGTGCAAAGGTCGTCGCTACCGGCTATGCCGACTGCGGCTACGACGTGGACATGGGTCCGCTGTTCCAGACACCGGCCGAGGCTGCCCGCGAGGCTGTCGAGAACGACGTCGATATCGTCGGCGCATCCTCGCTTGCTGCCGGCCACAAGACCCTCATTCCTCAACTGATTGAGGAACTGAAGAAACTCGGACGCGAGGACATCCTCGTCACCGCCGGCGGCGTCATCCCTGCCCAGGACTACGACTTCCTCTACAAGGCAGGCGTTGCAGCCATCTTCGGTCCTGGCACCTCGGTTGCACACGCTGCAGCACAGATGATGGACATTTTGCTTGACGAGGAATAATCTTCCGACCATCACATTCAAAGAGTGCCCCCAGCGACGATTTGTGCCGCGTGGGGGCACTTGTTTCTCATCTTCAGCCATCACGCTTCAGGCATGATTTAATGCAAGTTTAATGCTACATCAACTTCAGACAACCTACTGCGGCGAACTGCCCCATCAGTTCACCAACCCGTTTTGCTATGAGCCGCATCCGCTTTGCCTGGATGCAGCCAGTCAGGTGCGTGCCTTTTTGCGAGAACATACCGAATGGCATCAGGAAATCAGCAACGGCAAAATGTTCGGCGTGCTGGTGGTTCGTTCGGCCGACGCAGAAGACACCTCGCTACGTTTCCTTGCGGCCTACTCGGGTTTGCTCGACGGCCGCAACGACATCCCCTATTTCGTTCCTCCCATCTACGACTATCTCCGTCCCGAAGGCTATTTTCAGCAGAAACAGGCCGAAATCACAAAAATAAACGAGACCATCCGCCAACTGGAAGGTTCCGTCAACATGGACAGTCACCCCGAGGACTACACACGCCTGCAGCGCGTCGAAATCGCAGCCCTGAAGCGCATCCGGCGGCAGCAAAGCGAAGCGTTGCAGGACTGGCTCTTCGAACAATATAATATAATGAACGCGCGCGCACAAGTGAAGACTCTGACCCAAGTGTTCAAGGACTACTACCGTGAGCAAATGCTGCACCCCGAGAATTTCGAAGTCAACCAGTCGCGCCACCACATTCCCTCCGGCACAGGCGAGTGCTGTGCTCCCCGGCTCCTGCAATACGCCTTTCAACACCACCTCCAGCCCCTCTGCATGGCCGAGTTTTGGCTGGGCCGTTCGCCCAAAGACGAAGTGCGCCACCACGGACAGTTCTACCCCGCCTGCAACAAGAAATGCCGTCCGCTGCTCCACTTCATGCTGCAAGGACTCGATGTCGAAGAAAGTTTTCTCGAGCGTCACAACCGCGAACTGCTCACACAGGTGCGCACCCTCTACGAAGACGACACCATCGTGGTCATCGACAAGCCCAGCGGCCTTCTCTCCGTTCCGAGCCGCGATGCCCAGGCCAGCGTGCTCGACTGGATACGCCTGCACTATGCCACCCCTTCCGATTCGCGCGATGAAGACGCCTACACCCCAGCACCCGTCCACCGCCTCGACCAAGACACGAGCGGCATCCTCATCATCGCCAAGACACGCGACGCACTCCGTCACCTGCAGCACCAGTTCTACGAGCACACGGTACGAAAGACCTACACCGCCCTGCTCGACGGCCGGCCGGCAAGCGACGAAGGACTCATCACCCTTCCCCTGCGCCGCGACCCCATCGACAGCCCGCGCCAGATGGTCGATTACGAACACGGCAAACCCTGTCGCACCCGATACAAAGTCATTCAGGTTCAGGAGAACACAAGCGGAATGACCATTCTGCACCCCCACCAGTCGGGCTGCATCACACGCATTCAGTTTTTCCCCGAGACAGGCCGCACCCACCAACTGCGGATGCACTCCGCCCACGCAGACGGCCTCGCCTGCCCCATCGTTGGCGACAAACTCTACGGCCGCACCCACCTCTTTGCCAGCCCGTCCAGTTACCAGTCGCTCCTGTGGCCGCGCCTCATGCTCCACGCCACCACCATCGACTTCATTCATCCTTGCACGCTCCAGCCGCTGCACATCGAGAGTCCTGTGCCATTTTAGCACCCGTGCCTCCCTTTTTCTATTCATCTGCGGACCGTTTTCCGTTCCACCACAGTGGAACGCCCGTTCCACCACAGTGGAACAGAAATTCCACCACAGTGGTACAAAAGTTTCACTGCGTTGGTACAGTTGTACCAGCGCGTTGGTACGTTTTTTGGTACAGCCCGGATTGGAAAGCCCCCTCTAACTTCCCCAAATGGGAAGAACTCTCGTCTCTCGACTCTTGCCTCTCGACCCTTGGCCCTTGGCCCTTGCCTCTCGACCCTTGACCCTTGCCTCTCGACCCTCGACCCTTGCCTCTCGACCCTTGACCCTTGCCTCTCGACCCTTGACAAATATTAAGAACTGACGTCAGACATTTTTCTTGCCCGTTTGTTTTCGTTTCTCAATTTATTGTTGTAACTTCGCAGCAGTTTTATTCACCACTTAAATTGACAGACTTATGATGAAGCGAATCATTGGTTTATGCGTTGCGATGGTCCTCATGGCATCAGCAGCCTGGGCGCAGACAACAGCGCAGGATTACGTCGTGCTGAACGGTACAAATGTACGGCTACGTTTCGAGCCTAACCTGAAATGCGGATGGCTGAAGGACGAAAAGGGGGTGCCCACTTATCTGAAGAAGGGCACAAAACTGGCTTACTCGGGCGAAAGCGGTGATTTCTACGAAGTGAATTATAACGGGCAGACACTCTACGTGGCCAAGCAGTTCGCCTATCTGCAGAGCCAGGGAAAGCCTGCCAAGACTCAGCCACAACAGCCTGCCAAGAAACAACAGGCTCAGCCACAGACCAAGATCCAGACCCAAACGGCACCGTCACCCTCGGCTGGCAACAAATCGACGGTCACGCTGACGGGCACGAACGTTCGTCTGCGCCTCGGTCCCAGCACGAGTCACGATTTTCTGAAAAACGACGACGGCACTCCGTGCTATCTGCCTAAGGGCACGCAACTGACAAAGACGGGCGAAAGCGGCGACTTTTGGAAATGCACCTACAATGGCCGCGTTGTCTATGTTTCTAAAAAGTTTGCCAAGTGATCAGAATCCGAGGCGCCAGGGTTAACAACCTGAAAAACATCGACGTTGAAATACCACGGAACAAACTGGTGGTCATCACGGGAGTCAGCGGCAGCGGTAAGTCGTCGCTGGCTTTCGATACGCTCTATGCCGAAGGCCAGCGGCGCTATGTCGAAAGTCTCTCGACCTATGCCCGGCAGTTCCTGGGCCGAATGAACAAACCCGACTGCGACTTTATCGAAGGCATCCCACCAGCCATCGCCATCGAGCAGAAAGTGATAGCCCGCAATCCGCGTTCAACCGTCGGCACATCGACTGAAATCTACGACTACCTGCGGATGCTCTTTGCCCGCATCGGCCACACGTTTTCGCCTGTGAGCGGACAGGAGGTGAAGAAACACAGCATCGAGGATGTGGTGCAGTGTATGCTGGGGCTGGAAGAAGGCACCCGGCTGTTGCTGTTAGCCCCTATCCACCTGCACGACGGGCGTACAATGGAGCAGCAAAAGGAGATTTACGAGAAGGAGGGTTTTACACGCTTCGAACAGGTGGACGGCATCGACTATCTGGTGGTGGACCGCATCGTTGCCCGCAAGGAGCAGAACACCATCGACCGCCTGATGGACTCGACGCGCACAGCGCTGTACGAGGGCGATGGGGAATGTGCCCTGAAGGTGGCCGACGTAGCAACGACACACTTCTCGATGCGGTTTGAGGCCGACGGCATCACGTTTGAGGAGCCTACTGACCAACTTTTCTCGTTCAATTCGCCTGCCGGTGCCTGCCCCGAGTGCGAAGGATTCGGCCGTGTGATTGGCATCGACGAAGACCTTGTCATCCCCGACAAGTCGCTCAGCATCTACGACGGAGCCGTCGTCTGCTGGCGTGGCGAAAAGATGGGCGAATGGCGGAAGGAATTCATCCGGCGCGCAGAGCGTCATGGTTTTCCCATCTTCACCCCTTATTATGACTTAACTCAAGAGCAGAGAGACCTGCTGTGGCACGGATTGCCGGGCGAATCGCAGCGTGAGGCTGTCAGCATTGATGCGTTTTTCGAAATGCTGCGGCAGAACCAGTACAAGATTCAGTACCGCGTGATGCTGGCCCGTTACCGCGGCAAGACGACATGTCCGGTTTGCCACGGCTCAAGACTCAGAAAAGAGGCGGGGTACGTGAAGGTGGGAGGCCGCACCATTGCGGAACTGGTGGAAATGCCGATTGACCGTCTCCTGGCTTTTTTCCAAAACATCGAACTGAACGAGCAGGACGAGCAGATAGCCCAGCGCCTGCTAACCGAAATCCGCAGCCGCCTGCAGTTTCTGCTGGACGTCGGCCTGGGTTATCTCACCCTCAACCGACTGAGCAACACGCTGTCGGGCGGTGAAAGCCAGCGCATCAATCTGGCAACAAGTCTGGGCAGCAGTCTTGTCGGCTCGCTTTACATTCTCGACGAACCGAGCATCGGCCTGCACAGCCGCGACACGGAACGGCTCATCCGTGTGCTGAAGCAACTTCGCGACCTCGGCAATACGGTCGTGATTGTGGAGCATGATGAGGAAATCATGGATGCGGCCGACTATATCATCGACATCGGTCCGGATGCCGGCCGTCTGGGCGGAGAAATTGTCTGGGCCGGACGACGTTCGGATGTTTTGAAGGTGAAACCGAAACTGCCCTCACACACGTTGGACTATCTCACTGGACGTGAAACCATTGAGGTTCCTGCATCCCGTCGTCCGTGGAACCGCTATGTCGAAGTGTGTGGTGCCCGCGAAAACAACCTGAAAGGCATCGATGTCAAGTTCCCGCTCAACGTCATGACTGTCGTGACGGGAGTGTCGGGCAGCGGAAAGAGTACGCTGGTGCGTGACATTCTCTATCGAGCCCTGAAGCGCCAGATGGACGAGGTGTGCGACCGCCCAGGACAATTCTCCAAACTGGAAGGCGACGCAGATGCCATCAAACGCGTGGAGTTTGTCGACCAGAACCCCATCGGCACATCAACACGCAGCAACCCTGTCACCTACATCGGCGCGTATGACGAAATCCGCCGCCTCATGGCCGAGCAGCAACTGGCGAAGCAGATGAACTATACCGCCGCACACTTTTCGTTCAACACCGACGGCGGACGCTGTGAGGAATGCAAGGGCGAAGGTACCGTGACAATTGAGATGCAGTTCATGAACGACCTTGTGCTTGAGTGCGAATCGTGTCATGGCCGACGTTTCAAGCAAGACATTCTGGATGTGAAGTTCGAAGGTCAGAACATCTATGACATCCTCAACATGACCATCAACCAGGCTGTGGAGTTTTTCACAGAACACAAGCAGAAGAAGATTGTCGCACGCATGAAACCGCTGCAGGATGTAGGACTTGGCTACCTGAAACTGGGACAGAGTTCGTCCACACTTTCCGGAGGTGAAAACCAGCGCGTCAAACTGGCCTACTACCTCAGCCAGGAAAAGACGCAGCCCACCCTCTTCATCTTCGACGAACCCACCACAGGCCTCCATTTCCACGACATCCGCCGTCTGCTCGCTGCCTTCGACGCATTGATCAGCCGCGGACACACCGTTCTCATTATTGAGCACAACATGGATGTCATCAAGTGCGCCGACCACGTCATCGACCTGGGCCCGGAAGGGGGAGAGGCAGGCGGACAAATCGTAGCCTGTGGCACACCCGAAGAGGTGGCACAGGTGACCACCTCCTACACAGGACATTTTCTGAAAGAAAAGTTAAAACAAGCAACTGAAACAAAATGAAACGCTTATTTCTCATTCTCGTCACACTCCACGCTTCACTCGTCACGCTTTATGCACAAAAGTTTGAGGAACACTTCGACGGACGCACCCTTCGACTCGACTACATCTTTGCCGGCGACAGCGTCAGTCAGCACATCTTCTTCCACCAAGCCTACTCCATGCCACAGTGGGCTGGGCGACGCAGCCGACTGGCAGAGAAATACCTGAACGGAAACGGGCAAATCACGCTGCGCGACCATGCGACTCAGGAAATTCTATACATCAGCACCTTCTCCACACTGTTCCAGGAATGGCAGGCCACCGACGAAGCCAAGCACGTGCAGCGCTCCTTCCCGACCAGTTATCTTGTGCCCATGCCACGCCGCCTCGCAGATGTCTGCGTCACACTCACCGACTTTCACAACCGCACGACGGCGCAACTCACACACACCATCGACCCCTCCGACATTCTCATACGGCCATTGGCAGAAACCGGCATTCCACATCGCTACCTGCTCCAGAATGGCGACGCCACAGAATGTGTGGACCTCGCGATTCTTGCTGAAGGATACACTGAAGCCGAGATGCCCAAGTTCTATGCCGACGCCCAGCGTGCAGTCGAGGCCATCTTCAGCCACGAGCCGTTCATGTCGATGAAGCAGCGGTTTAACGTCGTCGCAGTCGCCTCACCGTCCCACGACAGCGGCCCGTGCATCCCGCACGCTGGGCAGTGGAAGCAGACCGCCTGCGGCAGCCACTACGACACCTTCTACACCGACCGCTATCTGATGACCAGCGAAATACACCGTATCTACGACCTGCTTGCCGATGTGCCCTTCGAGCACATCATCGTTATGGTCAACTCATCGACCTACGGCGGCGGAGGCATTTACAATCAGATTACGCTCTCGACCAGCGACCATTCCACCTTCAAGCAGGTGCTCGTCCATGAGTTCGGACATGCCTACGGCGGACTGGGCGACGAATACGATTACGGCGACGACATGGCCAACATGTATAATGCCGAAACGGAACCCTGGGAACCGAACCTCACCACCCTTGTCGATTTTGACTCGAAGTGGGCCGACCTGCTGCCCAAGGGCACACCCATTCCGACACCTAAAGCCGACATTCCCAACTTCCGCTACGCCCACACGGCAGAAGAATGGGCACAAATCAACGCTGCAACCCAGCACGTAGGTGTCTTCGAAGGCGGCGGCTATCAGACACGGGGCGTTTATCGTCCTGCCCAAGAGTGCCGCATGAAAATCAACGAGGTGGAACACTTCTGCCCCGTCTGCGACCGTGCCATCCGCCGCATCACAGATTTTTATACAGCCCAATAGACTGTTAACTGCCCCACATCATAAAACAACGAAAAAGCCTTCCCGATGATTGTCCGGGAAGGCTTTCTCGTTAGCGTTTGTCCACCACTTTCAGGTGCTTGTACTGCTCATGCGGAAACTGGAAGAGGCCGTCGTCGATGCCTCCGCTGCGGAACTGACTGATGGTGACCGTGGCATGAATAATGCCCACCTTGATGCGCAGGCGGATGGGTGCAAAAGTATGTCGGTCGATGAGCATACGTACCTCGCTCACGCCTTTTATTTTCGAGGACTTTTGCTTCATCGTCAGCATCAGCCCTTGCTTATCGTCAGCAATACTATAATTATAGTTGTCAGGCTCAAACTTAAACTTGCTGGCGTGCTTGTCGCGGCCTTCGTCGTCGGCGCGATAAATCTGGACCTCCTTCTTCTTCACAACGTAGCAGGTTTCACCGTCGTTCCACATTTTGGTCGTTTCGGACTGGTAGCGGCTTTTCTTCTCTTTTTGCCAAATGGTTCCCTCTGTCTTATAGATTCCAATGATGTTTACCTTGTAATGGAAAGTGGCGCCCTGCGGTCCGAACGCCGATTTCCAGACTTTGTCGAAGATTTCACGTGCCTGTCGTGCATTGGGCGTCTGGGCACTGACGAGTGAAAAGTGACAAGTGAAAAGTAGAAGAGTCAGAAAGAAAACAGAGTGACGTTTGTTCATATTTGTGCGGAATGGGATAATTGGTTATTTTTGTCAAGGGGCATGAGTCGAGAGTCAAGAGTCTCTGGCCCCTGGCCTCTTGACCCATTTTCACAGGGAATAACTTGCATTAACGATGAGCGAAGACGAAGCCAGATGATACTTTCCATAGGCCACGCCCACCTTGAACTTCTTGATGCTGATGCCTCCACCGATGCTGAAACCGGCCCAGTGGCTGGAGTCGGCCACTTTCATCTCGTTTCCACGGCGGAAATTGTAACCCAATCCTATCCAAGTCTGAGAAGTGGGAAACACTTCGGCGCCCACACTGATGTGGTTCCAGAAACGTTTTCCACCGCTGATTTCCTGTCCGTCCACCAGCCCATAGTAACTTGACTTCCAGTGGGTCAGGTCTTGCAGGCCGATGTTGATGCGAATGGGAGCATTGGCAAATTCCTTGCTGACGCCCATTGCCAGGTTGAACGGCATCTTCTGCCGCACCTCGTGGAGCGTCTTCACCTGTCCGCCCACATTCTGGGCGACGATGCCGAACGAAAAGCCTTTTTCCTCGTCATAGTAATTCAAGCCGAGGTCAACGCAAAGTCCCACCGACTTGAATTCGCCGTAGTTCGACATGAGCACCTTTCCCTGGACACCACCCGACCACTCGTCGCTCAACAAGTACGTGTATCCGCCCTGCAGCGCGATGTCTGTGGCATTGAACGAGCCCAACTCCTCGTAGGCAGCCGTCGTCTCCGTCATGCTGCCGTAACTGAGCACCTGTGCGCCCAGGGCCCAAGTGCCGCGCTCACCGGCCTGCATCGCAAAGGCTGCCGACATCTTCGTGCTGCTGGCCATGTAGGTCATGAAGTTGAAGTTCAGCGTCTTGTTGCTCACATTCGACAGCAGTGCTGGGTTGGAGAACATCAGGGTCACATCGTCCTCAACCATCGACACGTTGTTGCCTCCCACGGCAGCCGAATGGGCCGACACGGGGATGTTCATGAACTCGTAGGCCGTCGTACCCGTCTGAGCGGATGCAGTGAAAAGCGATAAGTGAAGAGTGAAAACTAATAGCGTCAGAAATCTGTTCATAGAACCGAGAGTCAAGAAACCTCAACCATTCAGAGAGGGGCTTTTAATAATTAATTTTTAATTTTCTTCGTATATTTATTTTTGTACTTTGTCCTTTTAACTTTGTGCATTGTACTTTGAACTTTGTACTTGATAATACTTGTCAACAAGTCGTTTGGCAGCCACAAACGAAGTCACCTGCCCCTTCAGCACTTCCTGCTCGGTAGGCCCGATCAGTTCACGAATCGTCGGGTTGTGGTAGAAGCCGTTCTTCAGTTGTTCGTTGATGCTTTCGTACATCCAGAACTTAGCCTGTTCGTTGCGGCGATAGTCGAAGTAGCCATTCTTCTTCACATGGTCGATGTGGCTGAAAATCATGGCCAGCACCTCGTCGATGCCCAGTTCGTAGAAACCACTGTAGCATAGCACCTCGGGCACAAGTCCGCTCTCGGGCATGGGGAACAGGTGGAGCGCATTCTTGAACTGGGTTGCAGCCAACCGGGCACGGTCGATATTGTCGCCGTCGGCCTTGTTGATGACGATGCCGTCGGCAATCTCCATGATGCCGCGCTTGATGCCTTGCAGTTCGTCGCCCGTGCCGGCCAACTGAATCAGCAGGAAGAAATCGACCATCGAGTGACAGGCTGTTTCGCTCTGTCCCACGCCCACCGTCTCGACAAAGATGTTGTTGTAGCCGGCTGCTTCACAGAGAATAATGGTTTCGCGGGTTTTCCGAGCCACGCCGCCCAGACTTCCGGCTGTGGGCGAAGGACGGATGAAGGATTTGGGATGAACGGCCAGTTTCTCCATGCGGGTCTTGTCGCCCAGGATGCTGCCCTTCGTCTTCTCGCTGCTCGGGTCGATGGCCAGCACAGCCAGTTTGCCGCCGTACTTGTTCAGCAGATGCACACCAAAAGCGTCGATGCTCGTACTCTTGCCGGCACCGGGCACGCCGCTGATGCCGACACGAACCGAGTTGCCGCTGTAGGGCAGACACTTCTCAATCACTTCCTGTGCCACGACCTGATGCTCCGGCAGTGTGCTTTCCACCAGCGTAACCGCCTGGCTCAATCGTGTCACATCGCCTTTCAGGATGCCGCTGACATACTCATCAACCGTAAAAAGCACCTGCCGATGCTTGCGCATCCGCGACAGCCAGGGGTTCACCGTCGAAGGTTGAGCCACACCGGCATTCACCTGCAATCCGGCAAATTCATCTCCGTTTTCAGGGTGTTCCATCTTCGGAACGCGATTCTTACTCTCTGATTTCATACTTATAAAACGAAAAAAGATAAAAAAAAGTATAATCAAAACGTTTTTTTCTCGGCAAATACAGCACTTTCTGGCCCCAGACATACGTCATGGCATCAAACGGTCCACTTCCGCGCCCTGCCGGCTTCCCTGCCCCTCTGCCTCTGGTTTGTACCAAAAAAAATACCACTGCGCTGGTACAACTGTACCACTGCGGTGAAACAAAAATACCACTGTGCTGGAATTTTGGTTGAACTGTGGCAGAAAGACGAACAAACCAGAGATTGGCAAAATTCACAAAGCATCACTTGAACCAACCAATCACAAACAACACATTTACAAACTTTTACCAAAATGTTGTTTATCTACAAAAAGAGTTCAGAAAAGACGACTTTCATTTTTAACCAAAAAAAATTGCAAACTCGACTTTGCAATTCAAAGTTTTTTGTGTAACTTTGCGAAAAATTTTGCAGATAATGGAATCTTTTTTCAGAACGCACAAGTACCTGGTTGAACATCTGCAGGCCCCCGTACGTCGCGACCTGATGGACGAAATCAACTGGAAAGACCGCATGATCGGCATTAAAGGTGCGCGCGGCGTGGGCAAAACGACATTCCTGCTACAGTATGCAAAGGAGAACTTCTCGCCCGACGACCACACCTGCCTCTACATCAACACCAACAACTTCTATGTGCAGAACATCGGAATCTCGGAGTTTGCCGGCGAATTCTACCACGACGGCGGAAAGGTCCTGCTCATCGACCAGGTGTTCAAACAACCCGACTGGAGCCATCAACTGCGCGAGTGCTACGACCGCTACCCGGGGCTGAAGATTGTGTTTGCCGGGTCGAGCGTCATGCGACTGAAAGAAGAGAACCCCGAACTGAACGGCATCGTCAAGTCGTACAACCTGCGCGGTTTCTCATTCCGCGAGTTTCTGAACCTGAAGACCAACCTGCGTTTCCCCGCCTACAGCCTCAAGGACATCATCGAGCATCACCACGAGATAGCCACCGAGGTGATGAAACACGTGAATCCGCGCGAATACTTCCAAGACTATCTGCACCACGGATTCTATCCCTTCTTCCTCGAGAAACAGAACTACTCGGAGAACTTGCTGAAGACGATGAACATGATGATCGAAGTCGATATCCTGCTCATCAAGCAGATTGAACTGAAATATCTGGCCAAGATCAAGCAACTCTTCTACCTGCTCACCATGTCGGGCTCGACCGTTCCCAACGTGAGCCAACTGGCCCAGGAACTGGGCATGAGCCGCGCCACTGTGATGCACTACATCAAGTATCTGGAAGAGGCACGGCTGGTGAACATGATCTACGCCCGCGGTGAGGAATTCCCGAAGAAACCGGCGCGTGTGCTGCTGCACAACTCCAACCTCATGTACAGTTTCTACCCGAAGCGTTTCGACGAGCACGACGTGCAGGAAACCTTCTTCTGCAACACGCTCTGGAAGGACCACAAAGTCAACAAGGTGGGTAACATCGGCTCGTTCCTCATCGACCAGCAGCACGAGTTCCGCATCATCGAACACGCCACGAAGTTGAAGAGCAAGTCGAAGACGCTGTTCGCCGTCAACCAGTGCGACGTGGGCGAAGGCAACCAGATTCCGCTCTGGCTCTTTGGATTCCTGTACTAATGCATAATGCTTAATTGTAATATCAAAGCATGACTGAACTTTCGAAAACTGAACATGATGCACTGATGAACGATATGAAGGCATTTGACGAACAGATGCCCTGTGTCGGCATATTCTGGTATGACATGGCCGAGAAGACTTTGTTCGGAGTTCGGAAGCAGGAAGTGACGCCGAAGATGACAGAAGAAGCCGCCTTGAAAGGTGTGCCCTTCATCAATTACCCACACCTGCATCGGCAGGTTTGGGCAAAGGAGCATTTTCGTGCAGAAGCCCAACAGGAAGAGACCAAATTCACAGGCGACTATACGCAAGTGCCACGTGGCCGTGTGGCTTGGAATGTCAACAAGTTCATCGTCTTGGTCGGACAATGGGCAAAACCGATTGAGGCCGAATTGACGGAATTACTGGAACGCGAGTTCTCCCTACCCTACTTTGAGTTCGTCTATGACAAACACTGGGATTTAGGGCGCGGATGGTCAGGAGACATGAAATAACATTATAATATCTATTTTTCACATAATTTAATGTATGTATGAGTAAAGAAAAGAAATTTATCACTTGTGATGGTAACGAGGCTGCGGCTCACGTGAGTTACATGTTCTCGGAGGTAGCAGCCATCTACCCCATCACTCCGTCTTCGCCGATGGCGGAGCATGTTGACGAATGGGCTGCCCGCGGTCGTAAGAACTTGTGGGGACAGACCGTAAGTGTGCAGGAAATGCAGTCGGAAGCCGGTGCTGCCGGTGCTGTCCACGGTTCGCTGCAGGCTGGTGCGCTCACCACGACGTTCACCGCCTCGCAGGGTCTGCTGCTGATGATTCCGAACATGTACAAGATTGCCGGTGAGTTGATTCCCTGCGTATTCGACGTCAGTGCCCGTACGCTGGCCAGCCACTCGCTGTGTATCTTCGGTGACCACCAAGATGTGATGGCTTGCCGACAGACAGGTTTTGCTATGCTCTGCGAAGGTTCCGTTCAGGAAGTCATGGACATGACCGCCGCTGCTCACCTGGCATCGCTAGAGACTTGCGTACCGTTTGTCAACTTCTTCGATGGTTTCCGCACCAGCCACGAGTATCACAAGATTGAACTCATGGACCAGGAAGACATCCGTCCGCTCGTCAAGGAAGAGTACATCAAGCGTTTCCGCGACCGCGCCCTCTCGCCCGAGCGCCCCGTCACCCGTGGTACGGCCGAGAACCCCGAGACATTCTTCACACACCGTGAGGCTTGCAACCCCTACTACGATGCAGTGCCCGAAGTGGTTGAGAAGTACCTCGGCGAGATTTCGAAGATTACCGGCCGCGAATATCACCTGTTCTCTTACTACGGTGCCGACGATGCCGACCGCGTCATCATCCTCATGGGCTCTGCTACCGATGCTGCCCGTGAAGCCATCGACTACCTGAACGAAAACGGTCAGAAGGTGGGTATGATTAGCGTCCATCTCTATCGTCCGTTCTCGGTGAAGCACCTACTTGCCAGCGTGCCTAAGACCGCCAAGCGCATTGCCGTGCTCGACCGCACGAAGGAGCCTGGTGCCGACGGCGAACCGCTGTACCTCGACGTGAAGGCTGCCTACTACGACGTGGAAGACCGTCCGCTCATCGTCGGTGGTCGCTACGGACTTGGTAGCCGCGACACCACTCCCGCACAGATTATCTCCGTCTTCAACAACCTCGCCATGCCGGAACCGAAGAACCACTTCACCATCGGCATCGTCGATGACGTCACCTTCACCAGCCTGCCACAGGTTGAGGAAATGGCGCTCGGCGGCAAGGGTATGTTCCAGGCCAAGTTCTACGGTCTCGGTGCCGACGGTACGGTGGGTGCCAACAAGAACTCGGTGAAGATCATCGGCGACAACACCGACAAGTATTGCCAGGCCTACTTCTCCTACGACTCGAAGAAGTCGGGCGGTTTCACCTGCTCTCACCTTCGTTTCGGTGACACACCGATTCGCTCGACCTACCTCGTGACCACGCCTAACTTCGTGGCTTGCCACGTTCAGGCATACCTCCACATGTACGATGTGACACGTGGTTTGCAGGACAACGGAACGTTCCTCCTCAACACCATCTTCGAAGGAGAGGAACTGGCCAAGTTCATGCCCAACAAGGTGAAGCGCTACTTTGCCCAGCACAACATCACCGTCTATACCATCAACGCCACGAAGATTGCCCAGGAAATCGGTCTCGGCAACCGCACGAACACGATTCTCCAGTCGGCCTTCTTCCGCATCACAGGCGTCATTCCTGTGGACCTCGCCGTCGAGCAGATGAAGAAATTCATCGTCAAGTCCTACGGTTCGAAGGGCGAAGACGTTGTCAACAAGAACTATGCTGCCGTTGACCGTGGTGGCGAATACAAGACGTTTGCCGTCGATCCTGCATGGGCCAACCTGCCCGACGATGCAGAGAAGGAAGACAACGCTCCTGCATTTGTCAAGGAACTCGTTCGTCCCATCAACGCCCAGGCTGGCGACCTGCTGCCTGTCAGCGCATTTGTCAAGCACGGCACGACCGACGGTTCGTGGGATGTCGGCACAGCCGCCTACGAAAAGCGCGGTGTCGAGGCCTTCGTTCCCGTCTGGAACAAAGAGAACTGTATCCAGTGTAACCAGTGTGCCTACATCTGTCCTCACGCTGCCATCCGTCCGTTCGTCCTCACCGACGACGAACTGGCACAGTTCGACGGCCTCGAGACACTCGAGATGAAGGCTCCTGCCACGATGAAGGGTATGCACTTCGTCATCGAGCCCAGCGTGCTCGACTGCCTGGGTTGCGGCAACTGTGCCGACATCTGCCCGGGCAATCCGAAACTCGGCAAGGCCCTCACGATGGTTCCGTTCAACCCCGATGCCGCCGACATGAAGAAGATGGCACAGGATTGGGACCGTCTCGTTGAGGTTCCGTCGAAGCAGGATCTCGTTGACATCAAGCAGACGGTCAAGAACTCGCAGTTCGCCAAGCCGCTGTTCGAGTTCTCGGGTGCTTGCTCCGGTTGCGGTGAAACTCCTTACGTGAAACTCATCAGCCAACTCTTCGGCGACCGCCAGATGATTGCCAACGCCACGGGCTGCTCCTCCATCTATTCTGCTTCCATTCCTTCGACACCTTACACCAAGAACGAGAAGGGACAGGGCCCATGCTTCAACAACTCTCTGTTCGAGGATTTCTGCGAGTTCGGTCTCGGTATGGCCCTCGGCAACAAGAAGATGAAGGAACGTGTGGCCAAACTGCTCCAGCAGATGATCGACGGCGACACCGCCAGCGCTGAATACAAGGAACTGGCTCAGCAATGGATCGACAACCGCGAAGATGCCGACAAGACGAAGGAAATCGCTCCGCGTCTGCGTGAGTGCATCGCCGAGAGTGCCGCTAAGGGCTGTCCCGTTTGCAAGGAACTGCAGACCCTCGACCACTACCTCGTGAAGCGCAGCCAGTGGATCATCGGTGGCGACGGTGCCTCCTACGACATCGGCTACGGTGGTCTCGACCACGTCATCGCTACGGGTGAAGACGTCAACATCCTCGTGCTCGATACTGAGGTTTACTCCAACACCGGTGGTCAGGCTTCGAAGGCCACTCCGCTCGGCGCCATCGCACAGTTCGCTGCACAGGGTAAGCGCATCCGCAAGAAAGACCTCGGCATGATTGCCACCACCTACGGCTACGTTTATGTGGCTCAGATTGCTATGGGTGCCGACCACATGCAGACCCTCAAGGCTATCCGCGAGGCAGAGGCATGGCACGGTCCCAGCGTCGTCATCGCCTACGCTCCGTGTATCAACCACGGTCTGAAGGCCAAAGGCGGCATGGGCAAGAGCCAGGCCGAGGAGAAGAAAGCCGTCGAGTGCGGTTACTGGCACCTCTGGCGCTTCAACCCCGCCCTCATCGACGAAGGTAAGAACCCCTTCAGCCTCGACTCCAAGGAGCCCGACTGGGACAAGTTCCACGACTTCCTCATGGGCGAAGTCCGCTACCTCTCCGTCAAGAAGGCATATCCCGACGAGGCCGAGGAACTCTTCGCCGAAGCCCAGCGCATGGCCCAACTCCGCTACAAGTCCTATGTCCGCAAAACACAGGAGGACTGGAGCCAAGAATAAGACTACGAATTTCGCAAATTAAGCGAATTCCATCCATAACGAAAGGAGCATCCGATGCGTCGGGTGCTCCTTTTCATTCATTATAAGACCAAACATAACCTTAGTGCTTACAATCTTTATGAAATCGGAATGAACAACATGCCACCTGTCATTCTGTCGTCAGCTAAAAGGTACTATAAGGATAAGGAACTAACCGTAGAAAAGGATATACCTGTCGATTTTGAGACCATGTATAGTTCACGAGCTTATGACTTGTTCGACAAGACACTTGAATTTACTACGTCAGTTATAGTATCAAAGGCACCATAGAAAAAGTTCAAATCAGGCAATTGTTCCCAGATTTCTATTGAGTCAAAGAAATCCACTACGGTCCTACTTTGCTTTTAATAATTGCGTAAATCTCTTGGTAAGCTTTCTTCCAATCCTCTTTGTTTTCAATATTTTGAATCTCTATTGGAATGACTTCAACGCCTGCGGCTAACAGCATCTGTGAAACAGCATTGCTAAACTTATCCTTTTCAGCAATTTGATAGAAAAAGATATGATTATTTATAGGTTCATCCTGATTGATTCTTCTCTTCCTTCTTGTCAGCAAGTACCACAAATCTATTTCTTCAAAAGCAAGACCCAGTCCAACAATATGAACATTCGTTTCTGTCAGCAAATCGACCCAACTTTTTCTTCTTGTTTTCTCTTCTTGCAGATATTTCTCAATTTCTATGACATACTTGCAGTACTCATTCATTCCTAATAGGATCGATTGAGGGACGTTGATGCTTCCGTGAATATTCCAAAGGGAGGCTTTATGCTCGTCTCTAATTCCTACTTCATGGTCATATAGAAGGGTCTTCACTCCGTCATTCTTTCCTTGGCAACCCTCTTCTGGGCAAATAGAGAACTCCTCATTGAGATACAGTTCATAGTTTGTTGTAAGGTAGTAGTCGGCGTGTAAATCAGCCAAGTTTTTATAGAACCATGATTTTCCATCTTTTAGTAAATCCTTCAGCCTATTCTTGATTATTTCCTCAGGCTCGTTTTTAACCAACCAAGGTTCTCCATCGCTGAAGCGTAAAAGTTCTCCATCACAAGTTGCTAATGGAACAACTTCGGGTAATACTATATATTCGTATAGCATTGTATTATTATTGAGATTAGGAATCTCACCCAAACTACTTACTTTTTTCAGAAGGTCTTTCCATTCGATGCCATTCTCACTTAGACGATTGACACCATTGCCAAATAATACTGTTGTTTCCATTTTTACATCTGAATTAAAGAGCAAGGCGTAAGCCTATACTACAGTCCGCTTGCGCTGGTGGTCCACTACAACGGTATGCAACACGGCAAACAGTAGCATCATCGCCGTACCAACTTCCTCCACGACACACACGAAAGGAACCAGAAGAGGGTCCTGTTGGATTCTTCTCAGGACTCATAGAATAGTATTTGGGATTTTCCCAATCGTGGCACCACTCATACACATTTCCACTCATATCGTAGATGCCCAACTCATTTGCATCTTTGGTGGCAACGTCGTGAGTCGTATTATCACTGTTTGAATAGTACCATGCAACCTCATCAACCGTATTGCTACCGCTATAGGTGTAGCCATTGCTCCTGTTGCCGCCACGAGCTGCAAACTCCCATTCCGCTTCTGTGGGCAAACGGAATGACTTGCCCGTTAACTCATTCAATTTAGAGATGAATGTCTGGCATTTCTCCCAACTCACACTTTCCACAGGTCTCTTTTCACCCACAAACTCGCTGGGATTGCTGCCCATCACGACCTCCCATAGTTCCTGTGTTACTTCTGTCTCTCCGATGAAATAGCTATTGAGTGTGACTTGATGAATCGGTTTCTCACTCTCATATCCATCATTGCTACCCATCAGAAATGAACCACCCTCCACACGAATCATCTTAAATGTCACGTCATCCACTGTTACCGTCAAATTTGAATCAGTTTCGACAACAGTAACCCTCTCCTCTAAATCAGTCCCTTTTCCTGCCCCATTTTTTACATGACCCGAGCATGAAACCAAAAAGAGCAGGGCTGAAAGAAGATATATCTTTTTCATAACTTCAACCCTAAATCCGTGTCGGGCACAACCTTTATTTTGTCTTGTAATTGCCTCTTTGAGTTAGCCAAGAAGTTTTGCTTTTTGTGTCTGGAACTCTTCATCCGTTAAAATACTATCTGCTTTCAATTTTGCAAGCTTAGCAAGTTCATCTGCAACAGTAGATTCCTTGGCTGATGATGGTTGCGTTGATAGAGATTGTTTTTCTATCCTATCAACTTCATCAATAATGACGCTTACATAATCGGCAATCTTCTGTGCATTTTGAAGTTCATCTTTATATGTCTGTCCATAAAGGTTATCTGTTGTCTTTATCTCCTTGTGCCCCGTTAGCTTTAGGGCATCAAAGCAAATAATCATCAATGAAGGTGTTGAGTAATCCCTAATTCTAATCTTCACGGATACCTTAGAGACTTTCTTCTTTTGCACAGAATCGCCAGATAATCCACCAACAACCATTCCCGCGCCACCGGCAAGAGCACCTCCCAATAAGGCTCCACCTATTGAACGAGTTGTCGATTTTGAAGATAACAAGGTGTTGTCTTCAAGAACCTCAACACTTATGATTTGTTCAAATGGAATATCTTTCGTTTGTTCTGTATCCAAGTAATATATCATTCTTCCAACATTATCAAGGATGAAGGCATATTGATTCTTTTGACCAAAGACTTTTTTGAAACCTTCTGCGTTGGGAAGCTTACTAATTTTGGCCTCAAGCATATCCTTACGCGCTTTTGTTTCTTTTTCATCAGCCGAAGCTGCAATAAGTCCAATTATTAAACCGATTGCTAAAATTGCTATAAACCATTCCATTGTATTGTTCTTTTATGGGTTAGTACTGTATATTACGAAAAACGTGAGCAATCTACTTCGCTTACGTTTCTGAGGCATTGGGGAAAGCCTATCACCTTAAACGAGTAAACGCCCACGCCGAACGGCGTGAACTATCTACTTCAGTTCTTGATGATTTCTTCTAATTCCCCAATTATCAGAAACAAGAATCAAAAGTGGACGTCCAGTCTTATGTCCTATTATCTTTTATCTGTCCATTGGATTTTTAGTTTTGTGATTACAAATTATTGTTTGGAAACCGCATTTTAGCGGAATCCGTTGCAAAAATACTAAAAAGGAGTTAAAATGAAGAATGAATTGAAGAAAAAAGTGATTGTAGGGGGATAAATAATCAGCGCTGCATCATCTTTTCATGCATAATATAGTCACAATGCGCATCTTTCTTTGTATCTTTGCCAATAATTTATAGCAAAATCCCGTCATCTGTAGGACTATAAATGAAAATGACAACCTTCTCTGTCTATGATGCAACAGGAATAATATCGTACCGTGACAAGATTGCTGCTATTCTTGCAATGGCCGCATGTCGTCATGCCCGTAACGGTACACGACAAGAGTGTCGGCCAAATCATAGTCCCTTTTGCCAAAATGGCATCTGACTAAACAAGAATAAAAGTATGCATGTAAACATCTTCAAAAACGTAAAGGCATCATGGCCTCAAGAAACAGAACTGGACAAAATTGTGACTATGATGCAAACCAGTGAAAAGATACGCATGAATACACTATCATATAGGCAACATAGAATGAGTGGCAATAAGAAGGATGCAGAACGAGTGAAAATAAAAGAACTCCCCGCTTTTGCTCCCTGTGCATTGTTCTATGGTGGAAAGAGAAGGAATGACGTTGTTGGGCTTACGGATTTGTGCTATTTGGACTTTGACAATGTGAAGGAAGGACAAAGGCTCACCGATGCTATGACAATCCTTCGTGGTGACAGAAACGTATTAATGGTTTCAAGGTCCATATCAGGCCTCGGACTTCATATCTTAATTCGCTACAAGTTGAAGGATATGAATTTGCCACCCGGACGTACTACGATGGCTCCTGCCCGAATGCAAGAACTATATGGAAGGGTGTATCAATTCTTTGGTTCAATATATCAGCAGAAGATAGGCCTGATTCCCGATTCGAATGGAGGACACATGGAGCATTTATATATAGTCTCACACGATTTAGAACTATACTATAACCCTCATGCTGAAGCGTTGACAATAGACCTCAATGAACAGACAAGTGAGAATATTTGATACATGGGAGTATGATAAACGCCCCATATTCTTTCATGCGGGGCGTTCATATTAGAGGTTAATCCATTGATTCGCAGATGATGCGGCGAGTATCTCTTTTATAGACTAAACGATCGTACTCGTTGCCTCGACACATCCAGCAACTGCATGGCGTTCCTGCAGTTCGATAGACTTGTGTCCAATGTTCCTTTGCCAATTCAAACCAGTGCAGGGGAACATATTGACTGCCATCAGCACACCAACAACTACGCTCAAATGATGCATAATACACCATGCGAACCTTAAAAACACGGAAGCCCTGCTTCCTTCTCCAAAGTTTTGTTCTTTTTGTTTCCATCGTCTCTCTCTATTAAAGTGATTAGGTGATAGAAACTATCTTTGGTGAAATTCATTATGTCCATGATTCTATTCTGTTTGTAATGTTGTCCAATTATTTTATCTGTCCACAGGATTTCCTCCTTAGTGATTCCAGATTCTTTTTCATAAATGCATTTTACAGAATCCTTTGCAAAAGGAATCATTTTCTGTGAGACAGACGCAAATAACGTCCAGTTTTATTGAAAAAGAGGTAAAATAAGAATTGAAACAAGGCGCTTGAATGGATTCTGCGCCTTGATGTATTGTGTGGAGAACTCGGGATTGGTCCAAAAGCGGGAGAGGTGAAGCATGTCGCGAATGTAACGGGCTTTTTGAGCTACCGTTGCCTGACTGCAACCAAAATAACGGCTAATCTCAACGGAACGGATGTAAGGCTGGAAGCGATGGTCATACAGGAAGTTGATGGAGCCGACGGCATAGACCACGGCTGCCGCCCAAACCTCTTGCCGGCCTGTCGCCAGCGTGTCAGGCCCCAACCGCCTCACCATCTTTTCGCAGAGTTGTGCGTATTCATCGCCGAGTTTTTCCTGGCAGAACTGCCTTACCAACGATGCTATATGGTCCTCACGTTGTTGCTCTTTTGTTTTCATAACGAAGCAAAGGTACGATTTAGCGAGCGAAAAAGCAAATATATTTGCATTTTTCCGAGCATGAGTACCTTCAGCATAGCCAAAGGTAAGTCTTTTTTTGATGCGAACCAAATGCATGCCTTTTATCCCAAACCCATATAAAACATTTCCTTTACACCAGTAGAATAAAAACGTAGAGACCACCCCATCTTTTCACGTTGTGCCAGTGTGAAACCTCG
>ONXQ01000026.1 GCA_900321835.1 uncultured Prevotellaceae bacterium
CACGGCCGAAGGGGCATAAAAAAAGTCAAGCCCATCTCACGATGAGCCTGACCCAAAAACTTAAGAGTTACAAACCTTTTTAATCAAGCGTTGTCGTTGCTTCACAGCAACTGGAATGACAACTAAACAATTACTTTTATAGATTGGATAGTTTTTTGCTGTTTCATTTTCGGAGTGCAAAGTTAGGCATTTCTCTTTGTTTCTCCAAACGTTTGCATCAATTTTTATGCGCAATTTAGCATATTTTAATCCTTACGCTATGATATGTTTTGTATGAGTAAAGACTTTTTGGTTGTTTCCGCTCTCTTGTGCGGCAAAACGAGGCGCTGCCCGTTTCGGCAGGCTTTGCCAGATTTTCCGTCACGGTTCGCCCTGTCCCTGCCCATTATATATTATGTTCGCGCGCGCAAAGCCTTTTCAACCCCGTTTCGGCGCCTCTGGCCCAGCGGTGCTCCACAGGCAAAAAACAGCAAAAATTCGGCTGTGTGCGAGCACAATTCTTGATATAAATCAAGAAAACGCGGTTTTTTTGGAAAAATCCCTTGAAATAATTGCGAGGTCGCGAAAGTCGCCGTACCTTTGCAGCGTCAAAACGAAAGAGGTGCTTGTGAAGACCCCAGAAAAGTCAGCCAGGCACGACGTCGTCAGACAGCGTTTTTAGGAAACAGCCGCTCCGTGCGGCAACGATACATGACCCAAGCGAGGTGATTGTTTTTAGGTATCAATAAGTATTAACCCGTCAAGTTCGCCCTCCCCGCGAGGTGCACATCGAAGGGAACGGTAAACTTGGTAAAAAGATTGCAGAAAGGATTGACTATGGATACAATAACCGTAATTGCCACTGCATTAGTTGCTATTGCAGTGATCGTGAGCAACATTTCAATCTTGAAATAAGCCTCACGCCTCCTCGTCCGTACTGCAAGCCGGCAAGCCCCAGGGCAGGCCGCTCGGCAACGGACGTTAAACAATGTGTTAATGAAGTTAGTTAGTATTAGTTAGGTGATAATTTTTTCAGGTCTTCCTGAAGTGCGGTTCGCTCATTTCTATTGCAAAAGCGTTTGCAGCCAACACGGCGAATCGCAGTTATCTAAAAAGGTAAGACAGATTAGGTGTTATTTAGTTAGAACATGATGATGAGGAGCCGCTCGTGAAGAGTCGCTCCTCATTTTTTTGTGATTTGAACGGGTGATAAATAAACTCCTCCCCGGAAAGGGGAGGTGCCCCAACGGGGCGGAGGGGTCACTAACTCCAAGTATGTTGGTTTAATAATTGTGACCCCTCTGCCTTTTCAAGGCACCTCCCCTTTCCGGGGAGGAGTTTTTCTAAACTATCTCTTTGTAACGCAATTACTTTCTCCCTTAAGGAAGAAGATTGCCGTGCCCTACTTCTTCCCCTTTCGCTTGGGAATCATCTCGAAGAAACGCTTCTGCGGCCCGGCCGGCGGAGCGCTCTGCCCGGGTTTGCGCACAAAGTCGAAGTCGAGTTGCTTGCGCAGCAGGTTCGCCTTTGCGACGCGGATGATGATGTGGTCGCCCAGCGTAAAGCGGTGGTGGCTGCTGCGGCCGACGAGGCAGAAGTTGCGCTCGTCGAAGTCGAAGGGCTCCGTTCCGAGGTAGTGTACGTTGATGAATCCCTCGATGTGGTTCTCAAGGATTTCGGCGTAGAGGCCCATGTCGGTCATGCCCGTAATCTTGGCCTCATACTCCTGCCCTATCTTGTCGGCCATGAACTCCACCTGCTTGTACTTGATGCTGGCGCGTTCGGCCTGTGCGGCGAGTTGCTCCATGTCGGAGGAGTGTTCGCAGAGGCTTTCGTACTTCTTCTGACTGGCGCTCTTCGAGCCCTGCATGTAGCGGGTGAGCAGACGGTGAACCATCAGGTCGGGATAGCGACGTATGGGGGAGGTGAAGTGCGTGTAGAAGTCGAAGGCGAGACCGTAGTGCCCGATGTTCACGGTGCTGTACTTTGCCTTCATCATCGCCCGGAGCGTCACGGTTTCTACCAACTCCTCGATGTTCTGGCCCTTCACGTCGTGGAGCAGACGGTTGATGCTCTTGGCGACGTCTTTCTTCGACCCCTGCGTGCGGAGCGTCATGCCGAAGCGGGCGACGTACTTGCCGAGGTTTTCGAGTTTGCCGGGGTCGGGCACGTCGTGAATGCGGTAGGGCAGCGTCTTGGCTTTCTCCTGGTGCTTGTCCACCTTGCCCACGCTTTCGGCCACCGTCCGGTTGGCCAGCAGCATGAACTCCTCGATGAGTTTGTTCGCATCCTTTGAGCGCTTGAAATAGACACTGAGCGGACGTCCTTTCTCATCAATCATGAAGCGCACTTCCTCGCGGTCGAAGTCGATGGCGCCATGCTTCATGCGGGCGGCACGCAGTTGTTTGGCCATGCGGTTCAGCATGACGAGTTCGTCGCGGAAGTCTTCCGTCGGACGGGGAGCGCTGACGGCGCCGGCATCCTCCGTCGGCTGTTGCGGCGGTGTGGGGTTCTTGAGGTCCTCGTCCGAAGCCTCGCCCAGTTGTTCGAGCAGATACTGCACCTCTTCGTAGGCGAAGCGGCGGTCGCTGCGTATGACGGTGTGGACGATGCGGTGCGACAGCACGTCGGCCTGCTCGTTCATCTCGAAAATGACGCTGAAGCAGAGTTTTTCCTCGTCGGGACGCAGCGAGCAGATGAAGTTGCAAAGGCGTTCGGGCAGCATGGGTACGGTGCGATCGACAAGATAGACGCTCGTGGCGCGCTGCTGGGCTTCGCGGTCGATGATGCTGCCTTCGAGCACGTAGTGGGACACGTCGGCGATGTGGACGCCCACTTCCCAGACGCCGTCCTTGATGCGCCGCATCGAGAGGGCATCGTCGAAGTCCTTTGCGTCGCGCGGGTCGATGGTGAAGGTCGTGACGTCGCGGAAGTCCTCGCGTCGGGCGATTTCCTCGGCAGTGATGCCCGGGTCGAGCCGTTCGGCAGCGGCTTCGACGGTCTGCGGATATTTGTACGGAAGTCCGAACTCAGCCAGAATGGCGTGCATTTCGGTGTTGTTCTCGCCGCTCGGGCCCAGGATGTCGATGACCTCGCCGTAGGGGCTGCGTGCCCGTTCGGGCCAGTCGGTCACACGCACCAGCGCCTTGTCGCCGTCGCGTCCGCCCTTCAGACGTTCCTTCGGGATGAAGATGTCGTGGGGCAGCGAGCCGTCGGGTGAGGTGAGGAAAGCCGCATGGTCGCTCACCTGGAGGGTGCCGATGAAGGGACGGTCCGCACGTTCCAGAATTTCAATCACCTGTCCGTGCAGTTTCTGCGTGTCGCGCCGTTTGGCAAACAGGCTGACGCGCACGCGGTCGCCGGGCAGTGCATGGAGCGTGTCGTCGTCATAGACGCTCACGCTGACGCCGTCGGGCAGATCGACAAAGTTGCGTCCGCCCTGTGTGCGGGTGAAGATGCCTTCGCAGGTCTGCGCATGTCCGTTGAAACTGATTTCGCCCTCGTCGTTCTGCACGAGGTTGTCGCTCATGAGCAGTTCGTTCAGCACATCGACGCACAGCATCTTGAGCGGATGTGTGGTGAATTTGAGCAACTTAAACAGGTTGCGCAGCGAGTAATACTGTCCGGGATGGTTGCTGAGAAACTGGACGACGATTTCGCGCACGTCCTGCTTGGTCAGGCCCCGGCGCGTGCCTTTGGTGGAGTTTTTAGCCGCTTTCTTCGGGCTTTTCTTCGATTTAGCCATAATGCATCGTTTTTGCTGTTCTGCTACAAAGTTACGATTAAGTGAGCGGAATTCAAAACAAAAAACAGTTTTTTTGATTTTGGATTCCCGAACGTGAGTAACTTCGACGTAGTCAGAGTTACGACTAAGTGAGCGGAAAACAAAATAAAGTATGCAGTTTTTTTAAGGCAATGATATAGATGCAGGCACGTAACATACTTTTTTACACATCAATCTGCTACGCTTCACCCCTGCCTGTGCTCTGACGTCCCTTTGGGACTTCATGTGTACCCATTACGGTTTTGCTTACGCCGAATTCGCGTTACTGTACCAAAAAATTTCCGTCGCGTTGGTACAGTTGTACCAGCCCAGTGAAACTTTTGTACCGGCGCAGTGAAACTTTTGTACCGGCGCAGTGGTATTTCGGCGGCGGCGCAGTGGAAAATTCGGGCGGCTGTGCAGGTTTTTTCACTTTATTGTCGTACCTTTGCACGCAAAACCCCTATGTATGAACGAAAAACCGAAGATTCTCGTGACCGGCGCCAGTGGCTTCATCGGCAGTTTCCTCTGTGAAGAAGGCCTGCGGCAAGGTTACGAAGTGTGGGCAGGAATGCGCCAGTCGTCGAGCCGGCGCTGGCTGCAAAACGAGTGGCTGCAGTTCCAGACCCTCGACATGGAACATCCCGACGTGCTCCGCAGCCAACTGGCTGATTTTCAGCAGAAGCATGGCCGCTGGGACGTTGTGGTTCATGCGGCAGGAGCGACGAAGTGCCTCCATCCCGCCGACTTCGACCGCCACAACTACGACTGCACCGTCCATCTCGTCGAAGCCCTGCAGGCGCTCGACATGGTGCCCAGCCTGTTTGTCTATGTGAGCAGCCTCAGTGTGCTGGGTGCCATACGTGAGGATTACACCGACCTCAGCAGCGACGACGTCGCACAGCCCAACACCGCCTACGGACGCAGCAAACTGCGCAGCGAGCAGTGGCTGCAGCGGCTGGACAAAGCGGCGTTTCCCTATGTTATCTTTCGTCCCACGGGTGTCTATGGACCCCGTGAGCGCGACTATTACCTCCAAGCCAAGAGTATCCGGCAGCACATCGACTTTGCCGTCGGATTCAAGCCCCAACTCATCACTTTCGTCTATGTTCAGGACCTCGTCGATGCCATCTATCTGGCTATAGAGAAAGCGGTCAAGGGCCAAGAGACGGCCATCGTGGGCAACATCTACCACGTGAGCGACGGCCAGACCTACGACTCGCGCCAGTTCAGCGACCTGCTGCAGCGCTGCATGGGCGTCGGCACGGTCGTTCATCTGAAAGCCCCGCTGTGGTTTCTCCGCACCGTGTGTGCCGTCAGCGACTGGTGGTCCACCCACGTCAGCAAACGTGTCACGACGCTCAACAACGACAAGTACCGCATCCTCTCGCAGCGCAACTGGAAGTGCGACATCACCCCGGCCCGTCGCGACCTCGGCTACGTGCCCCACTGGCCGCTGGAACGCGGCGTGGAGGCCACCGTCGCGTGGTACAGAAAGGAGGGCTGGCTATGAAAAAATTCTTTGAACGATATTCCGAAAACGGGCTGCTCAGCGTCGAGGTGCTCACACTGGCCTATATGCTCGTCACCGGCGTGATGACCCTCGTGTGGTGGAACAACATCACGCGGCCCGAAGACATGATGGTGTGGCGAGCCGGTGCCCTGCTGTTCATGGTGCTGTCCAACATCATCTACCATTTCTATCCCAGCCGCGCCACCATCTTCCTGCGTTTCGCCCCGCTGATGCTCTGCCTCATCCAGTGGTATCCCGAGACCTACGAGTTCTGCAAGCAGTTCAACTACCAGGACCACCTCTTCGCCGGCGCCGACTGGCTGCTCTTCGGGTGCCAGCCCGGCGTGATGCTGCAGCAGTGGCTGGCCGACGATGTGTGGTACGAAGCCTTCTGCCTCGGCTACTACTCCTATTATTATCTCATGATGCTGACCGTCGGGTTCATCTTCTTTGCCCGGTATGCCGACTTTCAGCGCTCCTCGTTCATCTTCCTCGGCAGTTTCTTTCTGTTCTACCTCATCTACGAATTTCTGCCCGTCGCAGGGCCGCAATACTACTACTGCGCCATCGGACTCGACCGTGCGCAGGAGGCCTGGTTCCCAGAGTTAGGCCACTATTTCGTTGACCACCAAGACTGCCTGCCTGTCGAGGACCGCGGCCTGTTCAGCCGTCTGGTGTGGGAGGCTCACCAAGCCGGTGAGCGGCCCACGGCAGCATTCCCCTCGAGCCATGTCGGCATGGCCACCATCACGATGATACTCGCCTGGCAGACGCGCAATCGCTGGCTCTTCTGGCTGCAGGTTCCGCTCTATCTGCTGCTCGTCGTGTCCACCGTCTATGTGCGGGCCCACTATGCCATCGACTCCATCGCAGGCCTCGTCTTCGCCTTCGTCTTCTTCGGATTGACCCATGCGCTCTGGCCCGATGTCAAGCGTTTACTACGTCTAAAAGACTGATACAGTGACCCCTTCCGACTTCTTCCACACGTTGCTGCGCACGCTGCAGGCCTCGCTCTCCGATGCTGAGGCCCAGACGGTGGCGTTCTGGCTTCTGGACGACGTGGCAGGGCTGTCCAGGAGCGACGTGCTCCTGGGACGTGCCGACCTCCTGCCCACAGGGCTGAAAGCGCGTCTGGAGCAGATGGGAGGACGCATTGCAGCAGGCGAACCCGTGCAGTACGTCCTCGGCCACACCGATTTCTGCGGCCTGCGCATCGGCGTTGCGCCCGGCGTACTCATTCCGCGCCCCGAAACCGAGGACGTGGTGGAGTCGTGCTACGGTTTTTCTCCACGCCGCATCTACGACCTCTGCACCGGCAGCGGCTGCATGGCCCTGGCCCTGAAACTCCGATTTCCAGCGGCGCAGGTCGAGGGTTGGGACCTTTCGGAACAGGCCCTGCAGACGGCCTGCGAAAACGCTGAACGGCTGCAACTCGACGTCACCTTCCGGCGTGTGGACGTGCTCAACATCCCCGATGGACCGAAGGGAGAGGAGAATCGGGGAACCTCGCTTCTGGTCAGCAATCCGCCCTATGTGTGCGAAAGCGAACGTGGGTCGATGCAGTCCGTTGTCCTCGACCACGAGCCGGCCGAAGCCCTTTTTGTGCCCGACGACGACGCCCTGCGCTACTACCGCGCCATTGCCCGATGGGGCAGGGTGCTGCTGCGCGACGGCGACCCCATTGTGGTCGAGGTCAACCGCCGCTTTGCCACCGACGTCGCCCGGCTGCTGGAGAGCGAAGGATACGCCGAAACACGTGTGCTCGACGACCGCTACGGAAACCAGCGCACGGTGCAGGCCCGGCGGTGCTGTGCTGTGGATTGACAAAATTTCGTCCGCAGATGAAATTTTTTTCGTCCGCAGACGATTTTTATTTCGTCCACAGACGAAATTCCGGTCGTCCACAGACGAAACATCAACGGAGGTAACCCCGCGTCACCCCCGTCTTCGACAAAAACAAAAGAATGGAAAAGCAGAAAAAAGAACTGACTGAAGAACAAGCGTTTACACGGCTCGCCCGGCTGTGCTCGACGACCGAGTATTGCCGCCACGACCTCATGCGCAAGATGCAGTCCTGGCAGATGCCCGAAGGTGCTGAAGAGCGCATCCTGCGCAGGCTGGAGCAAGAGCGGTTTCTGGACGAAGTGCGCTATGCCCACGCCTTTGTCCGCGACAAGTTTCGCTACAACCGTTGGGGACGCCAGCGCATAGCCCTCGAACTCCATGCCCGCGGCATTGCCCCGGCCACCATCGACGATGCCCTGACCGAAATCAGCGAGGAGGACAGCGACCAGACGCTCGAACAGTTGCTGCGCGCAAAACTCAAGACGGTGAAGGGCAAAAACGACTACGAGGTGTTCCTGAAACTGCTCCGCTACAGCGTCGGACGCGGTTTTCCGCAGGAGCAGGCCCACCGCTGCCTGAAACGAATCATCAACACGGAGGAATACGAATGAAGATACGCGACATTGACCTCGGACATCGGCCCGTGATGCTGGCGCCGATGGAGGACGTGACCGACCCGGCCTTCCGCCACATCTGCAAGGAATTCGGGGCCGCGATGGTCTATTCCGAATTTGTCAGCGCCGATGCCCTCATCCGCAGCGTTGGCCGCACGATGGAGAAGATAAGGGTGAGCGACGACGAACGCCCTGCAGCCGTGCAAATCTACGGCCGCGACGTCGAAACGATGGTGGAGGCTGCGCGCATCGTCGAGAGCGAAGCACGGCCCGACGTGATTGACATCAACTTCGGCTGTCCGGTGAAGAAAGTCGCCGGAAAAGGTGCAGGTGCCGGTCTGCTGCGCAACCCCGAACTGCTGCTTCAAATCACCCGCGCCGTCGTTGAGGCTGTGCAGGTGCCTGTGACCGTCAAGACCCGTCTGGGATGGGATCACGAGAGCAAAAACATCGTTACCCTGGCCGAACAACTCCAGGACTGCGGCATCGAAGCCCTCACGATACACGGCCGCACACGGTCGCAGATGTACACGGGAGAGGCCGACTGGACCCTCATCGGCGAGGTGAAGAAGAACCCGCGTATGCACATCCCTATCATCGGAAACGGCGACATCGACTCGGGCGAACGGGCACTGGAGATGTTCGAGCGCTACGGTGTGGACGGCGTGATGGTGGGCCGTGCCACCTTCGGCCAGCCGTGGCTGTTCCGCGAAATCCGCGACGTGCTCGACGGACGGACAGACGCGCCGCCGTTGACGAACGAGTGGAAAATGAACGTGCTGCGCCGGCAGATTCGCGAAAGCGTCGCCGGCTCGATGCAGCGCACCGACTGTGCCCGCAAAGCCACCGAACTGGGCGGCATTATCCACGTGAGGCGCCATCTGGCCGCATCGCCGTTGTTCAAGGGCATTCCCGACTTCCGACAAACGCGCATCCGGATGCTCCGTGCCGAGTCGATGGACGAACTGTTCGCCATTCTCGACGAGGCAGAGCAGCGCCTCGTGTGACCCTGTCGGACGGAAAACAAAAAACGCCGTGTGAGCCAAGCCCACACGGCGTTTCTTTCGTTCGGCTACAGCGTGTTAGTTGCGCGGAGCCGGACCTTTGCGGACGAAGGGCTTGTAGGCCTTGCGAGCCTTGCCTTCGGTGGTGACGTCGGTCGATTTTTCCTTGCCAATCATTTCATCGACGATGTAGTCGAGCGACTTGCTGAAGTTGTTGAAACTCTCGTATGAGTTTTCTTCGTGATAGACGTTCTTCCATTCGTCCATCAGACCCCAGTCGCCTTCGTACGGATAACCATAGGTGCCGTAGGGGGCGAAGATGATGAGGCGGCGTCCGGAGGGCATACCGTCCCACATGGCCTTCACCTGGTCGTAACTGTACTCCTGGTACGCGGGCGTTCCGATGGCGTAGCCTTCGTCGTCGTAAATGTAGTCGCCGTTTTCGTCGTACTGGTAAATCTTGTAGATGCTTTCGTTATAGGTCTTGTACGTCGCATCGGTCCAGAGGATGAAGATCTGTCGGTGCAGACCATCGTCGGGTCCCCAAGTGTCGCGCTGGAAGGCTGTGGCCAGGGCTTCGAGGGCGCTTTCGGGAAGGTCGCCGCCGCCGGTGAGGTAGATGTTGTTGACGTAGGTTTCGAAGGCGTCGTGCTCGTCGTCGTTGAGCAGGTTATAGACGTCGCTCTCGTTGAGTGCGTCTTCTCCGTCACAGTTGATGTCGCTGAAGGTGACTACCTGGGTGCTGAGGCCGAGCAACTGGATGCCTTTTTCGTCGCACTTTCCTTTGAAGAGCGAGAAGAAATCCTTGGCGTTTTCTTTGACCATGTCCAGTTCGTCGGACATAGATCCGCTGATGTCCATGAGCATGACGACATCGACGGTGTACTTGTACTCGCCTGTCGTAAACTCCTTGACGGTCTGGTCGTAGGCAGCGCCGTCGGAACCCACCTGTGCCGGGTCGAGCACGAGGTCGCCGTAGGCCACGCCTTCCTGGAACTTGTAGTAGGCGCGGTAGTAGTAGGTGGTTGTCGGGCTGAAGCCGCGGAAGTCAACTTCAAAGTTCTGGCCGTCGTCCTTCAGTTCGGCTTTGCTCTCAAATTCGGCTTGTCCGATCATCAGTTTGCTCTTGTTCTTGTCGCAGACGATGCCCACTTCGCCCACTTTTGCAAAGGTGGGGTCGGCGCAGAAGAGACTGTGCCGCTGAGTGTGCAACTGGAGCCTCCGACCTTGAACGAGGCCTTGCCTGTCCAGACGGTGATGGTGCTATAGACTTTTTCAACGACCGTTTCCTCGAACTGTTCGGCTTCCTGGACAACAGTGGGCACGCCGTCGCTGCCGACAGTCAGGCCAGCCTCGGCTGCCGTGACGGTGCTCGAGCCTTCGTACTTGAAGTTGATGATTTCGCGGAAATAGATGGCAGCAGCCACGACGGTCGGGTAGGAAGCCAGTTTCGTGATGTCGGTCACGCTGGCGAAGTAGAAGAGCGAGGTCTGCAGTTCGTTCTTGTAGTCGGCAGCGGCGAGAGCGGCATCGAGAGCGGCCTTGTCGTAGGGAATCTGGTCGATGTACGTGATTTCAGAACCGTTCTTGAACACCAGTTCGAGCACATCGTCGCTGAGGAACGAGAAGTTGAGCACGCCGTCCTTGAGGATGAGTTGGAGCGGACGGTTGTCGGTCTTGTTGACGAGCAGGGTGGCCTTCGTAGCACCGTCTGCACTCGAGAAGTAGAGTGTTTCGGTGTTGTAGGCCGCTTCGTCGGAAGCAGGAGCCTTGCGGACAGGTGCCGAGGAGGAGGGGCCGTTCTTCTTGAGCAGATAGACGCCTTTCTCGGTGACGAAACCTTCGTCCCACGAACCGAGGCTCTCGGCTGCGAGTTTTTTGATAGTTCCAAGCGGAGTGGGTTCAGGGGCGCTTCCGCCGTCGTCGCTGCTGGAACAAGCCGAGAAACCGATGAGGGCTACTGCGGCCATAAGGATGAAACTCAGTTTTTTCATAATTACTTTTTGAATTTAGTTAGACAAAAAATGAATACACTTGTCACCTGCAAAGATATAGAAGAGGTGTGGGCGGAGCAAGCACATTTGCAAATATTTGACGAGGTGGTACGTGATTTCTGCGAATTTGAAAGTTTTCTGTGAATTTGAAAGGCCGAAAACCTCTGAAAAGGTGTTGGATGAGAGGTCGGATGCAGTCGGGGAACATTTCGTCTGTGGATGAAATTTATTTCGTCTGCGGACGAAATTTTTTTCAACTGCGGACGAAAATTTTTTCGTCTGCGGACGAAATTCGGACGTTCTGCGAACGGACAAAAAAAGTCGGCCGATGTGCCGCGAACGACACACCGGCCGACAACGGGCCACACCGGCCGCATCGGCGTGAAAATCAAAGCGAAATACTTGACCGATTATTTTGTCATGTGCGCAGAAACGAGTAACTTTGCACAATCTTTTCAACAACTATGAACGAAGATTTTGACATCCGCGAAGAGCAGTACCTGTCGTCGAAGGAAAAAGACTTCGAGAATGCCCTGCGCCCGCTGCGGTTTGCCGACTTCAGCGGTCAGACAAAGGTGGTCGAGAACCTGAGCATCTTTGTCGAGGCAGCGAAGTTCCGCGGCGAACCCCTCGACCACACGCTCCTGCACGGCCCCCCAGGACTGGGCAAGACGACGCTGTCGAACATCATCGCCAACGAACTCGGTGTCGGGTTCAAGGTGACCAGCGGCCCCGTGCTCGACAAGCCCGGCGACCTGGCCGGCATCCTCACCTCGCTCGAAGAGAACGACGTGCTGTTCATCGACGAGATACACCGCCTCTCGCCCGTGGTCGAGGAGTACCTCTACTCGGCTATGGAGGACTATCGCATCGACATCATGATTGACAAAGGTCCTTCGGCCCGCTCGATTCAGATCGACCTCAACCCCTTCACGCTCGTAGGTGCCACCACCCGCAGCGGTCTGCTCACGGCTCCGCTGCGAGCCCGTTTCGGCATCAACATGCACCTCGAATACTACGACGCCTCGGTGCTGCAGAAGATTATCCTGCGCTCGGCCTCGCTGCTCGGAGTGCCCTGCGACGTCGATGCCGCTGGTGAAATCGCCTCGCGCAGCCGTGGCACACCACGTATTGCCAACGCCCTGCTGCGCCGTGTGCGCGACTTTGCGCAGGTGCGCGGCACAGGCCGCATCGACGTGAAGATAGCGCACGTGGCCCTCGAAGCATTGAACATCGACAAGTTCGGCCTCGACGAAATCGACAATAAGATTCTCACGACCATCATCGACAAGTTCAAGGGCGGCCCCGTCGGAGTAGGCACCATCGCCACCGCCGTGGGCGAGGACCCCGGCACGCTCGAGGAAGTCTATGAACCGTTCCTCATCAAAGAAGGATTCATCAAGCGTACGCCCCGTGGCCGCGAAGTGACCGAACTCGCCTATCGCCATCTGGGCCGCACACCCAAAGCCGAAGCACTGATGGGGAGCCTGTTCTGAACAGGTTTCCCGGAAACTCCGGACATTCCGGATTTTCCGGATATTCCGGACATTCCGCCCCCCCTAACCAAAAAGACACTATGGCCAATCTCAAAAGTCTTGCAAAAGATACAGCCATCTATGGGCTGAGCAGCATTGTGGGCAGGTTTCTGAACTACCTGCTTGTGCCGCTCTACACCCACTATATGCCGAAGGACAGCGGCGATTACGGCATCAGCACTAATGTGTATGCCTACACGGCACTCATCCTGGTGATACTGACCTTCGGAATGGAGACAACCCTGTTCCGATTTGCGAACGACGATAGATTCAAGTCGGACACCGTCTTCTCCACAGCCTTCTCCGTTGTCGGTTCGTTCACAGCCATCTTCCTCTTGCTGATGTTCGGCTTCATCACGCCCATCAGCGATGCTTTGGGCTACGCTCAACACCCCGACTATCTGCTGATGATGGCCGTCGTCGTGGCGCTCGATGCCATCCAGGCCCTGCCTTTCAGTTATCTCAGGTATCAGAAACGAGCCCTCCGCTTTGCCTCCCTCAAGTTGTTGTATATCCTCATCAACATCACCCTGAATGTCATCTACTTCGTGTTGCTGGGCAAGACGTCGGTCTATTACGTTTTCTTCATCAACCTGCTCTGCACCAGCCTTATCACCTTCTTCTTCGTTCCGGATATGTTCCGCATCAAATGGAAGTTCGACGGAAAGATGCTTCGAGAGATGTTCAGTTACTCGTGGCCTATATTGGTGTTGGGCATTGCAGGCATCCTGAATCAGGTGGCCGACAAGATTATGTTCCCGCTGGTTTATCCTGATGCAGCCGACGCGAACGTTCAACTCGGCGTTTATGGCTCGTGTGTCAAGATAGCGATGATTATGGCACTGATTACACAAGCCTTCCGCTATGCCTACGAGCCTCTCGTTTTTGCCAAAGCAAAGGACCGCGACAGCAAGGAGTATTATGCGCAGGCCATGAAATACTTCATCGTATTCACCCTGCTGGCGTTCCTCGCCGTGATGGGCTATATGGACCTGCTGAAGCACATCATCGGCGAGGATTATCGCGAGGCGATTCCCACCATCCCCATCGTCATGGCGGCGGAGATCATGATGGGCATCTACTTCAACCTTTCGTTCTGGTACAAACTCATCGACAAGACAATCTGGGGCGCCTGGTTCTCCCTTGCAGGCTGTGCCGTGCTGGTGGCCGTCAACGTCATCTTCATTCCGCGCATCGGCTACTGGGCCTGTGCGTGGGGCGGTTTTGCAGGCTATGCAACGTCGATGTTGCTGAGTTATTTTGTCGGACAGTGGAAAAATCCGATTCGCTATCCGCTGCGCGACATCGCGCTCTACACCCTGCTGGCCGGCTTGCTCTACGCCGTGATGACATTGGTGCCCGACACGTGGCATCCCGCTCTGCGGATGACGGTCAACACGTTGCTGATTCTCGTTTTCGTAGCCTATATCATTCAGAAAGACATGCCGTTGCACTCGCTGCCTTTCGTCGGAAAATATTTTAAGAAAAAATGATGAAAAAGAAAATCCTGTTCACACTCGTGGCCTTGCTTTCGCTGTCCACGGCACGTGCCGACGAAGGCATGTGGATGATTACCAACCTCACAGAACGCACCGACAGCATCCTGCACAGCATGGGGCTCGAACTGGCGCACGACGACATCTTCTCGACCGAGCACGCCTCGCTCAACCACGCCATCGTGCAGTTCGGCGGCTTCTGTTCGGGCGTCGTCGTCAGTCCCGACGGGCTGGTGTTCACCAACCACCACTGCGGTTACGGCTCCATTCAGGAGCATTCTTCGACGCAGCACGACTACCTGACCGACGGTTTCTTTGCCAAAAAACAGGCCGACGAACTGCCGAACGAAGACCTCTACGTCGATTTCCACCTCAACACCTACGAGGTGACGATGCAGGTGCTTTCGGCCGTCACACCCGACATGGACGAGGGTCAGCGTGCCCGTGCCATCGACTCTGTGGCCACGGCTTTGCAAGAGGCTGTTTCGCTGCCGCTGCAAGGCATTCACGCTGTCGTCACGCCCTACTACAAGGGCAGCAAATACTACCTGAGCGTCTATCAGCGCTTCAGTGACGTGCGACTCGTGTTCGCTCCGCCACAGTGCCTGGGCAAGCACGGCGGCGACACTGACAACTGGATGTGGCCGCGCCAGACCTGCGACTTCAGCGTTTTCCGCATCTATGCCGACAAGAACAACATGCCGGCCGAGTACAGCAAGGACAACCGTCCGTACCATCCGCTGCGCTATGCCCACGTGAGCACGCAAGGCTACCAGCCGGGCTCCTTCTGCATGACCTTCGGCTATCCTGGTTCGACCGACCGCTACCTCTCGTCGTTCGGCGTGGAGAACACGATGCGCACCACCAACGACCTGCGCATCCAGGTGCGCGGCGTGAAACAGGCCATCATGAAGGAGGCCATGAACTCCAGCGACGCCCTGCGCATCATGTACTCGTCGAAGTACGCCCAAAGCAGCAACTACTGGAAGTTCTCCATCGGCCAGAACAAGGCGCTGGAGGACCTCGGCGTCATTGCCGAGAAACAGGCGCTGGAGCGCGAACTCGTGGCTTGGCGCCCAGAGGTGCAGACGCTGCTCGACTCGCTGCGCGACACCTATGCCCAGGGCCGCGACCGGGCCTACACGCAGACGCTGTGGGAAGAGTCGTTCTGGTCGGGCAGCGACATCATCAAGTTCATCGTCCAGCACATGATGCAAGGCACGGTCGATGAGCCCGGCGCCTTCCACAAAGACATCGACAAAGCCTACAAGGACATTGACGTCGAGACCGACCGCCGCATCTTCACGGCCCTGCTGCGCAACTACCGCGAGCAGGTGCCTTCGGCCGACTATCTGCCCGAAATCTATACGGCCGTCATCGATTCCGTCCTCGGCGGCGACTACGACACCTTCACGCGACGGATGTATGAGAACAGCGCCTTCTCCGACCCCGAGCGGCTGCGTCAGTACGGCACGCTGCAGGACCTCGTCAACGACCCACTGCTGAATGTGACCATTGACCTCATCGGTGCGCTTTACAAGACCTTCGGCAGCGACACGGCCGACGAACTGGAACGCCAACTCGGCGATGCCCTCCGCCAGATGAACAGCGACAAGGAATACTATCCCGATGCCAACTTCACCCTGCGCATGAGTTACGGACAGGTGCTGGGCCTCGACAGCAACCCCTGCTTCACACCGTCGCAGTCGATTCTCGACAAATATGAACTCACGCCGAAGAATCCCGACTACGAACTCACCGAGCCCGTGCTCAAGTGGCTCAAGAAGGGACGCTGGGGCCAGCGCTACGTCGATGCCCACAGCGGCGACCTGCAACTCTGCTTCCTCACCACCAACGACATCACGGGCGGCAACTCGGGCAGCGGAATGTTCGATGGTCGCGGACGCCTCATCGGCCTTGCCTTCGACGGCAACTGGGAGGCCATGTCGGGCGACATCAAGTTCGACCGTCGCCTGCAGCGCACCATCGGCGTCGATATCCGCTACGTCCTCTCGGTCATCGAGCAGTATGGCGGAGGCCGCCGCCTCATCGAGGAACTGACGCTCGAGTGAGTGTAACGCGAAGTTCAAGAAGAAACTTTTCGTTCGTTCCGAGTAAAAAAAGTTTCTCTCGTCAGAAATAAGTTCGGCTCTCTTTTGCAAGAACCTGTAAAAAACGCTAACCTAGCATGAAATCTGTATTCATTTCTAACAAACAAAAAAAACGATTTATGAAACGGAAAACTTTATTACCGACTTCCAGCAGGGTACTGACATTGTTGCTCGGCCTCTGTGTGTCTGTGTCTTCGCTGTATGCAGAGGACATCAAAAAAGTCTCCACGATGCGTGAGGTTGTATCTCCTCTTGATAAAACTTATACAAAAGTAATTTCACCTTTTGTTCCTGGCGTTGATGATTTAGAACAAAATCCCAATGAGGTGCTTCCTAATGGTCAAATTGTCCAAAAGACCATGACGATGAAGCGTTTAGGGAAAGAATATAACGTTGTGTATTCAAGATATGAAGATTCACCTGATAATTTCGTTGATTATGTACTTTTTATAGATACACAAGAAAAAATAACCAGACATATTCCTTATGTGAAGGAATTATATTTGCATGAAGGTGATGGTTTCCGCTTCTATAGTTTAGTAGTTCATAGAGATGTATATGAGGGTAATCGTTGGGTGGGTGTTTCCAGAAGGGAAACAGTGATACCTGATAATATTGCAAATGAAATTATCAATTTAATCAGCGGTAAAACTGAATTTAAGAATAAAACATTTATCAAGGCTTATAGAACCAATAATCCAAATATTCAAATATTGGAATATATTGATTTCAAAGAACAAAAATAAAGAAATATAACCTTTTGGTCGAACAGCGATATCCTGGAGTTCATCATCAGCCACATGATGCGCGGTACGAGCGAAGAGCCCAGTTTCTTCCAGCGTGATGTGGATAAGGACAACAAGGACATCAACTCCGGCCGCCGCCTCATCGAGGAACTGACGCTCGAATAGGCCGACGCGCCGGGCACGGCGTACCACCCAAAGTTTCACCGCACTGGTATTCTTGTACCACTGCGGTGAAACTTTTTTTCGTCTGCGGACGAAATAAATTTCATCTGTGGACGAAAAAATTTTGGCAATGATATAGAAGATGACCCGAATCTCCTTGATTGGTGAGAGTGGTTGTAGGCGAACTCCTCCCCAGATAGGGGAGGTGCCCCGGAGGGGCGGA
>ONXQ01000175.1 GCA_900321835.1 uncultured Prevotellaceae bacterium
TACCTTAGTGCTGCAAAACAAGACAAGCAAAATCATCAATGACATGGCAAAGATACAACAAAAATCTGAGGAGATCACCGCCTTTGGTGGAATATTTTTCGTTTTGGACAGATTTGACCGTATTCTGTCCTCTGTAATCGACTCCCACCTGGGGCTTCGCAGTAAGTTGATAGGCTATGTCCCGTCGGATTACACTCTTGTATGGCTAAAAACAGACAGACATGTCTCAAATGGCGGCAAAATTAGACCATTGAAAAATTATCTGCGGATTTTAGGTAGTTTTCGCCCGAACCGCCTCCGCGTACGATGACCTCCACGGGATATGTCTGCACGCCCGACTGTGAGTAAGCAGCCGAGGTGAGCACCCTATAGGCTTCCTTCACGGTGGGGTTGCCGGCTTCGAGTTGTGCCTTCACGCGGTCGAAGTCGGCCTGTGTGTGGAGCCCGCCGGGATGAATGAACCCGCGGTTGGTGTCGTAGTCGGCGGTTTGGGCGCTGGCGAGTTGTACGGCCAGCAGGGCGAGGGTGAGGAGCAGTTGTTTCATGATGGTTTTATTTATTTTCAAAAATACTGTCATGTGTCATCGTGCGAACGATGTCGCGTTCGGGGTCGAAGTGTCGGGAGCCGATGCGCACGTCGCCGATGGTGAAGTTGCGGACGCGGCGGGCGGGGTCGTAGTCGTCGACACGCGAGGGCATCAGGTTCTCGTCGGGGGTGTCGGCATCTACGGTGATATGGTCGAAGTGAATGTCGTCGATGAGCTCTCCCGGCGCGCGGTTGTACTTCTCGCTGAACAACACACGCAGGTCGAAGATACGGCCTCGCTGCACGCCCTCGATGCGAATGCTGTCGAACCGCACGTCTTGAATGGTGTTTTGGTCGCCACACTGGATGGCCAGCAGTCCCTGCTCGCGACCGTAGAGGATGTCGCAGTCGTGGATGCGCACGCCGCTGAGCAGCTCACCCTTCGGGGCGCGGTCGTCGCCGTGTGAGCCTATGTTCACCGGGTGGGCGACATCCGGCCAGAAGATGCAGCGCGAGATGTCGAAGTCCTCCGAGCCGCCCCAGTACCACCAGCGGTGGTTGTAGAGTGCTATGCAGTCGTCGCTGGTGCGCAGGAAACATTTTTCTACACGCACGTGGCGGCAGCACATCAGGTCGATGCCGTCGCTCCACGAACGTGCCGAGAACGACTTGATGTTGCGAATGGTGATGTTCTCACTCTGTCCTCCGAACACGGTGTAGTGGGCGGGGTTCAGGATGGTAATACCGTCGACGAGCACGTTCTTCGAATATGTGATTTCGATGCCTCGCAGCGGATGGTCTATGATGCCGCGACCGACGATGCGCACGTTCTCCGCCCGGTCGACGATGAGCCGGGCTTTCACAACGGCGCCAGGAGCCAAGTAGACGGTACAGTTCGATGGAATCTTGATTTCCTCGCTGGGCAGGTCCTTTGGCTTGTGCACGCCCGGACCGAAGTAGATGAGGCGGGCGCCCTCCACGAACACGTCCTGCGAGTTCGGAGCCACCCAGTCGATGGCCTTCGGCTCAGCTGGTGAGTGGTGCTCGGTGAGAGGTGCGTTTGCCAGCACATGCAGGTTGTGCAGGCGGTCGCCGCCAAACTCCACGCTGAGGTATTCCGGTCGGTCGAGGCGCAGTAGCACGGTGCTGTCGTTGAGGCGCTCGGCCTGCAGCTGTCGCGAGTGTGGACGCACGTCGACGGCGGCAGCCTGCTCCGGTCGGTGGCTGGTGATGCGAACGACGACGGGCTCCGACATGTCGAACTCGGCAAACGCCGCTTGCTGCACACGGCGTGTGTCGACGTTGCAACGCAACACCGGAACCGTCGTCCACTCGTCAGCGTTGGCTGCGGCGCGCCGAATCTCTACGTGATAGTCGGCTGAAAGGGCAGGGCCGTCCTTCTCGGGCAGTGGGCTCACACTAAAAGGTGGTAGCACGGGCCGTGATGCTCCACCGTCGACGAAGGCAGGTAGCCCGGCCTGCTCGCGCACCAGGAAGGTGGTCGCCACCTCGCCTTCGGCAAATGTGTAGCCGTTGCGCGAACGTGCTCCCTGCGGTTCGTATTCGTAGACGTTGCCATCCTGCCGCACGGGCAGCAAGTCCCAGTATTCGGGCCAGCAGTCTACGGTGCGCACGAGGCTCAGCCGAGGAGCATTCTCCAGTTTGATGACGGGTTCCGTCGAAACGTTGTAAGGCCGGCGCTTGTTCACCTTATAAGTAATAGGAGTCGGAACAGCAGTGAACGCGTCCACCTCCGTGCCCTGATAGAACAGCAGCGAGCCGAAGCCTGGGTTGTCGCAGGTGAAGCCTGCCCCCTCGGGACGTACGTAGTGGCCCAGCGCCAGACTCGTGGCGGGCATCGCCAGATGGCGGCGGCCAACGTAGTGGTTATAGGCAATTTCGAAGACCGCCCGCCACTGTCCCAGCGCACCCTCGGCGAGCACGTTCCAGTTGCTGTATTTCCCGGTGAGGTCTTTCCATGTGGCGAACGGCACGTCGAGTCCGAGGTTTGCACGCGACGTGTATTCATAGCCTGCCAGCAGTCGGTTGTCGAGGTCGCCATAGAGGTCGTCGCCTTGGTTCCACGCTACCTCGCACGTCTCGGCGAGCTGTCCCAGTCCGAGCATCACGTGAGCCTGGTCGCGTCCCGACTCCTGACATTGTCCGCTGGCGGCGAGGTAGTTCGGCAGCGATCCGTTGTCGGCCCCGTGTCGGTAGTAGCCGATGGCGCGGGCATACTGCTTCGCATCGTTCGTGTACACCGCCTGTGCCAGACGCATCTTGTTCACCGCGGCTCCCCAGTTGCCGTTGGCATAAGGCGAAAGGCGGTCGAACTCGTTGAGCACAGGCAGGAAGGCCCGTCGCAACATGCTTTCGGTGGAGCGCGTGTCGTCCTTCGTCCAGGCAGGGTATTCGTAGCGCAACAGTTCGCAGGCATTCACAAGTATAAAACCTTGCAGACCGGCGCAGAGCGGACCGTCGTGGCCGTCGATGGCTTGTAGGCGGTTGGCATAGGCGCGAATGATCTTCATGGCTGTTGCTGCATGTGCCTCCTCGCCCGTGATAACGTAACGGAGTGCGTTGTAGTAGGCAGCGAGGAAGTCGTTCTCGCTCGGCCCTTTCGTCCTGCCATGCTGCCCATCGCGGGCGATGATGTCGAAGGGGCCAGCCATCTGATAGGATGCCGATGCCTTAGGGTCGGCAATGAGTTTACGGTACGAACCCATTGCAACGGGGTTTTCGTGCTTCACCCATTGGCGCGTGCGCTCAATGGCCTCGCTGCTATGCAGCAGACCGGGATGACGGAATGTGCGGGCGCTGAGGCCGGAAATGGTGAGTAGGAGGATGAAAGTGAGTAGCAGTTTCTTGTTCATGAGGAGGAGCGCCGAAGGCGCAGTTGAGAATCGTCCTAAATTCCGCAGCACTTTAATTTAACTTTCTTTATAAGTACCTGAGCAACAAAAAGTTCTTGCTGGGGCAAGCGGCAAAGCCGAGCGGCTCAGGATTTGGCCATGTCAGATTTTTCACTTACCTTA
>ONXQ01000018.1 GCA_900321835.1 uncultured Prevotellaceae bacterium
TGAAGTCGGCTTTTGTCCCCTGGTTGCTGGCTGTGACGTCCGGTTCGTTGAAGGGTGCGATAGAGACCACTTTCAGGCCATAGTCCTGCACATATTTCACTGTGGCCTTGATGACCTTGTACCAAGCCTCGGGGTGATGGGTATAGATACTGGTATTGATGTCAACAGGGTCGGAATTGAGAAGAAGCCCATCGGGATGAGTGAGCGAGATATGGCGAAGGCGTGAGTTCAGAAAGTTTTTCTGTCGGTCGGACAAAGTGCCATCGGCATTGACGGCATCCATCGTCTGAAACGAGATTCGACCATAAGTCAGACGGTCACGCCCTAAGAAGTTGATGCCGCGCAACACGTTGCCCTGCCGCGCAACACGTTGCCCTCGTCGTCCCATGCCGTGTCCATACCCCAATGGATAAGAGTTGGCGTACCAGGGTCGGCTGTAGCGAAAGGAACTTTTACCGCCTGTCTGTTCCATGGTTGAAGATACATGGAAGCATGGGGGACATCGGCAGTTCCTGAAGGATTCTGTGCACAGGCAAATGGGGCACACAAGAAGGCCCCCATCGACAGGAGGCAAGTCAGACTTGTTTTCATCAGTATTTGTTTCATAAAACCATGGAAGTTTATTGAGGTGGATTCTATCAATTAGTTTACATTGCTTTTAGACTATTTTCGAACAGATTTACTTTCAAGGCCGAAGGGCGAAGAGAGCCTATGGCGACGGAGGACGAAGAGGGCCGCTCGGCGCTTGCAAAGATAATTCATAGAGAATTTATTAATAAATAGAACACACCTTTAAGATAATTTGCTGCAAAGTTAGCACGTATTTCGGAAAGTCGCAAAAAGGCATACGATTATTAAAGATTTTTAACGCTACATCCGAATTTGATGCCCTATAAAAGTTAGATAATAAACTACTACAGTCGGTTAAAACCTGTAGGTGCAGCCAAAACCTGTAGGTGCAGCCAAGGGTGATGGCGCGGTTGTCGTAGTAGTGGCCGACGAGGTAAGACGGAAGGCGGCCGGAGCCAGCCAGGTCGTGGAAGTCGGCACTGAGTGTGCAGTGACGGCCAAAGTCCTTGCTCACCTTCACCGAGGCATAGAGGTGGGAAGGCAATTCTTCAATCAGTTCACGACGGCTGTTGTAGAGGAGTTTGGCACTGAGACGCCAGCCGCTGTCCAGCAGCAGTGTGGGCAGGAGGCGCAGGTCGAAGTAGTTGCAATAGCGGTTGTCCGAGATAACTGGATGGACATCGGGGGCAGACCAATGATAGAAGTCGGCTCCAGCGGTCAGGCGCAGGGCACCCTTGTGCCAGGTGAGCAAGGTGCGTATTCCGATGTAGCGTTCGTCGGCCAGAGGGCTGTCATCTGACCAGGCGTGCAGCGCACTGCCGCTCAGCACGAGGTCGGGCTGCTGATAGGTGTAGCGAAGCTCTGCACAGTGGTACATGTTGGTGCGGAGGGCGGTGTTGTACGTGCGCCTGCCTGTGTCCATATCGTAGCCCTCATAGATGAAGTTGATGACCGGCGTGAGGTAGTCGCGATTGAAGAAACCCTGCACGAAGTGGCCTCCCGACTTGTAGCCTACGCTGGCCAGCAGGCTGTTCTCGATGCGGTTGTTGTTCCAATGCGAGTGGTCGGGGCCTTCGTAGTAGGTGCGGTGCCAATAGTTGGTGATGCGGAAACGGTCGCCCAGGGTCAGCACCCAGGGCCCAGACGTGAAGTCTAACTGTAGGTAGAGGTCGTTAAACATCATCTGCTGGCGATCGACCTGCGACACGAAGTTGTTGAAGTAGTCGATCTCCCATCCCACCAGCGTGTTGAGTTTGTCGCCAAAACAGGGCAGCCTGGCTTCGGAAAACAAATAGGCGAAGCCATCCTGCATCGAAATGTCGTCGCTATGGTTTTTCTGAAACTCGCCGCCTCCCTCGGTCAGCAGCGTGGCGCCCCGATCGTTCAGTGTGCGTGTGTAGCTGGCTGTCAGCATGTAGTGGGGCTGGAGGTTGGTCAGCGGAAGCGAGATGATGTCTGAGTGCAGCAGTTGCTTGCTGTCAAGGAAATCCTGGAAGAACTTGATAACAAGGTTGTCTTTGTCGCTGATGTCCCAATCGACGTTCAGGTGCACGTCCTCCACAGTCTGCCGCGAGGTGTAACGGCCTACGTCTGCGAGTTCGCCACGGGCATATCCAAGGTTGGTCAGCGCGTAGCCATGCAGGGTGACGTTGCCGCTGCGGGTCACGACATCAGCCCAAGCCTTGCCGTTGCCGCGTGTCGAGCCTTCGAGCCACAGTTTGCCCGAAGTCGTACCGTCGGCTTGAGGCTTGAGGTAGATGTCAATGATGTTGGATTTGCCGCCTCCGCTGATGGCTACCGACGATTGGACGTACACCTCGATGGTGCTGACATCGATTGCTTTCATCGCCTCCAAAAAGGTCTCGTCGTCCATAGGCAGCACGACGTTGTCAATACGCAGTTCGTAGCTGTCGGTGAGACGCCCAGCTCTGGACAGGTCATCAAGACGTCCATCAGCGTCATATTCCGGTCAGGATTCAGGGCATCGACGTTGATGATGTAGCGGTCGCCGCAATGCTCGATGATTTCCTTACTTGAACTCTGTTCGGTAGCTTGTTCTGTTTGGGCAGACACCCCATACGGAAAGAGTAGCGTACAAAGTATCCCTATTATCCATTTCTTCATCTAAGATTAGAGTATCTATGAGAAAAGCAATGTCTCCACCTCCTGCAAACCTCCGACCTCGCAGTGGGCGAGATTGCGTATCGTTGTGGCTTCCGCACTCAGTCGTACTTCAACGTGAAGTTCCGCGAACGCTTCGGCTGTTCACCGCGCGAGTGGGTGAAGAGTCATGCTGGCCAGCAGTCCGGCCCTGCTCGAGGAGTACATCCGCCAGTGGAAACAGCTCAAGGCAAAGGGATTTGAGGAGGGCATCTTCGACTGTATCGACAGTCTTGACCATCTGCCCGACAAGCCCGACCTTGAAGCCATCGTGCGTCTGGACCGCCAACGCTACGAAACCATACCCTATGCGTCCACACTGAACAGTTATATTCAACGGGCCCGTACATGGTACACGGAACGTCTGGTCTGGATGGACGACACCATCACGCGCATGGACATCTCAACTTACGTCAAGGCTGTGCCTGACGTTGCGGGCAGGCATGCTCCCCTCTACTACAATCTGCAGGGGGACTGCACAGACCACATCTCACAGAGGAATCAACATCGTTGTCGATGAACAGGGACGACGACGAAAAGTCTATATCCGATAAATCCAACGCAATAGAAGTGAAGCGTTCAACGCTTCACGCTCATCGTTCAATGCCGGCACTTGTGGGCGGAATTGGCAGGATGTTGCCGTCGGCATCGTAGCGGAGCGGTTCACAGACTACGCTGCGGCGGAGCGCCCCGTTGTGGCTGAAGAAGTACCACCGGTTCTTGTATTCGACGATGGCGGGGTGGGTGGTGTCGCTGTTGCCTGCGACCTCGCTGATGATGCCTTTCGGCTCGTAGGGTCCCCAGATGTTGTCGGCCACGGCATAGGCGATGCGCTCGGGAAATCCACTGGCGTAGGTCAGATAGTATCGACCCTGGTATTTGTGAATCCACGGCGCTTCCTCGAATGGGAAGGCCTCGGAAAACGTAATCTGCCGTACGTCGCCCTCCGTCTCAATCATATTTTCTTTCAGCCGGACAATGTAGCACTGCCCGTTGCCCCAGATGAGATAGGCCTGCCCGTCGTCGTCGATGATGACGGTGGGGTCGATGCATGCCCACGAGTGTTTCGAGGCGAAGCAGTCGTCGTTGGTCAGCAGCGGACGTCCGAGTACGTCGTGGTAGGGTCCCTGCGGACGGTCGGCCACGGCGACGCCGATGCCGCACTGATTGGTCGAGACGTACCAGTAGTATTTACCTCCCCTGCCGATGACTTGTGCTGCGTAGGCCTCGCCCTTCACACCCCAGGCGAAGTCGGTGAGCTGCAGCGGGCAGGGATATTCGGTCCAGTGCTTCAGGTCGGTGGTCGAGAAGACGCACCAGTCGCTCATCCAGTAGCCGTTCTTGCGCCCGTTGGAGTCGTGTCCGGTGAAGAGCCAGAGGGTGTCGCCCACGACGAGCGTGGCGGGGTCGGACGTGTAGTGGTGGCGGAACAGGGGATTGCCGTGGCTTTCGAGCAGGTAGGTGGCAGCCTGTCCGAAGTGGTCCTGAAGTCGCTGCATCTCGGTGCGTGTCACGGAGATGACCGAGCCGTGGCGCGGGAAGAAGTCTTTGGTGAACGACTGTGGCCGGCGGGTGAAGTTGTAGAGGTCGGTCGTCGTCTGGTATTCATAGCGGCCACTGCTGTAGAGGTCGTACATCAGCACCCACTTTTCTTCGTTGTTCAACTTGAAGACGCTGCTGCCCTCGACGCTGGTGGGCGTGCCGGCGTAGGCGTCGAGATAGACGAAGTCCTCCTTCCAGGGGCCTTTCAGGTTTTTCGACGTGGCTTGCTGGATGCCGTTGTTCACTTCCCGTCCCTGTTCGTCCTTTGTGTTTCCTTTGTAGAAGAGGTGGAAGGTTCCGTCGGGACCTTCGATGATGTCGTTGTCGATGGAGCCATACTTGGCAGCGAAGAGTTGTTTCGGTTCACTTTCGAAGGCGGTGAAGTCGCGGTTGGCGTATGCATAGTAGCTGATGAGGCTCTTGCGGTCGCTGCGCTGAAGGGTGAAGTAGATCATGTACTTCTTTGCCTTGCGGTCGTAGATGGTCTGGGGTGCCCACACCCAGTAGGCATCGCCGAAGTGTTTGGGAAAGGCCTTCGACAGGTTGATGCGCGAGTGTGTCCAGTGGACGAGGTCGTCGGAGCGAAGCAGTACGATGCCTGGATTCGAGCCCCATCCCTGTTTGGGGTCGAAAGTGTGCATGTCGGTGGCGACAATGAGGTAGTCGCCATGTTCGCCGCGCAGGATGTGCGGGTCGCGGATTCCGCCGCTCTCGCTGATGGTGTCCGACGTCACGATGGGATGGTTTTCGTTGAGTGCCCGCCAGTGGACGGCATCGTCGCTCAGGGCGAAGCGCAGCTGTTCCTGTCCGTCTCCGCGTCCTTCGAAGTAGGCAAACAGATAGCCGGTGAAGGGTTCTTGCCGTGTGGTCTTCTGTGCTCCGGCCGTCATCGTGAGGCAAAGCACCAGTGTTGTGATGAGAATTCGTTGCATGGGTGTTACTAATTTTTGATTCAACTTTCGCAAGCGCAGCATCCACAACGTTTGTGGGTGCTGCGCCTGAATTACATCTGCCTGGTCATAGCATGTGTAACATAATGGTTACGTTGCTATGTCTTAGCGATTGAACGAAGCAAAGGCTGCGGCGGGGTCGAATGTCGGGCGGTGTGCCTCGAGGTATTCGTCCTTCGAGCCTACGACAATCTTGTCGAAGTCGCGCAGACCTGTACCAGCGGGGATGAGGTGACCGCAGATGACGTTCTCCTTCATGCCAGAGAGCGGATCGCTCTTGCCAGAGATGGCTGCTTCGTTGAGCACCTTTGTGGTCTCCTGGAAGGAGGCTGCCGACATGAAACTCTTGGCACCGAGGGCTGCGCGGGTGATGCCCTGCAGAATCTGGGTGGCTGTGGCGGGAACGGCATCGCGCGTCTGTACCTGCTTGAGGTCGCGGCGCTTGAGCATGGAGTTCTCGTCGCGGAGTTTGCGGGCGGTGACAATCATGCCGGGGAGCATGGTTTCGCTGTCGCCAGCGTCGGTGACAACCTTCTTGCCCCAGATGCGGTCGTTCTCTTCGGCAAAGTCGAGTTTATCGACAATGTTGCCTTCGATGAAGCGTGTGTCGCCAGGCTCGTCAATCTGGACACGGCGCATCATCTGGCGCACGATGATTTCAAAGTGCTTGTCGTTGATACTTACACCCTGCAGACGATAAACGTCCTGCACCTGGTTGACGATGTATTCCTGCACTGCCGTAGGACCCTTGATGTTGAGGATGTCGGCAGGTGTGACAGCACCGTCGGACAGCGGCGTACCGGCACGCACGTAGTCGTTCTCCTGTACCAGAATCTGCTTCGACAGAGGCACGAGGTACTTGCGAACGTCGCCCACCTTCGAGGTGAGGATGATTTCGCGGTTACCGCGCTTCACCTTACCCATAGTGACTTCGCCGTCGATTTCGGCAACGATGGCGGGGTTCGACGGATTGCGGGCCTCGAAGAGTTCGGTAACACGCGGCAGACCACCGGTGATATCGCCGGCCTTGCTGACGGCACGCGGAATCTTGATGAGGATGTCGCCGACCTTGAGTTGTTCGCCGTCTTCGACCGCAATGTGGCCGTTGATGGGGAAGTTGTAGGTGCGGAGCACTTCACCGTTCTCGCCGATGATGTGGCAGACGGGCACGAGAGCACGGTCACGCGACTCTGTGACGATGAGTTCGCGCAGACCTGTCGTATCGTCTTGCTCAACGCGGTAGGTCACACCTTCCTGCACGCCCTCGAACTGTACCTTACCGGCAAATTCGGTGACGATGACGGAGTTGAACGGATCCCAGTTGGCAATGACGGTGTCTTTCTCGACAATTTCTCCTTCGCCGAAGAAGAGGTTGGCACCGTAGGGCACAGGAACTGTGGACATGGCAATGCCGGTGTTGATATCGACAAAGCGAAGTTCGGCGAGTCGGCCGACAACAATCTTTGCATTGGGATTCTCATCCGTAGGACGGTCGATGGTGCGAAGTTCCTCAAACTCGAGGCGGCACTTGTTCTTGGCAACAATCTGTGCGTTGGCAACGGCGTTACCTGCGACACCACCGGCGTGGAACGTACGCAGTGTCAACTGTGTACCAGGTTCACCAATGGCCTGCGCTGCAATGACGCCGACGGCTTCGCCCTTCTGCACCATGCGGGCAGTGGCGAGGTTGCGTCCATAGCACTTCATGCAGACGCCGTGCTTCGATTCGCAGGTGAGGACGGAGCGGATTTCGACGCTCTCGATGCCGCAACCCTCAATCTCGGCAACGACACTCTCGGTGATTTCCTCGCCCGATGCAACGATGAGGTCGCCGGTCTGCGGATTGACAATGTCGTGAACGCTGACGCGGCCGAGGATACGTTCGCCCAGGCTGGCAACAACACGGTCGCCGTCCTTGAGGGCGGTGCAGATGAGTCCGCGGAGGGTTCCGCAGTCTTCCTCGGTGATGATGACGTCGTGGCTGACATCGACGAGTCGGCGGGTGAGGTAACCGGCGTCGGCCGTCTTCAGGGCGGTGTCGGCCAGACCCTTACGGGCACCGTGGGTAGAGATGAAGTATTCAAGCACGGACATGCCTTCCTTGAAGTTCGAAAGGATTGGGTTCTCGATGATGTTGGCATCGTCGGCACCGGCTTTCTGCGGCTTGGCCATCAGACCACGCATACCGGCCAACTGTGCAATCTGGTCTTTCGAACCACGGGCACCGGAGTCGAGCATCATGAAGACGGCGTTGAAGCCCTGGTCGGCCTCGGTCATCTGCTTCATGAGGGTGGACTTGAGTTGGTCGTTCACCTTGGTCCAGGTGTCGATGACCTGTTGGTAGCGGTCCTTGTCGGTGATGAGACCGAAGGCGTAGTTCTGCTGGATTTCATCGACCTTGTCGTGACCAGCCTGCACGATTTCTTCTTTCTCGGCAGGGATGATGATGTCATCGAGCACGAAGGAGAGTCCGCCCTCGTAGGCCTTACGGTAGCCGAGGTTCTTGATGCCGTCGAGGAATTCGCAGGCGCGGGCCATGCCGACGGTCTTGATGACCTTGGTGATGACTTTCTTGAGCGACTTCTTACCGATGACTTCGTTGACGAATCCCACTTCTTCGGGCACGATTTCGTTGATGATGATGCGGCCGACGGTGGTTTCGACGATGTGGCGGATATAGTTGCCGTTTTCGTCGATGTCGTTGACCATGCACTTGATGGGGGCATGGACATCGACGCGGCCTTCGTTGAAGGCGATGATGGCTTCTTCGGGACCGTAGAAGGTGATGCCTTCACCCTTTGCGCCTGGGCGTACCTTTGAGATATAGTAGAGTCCGAGCACCATGTCCTGTGAGGGGACGGTGATGGGGTCGCCGCTGGCAGGCGAAAGGATGTTGTGCGACTGCAGCATGAGCAGTTGTGCCTCGAGAATGGCTTCGTTGGAGAGGGGAAGGTGGACGGCCATCTGGTCGCCGTCGAAGTCGGCGTTGAAGGCCGTACATGCGAGCGGGTGGAGTTGGATGGCTTTACCTTCGATCATCTTCGGCTGGAAGGCCTGGATGCCGAGTCGGTGAAGTGTCGGGGCACGGTTGAGCAGAACGGGATGGCCCTTCATGACGTACTCGAGGATGTCCCAGATGATGGGTTCGCGGCGGTCAACGATTTTCTTGGCCGACTTGACGGTCTTGACGATGCCGCGCTCGATGAGTTTGCGGATGATGAACGGCTTGTAGAGTTCGGCAGCCATGAGTTTGGGCAGACCGCACTCGCCCATCTTCAGTTCAGGGCCGACCACGATGACCGAACGGGCACTGTAATCCACGCGCTTACCGAGCAGGTTCTGACGGAAGCGGCCTTGCTTACCCTTGAGCGAGTCGGAGAGCGACTTGAGCGGACGGTTGCTGTCGGACTTGACGGCCGATGCCTTGCGCGAGTTGTCGAAGAGACTGTCGACGGCTTCCTGCAGCATACGCTTTTCGTTGCGGAGGATGACTTCGGGGGCCTTGATTTCGATGAGTCGCTTCAGGCGGTTGTTACGGATAATGACGCGACGGTAGAGGTCGTTGAGGTCGCTCGTGGCAAAACGTCCACCGTCGAGGGGCACGAGCGGACGGAGGTCCGGAGGTGTGACGGGGATGTTGTGCATGACCATCCACTCGGGCTTGTTGCGTCCGCGCGAAGCACGGAAGGCTTCGACCACCTGGAGGCGCTTCAGCGACTCGGTTTTGCGCTGCTGCGAACCGTCCTGGTTGGCACGGTCGCGGAGTTCATAACTCAGACGGTCGAGGTCAACGCGCTTGAGCATGTACTCGATGGCCTCGGCACCCATCATGGCGATGAACTTCTGCGGGTCCTCGTCGGGCAACTGCTGGTTGCCTTCGGGCAGGTTGTCAACGATGTTCCAGTATTCTTCCTCGGACAGGAGTTCGAGGTCTTCAATACCGGTTTCAGGATTGGCTGCAACGCCGGCCTGAATGATGATGTAACGCTCGTAGTAGATGACGGCGTCGAGTTTCTTGGTGGGCAGTCCGAGCAGGTAGCCAATCTTGTTGGGCAGCGAGCGGAAGTACCAGATGTGGGCAACGGGCACGACGAGTCCGATGTGTCCCGTACGCTCACGGCGCACCTTCTTCTCGGTCACTTCGACACCGCAGCGGTCGCAGACGATGCCTTTGTAACGGATGCGCTTGTACTTTCCGCAATGGCACTCATAGTCCTTGGTCGGACCGAAGATGCGCTCGCAGAACAGGCCGTCGCGCTCTGGCTTATAGGTGCGATAGTTGATGGTCTCGGGCTTGAGAACTTCACCGTAGGAGTTCTCGAGGATTTCCTCGGGCGAGGCAAGACCAATCGTTATCTTGGTGAAATTAGTCTTTGTCTTGGTTTCTTTCTTAAAAGCCATCTTTTCGAAATGTTTTTTATAAGTTGGTGTCCCCCGGTTGATGCCTGGCGGGGATGGATGGAAGAATTCTCTCTGTCTCTGGGCTTTGGCAGGCTCCTGTCGGTGGTGCGGGCGAAAGGCGGCATCGCTGCTTGTCCTTCAGGACGCTTCCTCATGTCTGAATTTCGACTGTGGACGAATTTTTTTTCGTCTGCGGACGAAATCTTTTTGCACTGCGGACGAAATTTATTTCAACTGCGGTGCATTTTCGGATGCACTGCGGTGGTCCTGGGAGCAGGCAAAAAAAATAAAATCAGAACGCTTGGCGACAGCAGGCAGGGACCTGCACGGGGTGCCCTATTCGAGTGTGATGCTCAGGCCGAGACCACGAAGTTCATGGAGCAGCACATTGAGCGACTCGGGAATGCCCGGAGTCGGCATGGCATCGCCCTTGACAATGGCTTCGTAGGCCTTGCTGCGGCCAGTCACATCGTCCGACTTGATGGTGAGGATTTCCTGGAGCACGTGCGAAGCACCGAAGGCCTCGAGTGCCCAAACCTCCATCTCACCGAATCGCTGACCACCGAACTGGGCCTTACCGCCGAGCGGCTGCTGCGTGATGAGAGAGTACGGACCGATGGAGCGGGCGTGCATCTTGTCCTCGACCATGTGACCGAGTTTCAGCATGTACGTCACACCGACCGTGGCTGGCTGGTCGAACTTCAGGCCCGTCTCACCGTTGTAGAGATAGGTGCGTCCGTAGCGTGGCAGGCCGGCCTTGTCGGTCCATTCGCAGAGATCCTCAAGATGGGCACCGTCGAAGATAGGCGTAGCAAACTTTACGCCCAGTTTCTGGCCGGCAGCACCGAGGACAGCCTCGAAAATCTGACCGATGTTCATTCGAGAAGGCACACCCAGCGGGTTGAGAACGATATCGACCGGCGTACCGTCCTCGAGGAACGGCATGTCTTCCTGACGTACCACCTTCGACACGATACCCTTGTTACCGTGACGACCGGCCATCTTGTCGCCGACACCAATCTTGCGCTTCTTGGCAATATAAACCTTAGCCATCTGGATGATGCCCGAAGGCAGTTCGTCGCCGATGGTGAGGGCGAACTTCTTGCGCTTCTGTTCGGCATCCAGAATCTTGTATTTCTTCAGGTAATTGATGACAAGTTCACGGATGAGGGTGTTCGTGTGCTCGTCCTTTGTCCATCCACTCAGTTGGACAGCAGTGTAGTCGAGGTTCTCGAGCGTGCCCTTGGCAAACTTGGCACCGGCGGGGATAATCTCGGCTCCCATGTAGTCCTTCACACCCAGCGACACCTTGCCGCGGGTCAGTTTCTGGAGTTTTTCAATCAGGATGGCCTTGAAGTCGCCGACCTTATCCTGGAATTCGGCGTCAATCTTCGGCAGTTCCTGACGGTCGCGGTTCTTGTCGGCACGTGTCTTCATCGCCTTCGAGAAGAGTTTCTTGTCGATGACCACACCGCTGAGCGACGGAGTAGCCTTGAGTGAAGCATCCTTCACATCACCGGCCTTGTCGCCGAAGATGGCACGGAGCAACTTCTCCTCGGGCGAAGGATCGGACTCGCCCTTCGGCGTAATCTTACCGATGAGAATGTCGCCCGGCTCGATGCGCGCACCGACACGGACAATACCGTTCTCGTCGAGGTCCTTCGTGGCATCCTCGCTCACGTTCGGAATGTCCGAAGTCAACTCCTCGACGCCGCGCTTCGTCTCACGCACTTCGAGAGAGAACTCATCGACATGAACCGATGTCAGGATGTCCTCACGAACCACACGCTCGTTCAGCACAATGGCATCCTCGTAGTTGTAACCCTTCCACGGCATGTAGGCCACGAGCAGGTTGCGACCCAGGGCCAGTTCGCCGTCGGCAGTGGCATAGCCCTCAGTCAGGATATCGCCTTTCTTCACACGCTGACCGCGGTCGCAGAGCGGACGCAGGTCGATGGTCATGTTCTGGTTCGTGCGACGGAACTTAGGCAACTTATACTCCTTGACGGCAGGTTCGAAACTAACAAACTCCTCGTCCTCCGTACGGTCGTACAGGATACGAATGGTCGTGGCGTCAACATACTCAACCACACCGTCGCCTTCGGCTGTAATCATTGTGCGGGAATCCTCGCAGACTTGCTTCTCAATACCTGTGCCCACGATAGGAGCCTCTGTACGCAGAAGCGGAACAGCCTGACGCATCATGTTCGAGCCCATCAGTGCACGGTGGGCGTCGTCGTGCTCGAGGAACGGAATGAGCGCAGCGGCAATCGAGGCAATCTGCTGCGGAGCCACATCGACGAGGTTCACCTCTGAAGGCGGAACAACAGGATAGTCGGCATCCTTACGACACTTGACGACCTTACGGATGAAGTGACCGTCCTCAGTCAGCGGAGCATTACCCTGACCAATGATCTGTGCCTCTTCCTCCTCGGCCGAGAGATAGACAATGTGCTCGGGATTGATGTCAACCACACTGTTCTCAACCTTACGGTAAGGAGTTTCGATGAAACCGAGGCTGTTGATCTTTGCATAGACGCAAAGCGAAGAAATCAGACCGATGTTCGGACCTTCAGGCGACTCAATCGGGCACAGACGGCCATAGTGAGTGTAGTGAACGTCACGAACTTCAAATCCGGCACGTTCACGCGACAGACCACCAGGACCCAGAGCAGACAAACGGCGTTTGTGCGTAATCTCGGCCAGCGGGTTGGTCTGGTCCATGAACTGCGAGAGGGCATTCGTTCCGAAGAAAGAATTGATGACGGAAGAAATCGTCTTCGCGTTGATAAGGTCGGTCGGAGTGAACACCTCATTGTCGCGTACATTCATACGTTCGCGGATGGTACGGCTCATGCGGGCCAGACCAATGGCAAACTGATTGGAGAGTTGCTCGCCGACGGTACGCACGCGGCGGTTGCTCAAGTGGTCGATATCATCAACGACAGCCTTAGAGTTGGCCAGTTCGACAAGATATTTGATGATTTCGATAATATCCTCCTTCGTCAGGACACGGACATCGGGGTCAGTGTCAAGACCCAACTTCTTGTTGATGCGGTAGCGGCCCACATCACCCAAGTCGTAGCGCTTGTCCGAGAAGAACAGGTTGTTGATGACCTCACGTGCACTGGCATCATCGGCAGGATCCGCATTGCGGAGTTGACGGTAGATATAGACAACGGCCTCCTTCTCAGAGTTGCTCGGGTCCTTCTGAAGGGTGTTGAAAATAATAGAATAGTCCGAAGTGTTGGTCTCTTCGTGATGAACCAGGATGTACTCAACGCCCGTCTCAAGAATCATGTCAATGTGCTCTTCCTCAAGAACGGTCTCGCGGTCGATGATCATCTCATTACGTTCGATAGAAACGACTTCACCCGTTTCTTCATCAACAAAGTCCTCAAGCCACGACTTCAGAACACGTGCAGCCAACTTGCGGCCAAGCATCTTCTTCAAGTTAGTCTTCGTGGCCTTCACCTCTTCGGCAAGGTTGAAAATGTGGAGAATGTCCTTATCCGACTCAAAGCCGATGGCACGGAGCAGCGTGGTCACCGGAAGTTTCTTCTTACGGTCGATATAAGCATACATCACATTGTTGATGTCGGTCGCAAACTCAATCCACGAACCCTTGAACGGGATAATACGGGCCGAGAACAGGGGCGTGCCGTTGGCATGAACGCTGGAACCGAAGAATACACCTGGAGAACGGTGCAACTGAGAAACGACAACGCGTTCGGCACCGTTGATGACAAACGTACCATTGTCCGTCATGTACGGAATCGGGCCCAAGAACACATCCTGAATAACTGTGTCGAAATCCTCATGGTCGGGGTCGGAACAGAAAAGTTTCAGTTTGGCCTTAAGGGGTACACTGTAGGTCAGGCCACGTTCCAGACACTCCTCGATTGAATAGCGGGGAGCATCAATGTAATAGTCCAAGAACTCAAGAACGAAGTTGTTGCGAGTGTCCTGTATCGGAAAATTCTCGGCAAAAACCTTGTAGAGTCCATCGTTCTTACGCTTCTCAGGCGGTGTGTCCAACTGAAGGAAGTCGCGGAATGACTTTAACTGGACATCAAGAAAGTCAGGATAAGGTACAGGATTCTTGACGCTCGAAAAGTCAACTCGATTGTTTACGATTTTTGACATCTCTGTGATTTTGTATGTTTGATCTACTTGATTATACTGTGAAAAGAGAAGCACTTCAGCATCTCTTGACTAACGGCGTGTCTCAACGAAGACACAAAAAGGTTAAGAACCCTCTACCAGAGGATTCTTAACCAAAAAGGTATCTGTCGGGGAGAGTGATTACTTAATCTCTACCTCAGCGCCAGCAGCCTCGAGGGCAGCCTTCAGGGCGTCAGCAGTAGCCTTGTCAACACCTTCCTTCACGTTTGTGGGAGCAGCGTCAACGAGGTCCTTCGCTTCCTTCAGACCAAGACCACAAGACTCCTTCACAGCCTTAACGACCTGGAGTTTTGCAGCACCTGCGCTCTTCAGAACAACATCGAACGATGTCTTTTCCTCAGCAGCGGCTTCACCGCCTGCAGCAGGACCAGCAGCAACAGCAACAGCTGCAGCAGCGGGCTCGATTCCGTACTCTTCCTTGAGGAGAGCCTTCAGTTCACTTACTTCCTTTACTGTCAAATTTACCAATTCTTCAGCAATAGCTTTAATGTCTGCCATTTTTCTTTAATTTTTAATGGTTATTGTTTTTGTTTTAATTCTTTTTGGAAAAAAATCCTACGCCGCATTAGGCGTTTTTCTCTTCAATTGCATCGAGGAGACCGTGGATGGTCGTACCGCCGTCGAGAGCGGAGATAACACCCTGCATCGGACCTTCGAGAGCGGCAACGACCTCGGCAATGAGTTCGTTCTTGCTCTTGAGGGCGCAGAGAGCGTCCAAATTCTCGGCTCCGACGTAGAAGCTTTCCTCAGCGTAAGCAGCCTTCAGAGCCGGCATGTCACCGTGGTCCTTGGCGAAATTCTTGATGAGTTTGGCGGGTACGTTTGCCGTCTGACAGAACATCACACCCGTCGTGCCTTTGAGGCAGGGCTGCAATGCACTGTAGTCGCCTTCAAGCTTCTCGAGCGCCTTCTCGAACAACGTGTTCTTCACAACCTGAAGTTTAACTTCCTGCTTGAAGCACTCGCGGCGGAGGGCACTGGTCGTAGCACTGTCGAGGGCAGTGACGTCAACGAGATAGAAATGGGGATACTCGTTGAGGGTCTCTACGAATTGATTGATAAGTAAGCTTTTATCTTCTTTCTTCATGATTTGTCTATTTTGGATTATTCAACAGATTTCGGGTCAATCTTGACGCCTTTGCTCATTGTAGTTGAAAGATAAATGCTCTTGATATAGGTGCCCTTTGCAGTGGCAGGTTTCAGTTTGATAATCGTGTTGATGAATTCCTGGGCGTTCTCCTTAATCTTCTCAGCGTCGAACGACACCTTGCCGATTGAAGCGTGAACGATACCGGTCTTATCAACCTTGAAGTCAATCTTACCCTGCTTTACTTCGCGGACAGCCTTCGCAACGTCCATGGTGACAGTACCGCTCTTCGGGTTAGGCATGAGGCCACGAGGACCGAGAACACGACCCAGGGCACCGATTTTACCCATGCACGACGGCATCGTGATGATGACATCGACATCGGTCCAACCGCCCTTGATCTTCTCGATATACTCGTCGAGACCCACATAGTCAGCACCGGCTTCCTTTGCCTCAGTCTCCTTGTCGGAGGTGCAAAGGCAGAGCACGCGTACTTCCTTACCTGTTCCGTTGGGGAGTGACACTACGCCACGAACCATCTGATTTGCCTTGCGGGGGTCAACACCCAGTCGCATATCGATATCAACCGAAGCATCAAACTTTGTGAAAGTGATTTCTTTCACCAAAGCCGAAGCCTCACCCAGTGTGTAGGCTTTCCCTGCTTCAATCTTATCAGCAACTATTTTCTGGTTTTTTGTCAGTTTACTCATAATTCTTTGAAGTTTTTAATTATCCAGGGAAATCACCTTTCACTTTGATACCCATACTACGTGCTGTACCAGCAACCATGCGCATGGCTGATTCAATGGTAAAGCAATTCAAATCAGGCATCTTATCTTCTGCGATAGCCTTAATGTCGTCCCAGGTTACCTCAGCCACCTTCGAGCGGTTAGGCTCGGACGAACCCTTCTTTGCCTTGGAAATCTCAAGGAGTTGAACGGCTGCGGGCGAAGTCTTGATGACGAAATCGAACGACTTATCAGCATAGTAAGTGATAACGACGGGCAATACCTTGCCTGCCTTATCCTGAGTTCTGGCGTTGAACTGCTTGCAAAAATCCATGATGTTGATACCCTTGGAACCAAGAGCAGGACCCACTGGGGGTGATGGATTTGCAGCGCCACCTTTAATCTGTAATTTGATTAATCCAGCAACTTCTTTTGCCATTTTTGTTCTTAATTTTATTGATTAGCACGATAAAAAAGAATAATGAAGCGTAACATCAACATTATTCCTTCTCCACTTGTCCAAAACTGAGTTCGAGCGGTGTGACACGCCCGAAAATCTTGACCGATACTCGGAGTTTTTGCTTGTCGGAGTTCACTTCCTCGACAATTCCGTTGAAACCTGCGAAAGGTCCGTCAACCACGCGGACTGACTCGCCTTCCAGATAGTCTGTCTGGAGTGTCTGTGGAACGTCCTCCGAATCGGCTTCAACGCCTAACATCCTGTTGATTTCGGCTTGACGGAGGGGAGACGGATTGTCTGTGCCACCGAGGAAACCGAGAACGCCAGGAGTGTTGCGCAGCATGTGAGGAATTTCGCCTACGAGCATAGCCTCTACCAAGACATAGCCGGGAAGCATGTTCACTTCCTTGACGACGCGCTTGTTGCGCACCATCTGCTCGACCCGCTTGATAGGGATAAGCACCTGGGGTACGTACTTTTCATAGTGGTGGTTCTTCATGTCAAGTTCAATGTATTCCTTGACCTTCTGCTCCTTGCCACTGATGGCTTTCAGCACATACCAATGCATTTCTTTCACTTCCATGTCTCTTCCCCTTAATTAAAGAGTGAATAAACAAGTTTCATGAACTGCTCGAAGACAGAATCCATCGCAAAGACAATCAGGGCGATGATGATGGAAGCTGTTAAAACCATCACCGCGCTGCTTGTCAACTCTTTTCTTGTCGGCCAAGTCACCTTGTGAACAAGTTCATCGTAGGATTCTTTGCAATATGTAATAACACTTTTGAACATAATCCAAAATTTTAGCACGGGAAGAGAGGCTCGAACTCCCGACACCTGGTTTTGGAGACCAGTGCTCTGCCAACTGAGCTATTCCCGTGGATAAGTTGGCTCTTCAATCGAAGTGACTGAAGAGCCAACCTTGATTGTATTTCGGTTCAAGAAATTAGTCGAACACCTCTGTGATCTGACCCGAACCTACGGTGCGGCCACCTTCACGGATAGCGAAGCGAAGACCAACGTTGAGGGCAACGGGGTAGATGAGTTCAACCTTGATTTCTACGTTGTCACCAGGCATTACCATCTCAACACCGTCGGGCAGGGTGATTTCACCCGTGCAGTCCATAGTGCGGAGGTAGAACTGAGGACGATAGTGGTTCTTGAACGGAGTGTGGCGACCACCTTCTTCCTTCTTCAGGACATAGATCGAAGCCTTGAAGCCCTGGTGAGGAGTGATGGCACCCGGGTGGGTGATAACCATACCACGCTTAACGTCCTTCTTGTCGATACCACGGAGAAGCAGACCTACGTTATCACCGGCTTCACCTTCGTCGAGGATCTTGCGGAACATCTCGACACCAGTTACAACAGAGTTGGCATCTTCACCGAGACCGAGGAGCTGTACGGGGTCACCGACCTTGACAACACCGGTTTCGATACGACCTGTGGCAACAGTACCACGACCTGTGATCGAGAAGACGTCTTCGACAGGCATCAGGAAGGGCTTATCCTTGTCGCGGACAGGCTCCTGAATCCACTCGTCGCAAGCGTTCATCAGTTCCATCACCTTCTCTTCCCACTGGGGTACACCGTTGAGGGCGCCAAGTGCAGAACCGCGGATGAACGGAGTGTCCTCTTCGAACTCATACTGAGCGAGCAGGTCACGCATTTCCATCTCAACGAGGTCGAGCATTTCTTCGTCGTCAACCATGTCGCACTTGTTCATGAAGACAACCAGACGGGGAACGTTCACCTGACGGGCGAGCAGGATGTGCTCACGGGTCTGAGGCATAGGACCGTCAGTGGCAGCAACTACGATGATGGCACCGTCCATCTGGGCAGCACCCGTTACCATGTTCTTCACATAGTCGGCGTGTCCCGGGCAGTCAACGTGAGCGTAGTGACGCTTTGCTGTCTCGTACTCAACGTGTGCAGTGTTGATTGTGATACCGCGCTCCTTTTCTTCGGGTGCGTTGTCAATCTGGTCGAACGACTTGATTTCAGACAGACCCTGCTTTGCGAGCACTGTGGTGATAGCAGCGGTAAGAGTGGTCTTACCGTGGTCCACGTGACCAATCGTACCGATGTTCACGTGCGGTTTGGTTCTTTCAAATTTTTCTTTTGCCATAGCTTAAAAAATATGTTTAGTGATACATTAAAATCGTTTGAGCTGTTACTGAGACTTGAACTCAGGACCTCTTCCTTACCAAGGAAGTGCTCTACCGCTGAGCTATAACAGCCTGTGATTTTCTGCCGGAGCAGACACATTTAGATTTTGGTGGGCACAGATGGATTCGAACCACCGAAGGCGAAAGCCAGCAGATTTACAGTCTGCCCCATTTGGCCACTCTGGAATATGCCCATCCTGTTCTGGCGTCTTGTGCGCCTTTCCCTCCCGCCGTCATCTGAAAGCACGCTTTCGCTGCCGTCAGAAGGGAAACCCTTGAGCCTCTTGTCGGATTCGAACCAACGACCCCGAGATTACAAATCACGTGCTCTGGCCAACTGAGCTAAAGAGGCTTTTTGAGCCGCTTGCGTGGAGAAACCCACGTTAAGCGGCTGCAAAGGTAGGCATTATTTTTCAAACGCCCAAGACTTTTCAAGACTTTTTTTATTTTTTGTCTTGTTTTTCTTTATATCTGGCCAAAGGTTTCTCCAATGCAGCCAGACTTTGAGTGATTGCTTCTTCAAACGTGTCGCATGTTTTGTCGGCGAACAGTTCCTCTCCCGGGAGCACAATTTTGACGCTGGCTTCTTTGTTGAGAGCGGTTGCCGGCTTTACGACCTTCAATGACACCTCTACCTTTCTTATTTCGCCACAAAACTTCTCCAGTTTACTTGCCTTCTTCTGGATGAACTCCTGCAACTTTTCCGTTGCATCGAATTTGATTGTCTTTACGCTAATTTCCATAGTCTTATATGTTTTAAGAGTTACTTGGAGCGCGGATGTGCGCCCTGATATTCATTTTTCAGTTCCTCAAACGAGAGATGGGTGTAGATTTGTGTGGTTTCCAGACTTTCGTGTCCCAGCAGTTTCTGAATCGACTGGAGGTCGGCTCCGTGGTTGAGCATCTGCGTGGCAAACGTGTGCCGTAGCACGTGAGGACTGCGCTTTTGCTGGTTGGTCACGAGCGCGAGCGTGTCGCGGACGATGGTTTCCAGTTTTGAAACGCTCAGCGGGGCACCTTTGTCGTCCAGGAGTAAGCGACCGCCATGTGTCCCGGCGCCGAAGGTCTGCTCGCGCAGTTGCTGATAGTCACGCACCTGCCCGGCCAGTTCACCGCCGATGGAAATCAGGCGCTGCTTGTCGCGCTTACCGGTCACCTTGATGGTCCCTTCGTCCAGCATGACGTCGGCATCCGTCAGGCCGAGCAGTTCGGCACGGCGCATCCCCGTCATGTAGAGCATCAGGACAATCAGCCGGTTACGCACTTCGGGAAAAGTCTTTCCCTCCGACATCAGTTCGAGCAGGCGCTCCATCTCTTGTTCGCGGACAAACACCGGCAGCACCTTTCGCTTCTTCGGGTTCGGTACCCTGGCCATCGGCGACTTCCCCACCCTTCCCACCATCATCATGTAGCGGTAGAAGGTGCGCAGCGCACTCAGTTTCAGGTTGACCGAAGCAGGCGACAGGCCGTCGGCGTCGAGCAGTTTGATGGCCCATTCGCGAACCACCGCGGCATCGACCGTTTCCCACGTCAAGCCCTCGTTCAAGTCTTCAAAGAACTCCTTAAATTCTTTCAGTGAGCGGCCGTAACTTTGCACGGTCTTGTCCGACCGGTTCCGCTCTGCCTTCAGGTACTCAAGGAAAGAATCTGTACACATATCCGTGCCTTTCTTCCTCCGGCGCCGGCCAACTCGCACGTTAGCCCTGTCGGAGATTTCTCTGCTACGAATTTAGCGATTTTTTCAGATTACAACCAAATTTTGATGCAAAATTCTTTTGTTTTTTCTCAAATTTGGAGGTTACGCACGTCGTTACCCCACATTTTTCAATGCTGAGACGACATTCCGTGCGCACGAAAGACGTTAATCCTCCGACTGGTGGAGTTTGTTCACATAGATGGCGTGCTGCATCTTCTTGCGGCGTGTCACAGACGGTTTCTGAAACTCGCGACGTGTGCGCACTTCCTTGATGACACCAGTCTTTTCCGACTTTCTCTTGAACTTCTTGAGAGCCTTCTCAATGTTCTCACCTTCTTTAACAGGTACGATAATCATTACGTTTGATTTTTTGGTAATTAATTAAGTTAAACAATTGTTTTTCCTCCCGTGTCCAGCCACGCCAACCTATCCGGCACAGCATGTCGGACTACGGAAAGGACTGCAAAATTACGGCAAATTCCTTAAACCACAAAACTTTAAGGCAAAAAAATGACTTCTTGTCCCTCATTTTTTCCTACAAACCCCATTTGACGGCTTCAGACATACACATGGCGAAGCCAGTAATGAAGAAAACGATCGTAAACGATGTAGCCTTCAGGCTGGCGATACAGCAACTCTCGGCTTTGCAACACTTCCAAAGCGGTTTGTACACTGCTGGCACTGGGCAGACGGTGTCGCACAATGAACTTGCGTCCTGTCGGCTGAGCAACAATTCCCTCTTGAGCAACAGCATTCAACAACGCAAACTGGTTTTCAGTCAGAAATAGGATGAGCATTTCATATTGCGGCGACTTTCCCCTTAAAATGTTCATCAGCGTGGCGTTCAGTTGCGACACATCCTTAACTGACACATATTCTTCATACAAGCGGTTCATCACCGACTGCATATACCAGGTATAACCATCGAACATCTGATACAACGCATGGAACACTTCTTTCGACAGCGCACCCCTCTTCTTGCGAAACAACTCACACGCAAAATCGAAGTAGATTTCTTCGTGTAACGGCTGAAGATTCACAAACTCTGTACTATGATAAAACGGTCTCTGAGCCGAAGTGAACATCTCCGTCATCAGATGGAACTTGCTGCCTGAAAATATAAAATGGATATTCGGAACAAATTGTATATATGAACGCAACAAGGCTTCTGTACCACCCTCAGAATACTCTGCCACCTGCTGAAACTCATCAATCGCCACGTACACATCTTTCTTGAGCACCCCCAAATAGTCAAAGATTGACTTCAGTGTCATTTCCGACTGCGAAGGTTCCAAACTGACGGAAACACTCGGTTGCCCTGTCAAGGGATCCATGCTGAACACAGGACGCAGAGAGCCGAAGAACTCCAGAATACGCGACGGGATAGAACGACCCTTCGTCAGGCTGTTTTCTATGACAGACTTGCTAAACATCCTGACAAAGTCAGCCTGAGTCTTCGTCGCAAAAATGTCCAGATAAAGGCACAGGGCATCCTTTGACTGCATCCTTAACTGATGAAATACATGCCAAATCAGGCCAGTCTTTCCGATTCTGCGCGGAGCAACCAGCGTCACATTGCGGCCGTTGGCAAAGTGAGAAAGAATTTCATTCGTCTCAACCATACGGTCACAGAAATACTCCGGCCCATCATATCCTTGACAGACAAAAGGATTCTTAATCGTTTTCTTTTCAGCCATGCCTCGTTGAACTATTACGTATATTCCATTACGGATTTTCCGTTACGGAACTTCCGTAATGCAAAATTATAGTAAAATCCTTAAACCACAAAACTTTAAGGCAAAAAAATGCTGATTTCCCTGTGTTTTTTCTGGGAATCGCCATCAAAACAAGAAAAAAGAGAGATTGGATTTGCGGCGTTTCTGTTCCATTTCGCTGCGCATCCGGGAAATGGACACCTGATAAAAAAGACGAAATTGGCAAAAAAACATGAAATCGCAGAAAAGAATAGGGGAACAACATGTCTTCATCACGAAAGAATGCTTGTTTTTATCACGAAAGAATGCGAAAAAAGCGAAAATGTTATTTGAAGGGGGCACGCAGAAATACACTGAAATACGCAGAAAAGAGGGCGATGCAGATGTCCTTCTGAAAGAAATTATCCAGGAATTATTCCAGAAATGCAAGTTTTTTTATCAAGAAATTATTCCGCAAGCACGTTGTTCTCGTCTTTTCAGTGTTTTTCGTAATAAAAAAGTTGTCCCAAGTTGTCTTCGTTGTCTTTTATAAAATAAAACGTCCGTTGTTTTTTGAAGACAACTCTGACAACTAAAAACAACTTTTTCGCCCCTTTCGCATTTTTCGTGATAAAAAATTTTTTATTGTACCACTGTAGAGAAACAAAATTTCGTCTGCGGACGAAATAAATTTGCACTGCGGACGAAATCTTTTTCGTCTGCGGATGAAATTTCAGTGAACTCTGGTTTGAGTTAATCGGTGTAATCTGCGGTTCTTGAACACCCTGCGAATGTTAAATTCGTAAAATCCGCGTAATTCGTGGTAGGAATACCTCACAAGGTCTTTCAGCCTGTCTTCAGAGGCGGTAGTGGGCGAGGTCGGAGATTTGGGAAAGGTCGCAGTCGGTGGTGACACGCTCCCAGACGAGGTGGTTGGTGTCGGTCAGCGCGATGGAGAGGCGATAGAC
>ONXQ01000093.1 GCA_900321835.1 uncultured Prevotellaceae bacterium
TTGGCAGCCATGTGTTAGTTCTCATCATTGGTAACATAATTCTTTCCTCCTATTGGTTAAAGGTTAAACATATTGTTCTTGTTTTGCCTGCTGCTTCGTGCAGCCTGCACCCTCATTGTTGCAACGTGTGTGCCAACGCGGTTTTTCCTTGCTTTTGGCAGAAAAGCACGTCATTTTGTCTGACATTCAGCCAGAATGGCAGTGTGGTGTCCTTGTTTTCCGGCTCTTTCGCAGGGCAGGCATGGGGCCGATGCCGTAGTTGTCCGGAAAATCGTCCGTAGATGAAATAAATTTCGTCCGCAGACGAAATTTATTTGCACTGCGGACGAAATTTTTTTCGTCTGCGGACGAAATTCAGGCCTTCTGTGGAGGTGTCACGGCGAAAGCGCAGAAATACGCTGAAGGGAGGACAACGTTTTTTTGCACGCCGAGGCGGCAGAGGCGCAGAGATTTGAGATTTTCATTCTGCTCAAATAAATTTTTTGATTATCCGCAAAAATACCACACACCCGAGATTTTGGTCCTTCTGAAAGAAATTAGCAGAAATTATCCAGAAATTCATTCAGAAATCGTCGCTTGTCGCTTTGCGACTATAATATTTTTTTTTCTTGGAGTAATTTCTGGATAATTTCTGCTAATTTCTTTCAGAAGGCTGCTATGGTGGTACGATTGCGGATAATCAAAATAAATTTTCTTTCAGAGAATTTTGTCGCGACTCGGCAAAAACAACAAATTTGTTTGTTTTTTTTGCACTCGCTGCTCCAAAATTTGGCATTTTACTCGCTTAATCGTAACTTTGTGGCATGAAAGGAAAGAGACCTATTAATTTATACGCACGCGCGCAAAGGAAGTGGCACGTTTGGTGCCTGACGGCAGTGTGTCTGCTGACGGCCTTGACGGCCGCCGCGCAGGAACGGCCCGTCGAACGGCTGTGGCCCGACGGCAGCCTGATGGACCCGTGGTTCAGGTTCAACGAACCGTACGACGGCACCTATCCGGGAAAAATCTTCGAGGTGACCGACCACGGCGTGGTGAAGGACTCGACCGTGGTGCAGACGGCTGCGCTCCTGTTCATGCGCAAGGGTGCCGTGCTGAAAGGGTCGGACAACATTGCCGACTATCCCGTGGTGGAAACCCGCATCGAAGGGCAGACGTGCAAGTATTTCGCCGCCCTCATCAATGCCGACGGCCTGGACGGATGGACGATGGCAGGGGCAGGCACCATCGACGGCAACGGACTGCGCTTCTGGCAGGCGTTCTGGCTCAGGCGGCAGTGGAATCCGCAATGTACGAACAAAGACGAGCAGCGTCCGCGACTCGTCTATGTGTCGAATAGTAAAAACGTGGAAATCAGTGGACTGACGTTGCAGAACTCGCCCTTCTGGACGTGCCATCTCTACAAGTGCCAGCGCGTGAAACTGCTCAACCTGCGCATCCTGGCTCCGCACGAACCCGTGAAGGCGCCGTCGAGCGATGCGGTCGATATCGACGTGTGCCAAGATGTGCTCATCAGCCATTGCTACATGAACGTGAACGACGATGCCGTGGCGCTGAAGGGCGGAAAGGGCGTCGAGGCCGACAAGGACCCGGCGAACGGTGCGAACGAGCGCATCCTGATCGAGGACTGCGAGTACGGATTCTGCCACAGTTGCCTGACGTGCGGCAGCGAGTCGGTACACAACCGCAACGTCATCCTGCGCCGTACGCACGTCGATCAGGCCACGCGTCTGCTCTGGCTGAAGATGCGGCCCGACACGCCGCAGCACTATGAGCACATCCTGGTGGAGGACGTCTGGGGCAGCGTGACCCACTTCCTCTACATCCACCCCTGGACGCAGTTCTTCGACCTCCAGGGCCGCAAGGACATCGTCAAGAGCCGCGCCGACCACATCACCATGCGCAAGTGCCGCCTTGCGTGCAAGACGCAGTTCAACGTCGAGCGCAGCGACCAATACTCACTCAGCGACTTCATGACGAGGCAATAAAAACGCCCCGTTCACGTTATATAAAAGATGAATAACGGGAAAAGTGCAGCCAAAATCCTTTTGTCTGTGCTTCTGTTGCTTGCGAGCCAAGCCGCAGTGGCACAGATGGATGTGCAGTTCAGCGACTACACACGTCTGCGCTCCTATTTCAACCCGGCTGTTTCGGGAACCGACGGCAAACTCAACGTCGCCGCCGCCTATTCGATGCAGTTCGTCGGCTACGAGAATGCACCGGCCACGATGTACGTCGGCGCCGACCTGCCCATCTACTTCCTCGGTCCGCGCCACGGTGCAGGACTCAGCCTCATGAGCGACAAGGCCGGCATCTTCTCGACACAGAAGATTGGCCTGCAGTACGCCTTCAACCTGAAACTGGGCAAAAAAACACGCCTGGCTATCGGAGCACAGGCGTCGCTGCTGCAGGAAAAAATCAGTGCAGGCAATATCGAACTCGAGGAAGAAGGCGACCCTGCTTTCCCCTCGAGCGAAGTCAACGGCTCGAAGGTGGACTTTGCCGCCGGCCTCTATTTCTACCACCCCAACTACTGGGCAGGTGTGTCGGCGCAACACCTGGCACGTCCCCTCGTCGAGATGGGCGAAAAGAATGAATTTCAGTTCGAAAGAATATATTATTTGATGGGCGGATGCAATATTCGTTTCAAAAATTCGTTTCTTTCTTTACAGCCCTCTTTCATGGTTATGTCGGACTTCAAATCCTGGCGCGAAGACGTGCAGTGCCGACTGGCCTACGAGTATGAGAGCCGCTCGTTCTACGTCGGCGTAGGCTACAGCCCCGACATCTCGACCACCTTCCTGTTGGGAGGAAACTTCCACGGCATCAGCCTCGGATACAGTTACCAGATGTTCACCTCCGGCATCGGACTCGTCAACGGTTCGCACGAAATCACACTGGGCTACCAAGTGGACCTCGACCTCTTCAAAAAAGGCCGCAACAAGCACAAGAGCGTCCGCTTCCTCTGACAAAAACAACTGGAATCAACACCGCATCTCAAGCATTTCTACAAACAAAAACAAAATATGAAGAAACAACTTTCAATACTCACACTGCTGGCAGCCCTGCTGCTCGCTTCCTGTTTCGGCGGAACAAGTAAGTCGGGAACAGGAGCAGCAGGCGGCGAAGTCACAGGCGTCAGCGGCAGCAACCTCCAGGAACCTGCACCCTACGGCATGGTGCTCGTCAATCGGGGCTCACTGAAGATGGGAACGGAAAAGACCGACTCTCTCTGGGGCAAGCAAATGCCCAGCAGGGAAATATCGGTCGATGCCTTCTGGATGGACGAACATGAAGTCACCAACTCCATGTACCGCCAGTTTGTCTATTGGGTACGAGACAGCATCATCCGTGAGCGCCTCGCAGACCCCGCTTTTGGCGGCGACGAATCCTTTAAGATTGAAGAAGATAAGAACGGAGACCCTATTCCACCACATCTCAACTGGAACAAGGCTATTCCTTGGAAAAATCCTGACGAGGACCAGCAGCGTGCCCTCGAAAGCGTCTATAAGGTACACCCTGTGACAGGGGAACGTGTGCTCGATGCCAGCCAGATGAACTATCGCTACGAAGTCTATGACTACGCCATGGCTGCACAGCGCAAGTACCGTCTGAAGGCCGAAGACCGCTACCTCAACACCGACGTTACTGTTGACCCCAACGAGGTAGTCATGATCTCGAAAGATACCGCCTACATCGACGACGAAGGCATCATTCACCGCGAAACCATCACCCGTCCGTTGTCGTCGGAATGGGACTTCCTGAACACCTACATCATTAACATCTATCCCGACACTACGTGCTGGATCAACGACTTCCAGAACGCTGAGAACGAAATTTATATGCGCCAGTATTTCAGTCATTCCAACTACAACCAATATCCCGTGGTCGGTGTGAACTGGGAGCAGGCCAACGCCTTCTGCAACTGGCGCACAGACTTCCTCATCCGCGGACTCGGCCCGAGTGCGAAGTTCATACAGCGCTACCGTCTGCCGACCGAAGCAGAGTGGGAATATGCTGCCCGTGGAAAGAACGGCAACGAACTGCCCTGGGAACAGGATGGCGTGAAGAGCGACAAAGGCTGTTTCTATGCCAACTTCAAGCCAGACCGCGGTGACTACACCAGTGACGGCAACCTCATCACGTCGAAGGTGGGCATCTACAGCGCCAACAGCAACGGACTCTACGACATGGCGGGCAACGTGGCCGAGTGGACCTCGACCATCTTTACCGAGGCCGGCGTCCTGTCGATGAGCGACATGAACCCCACACTGAAGTACAACGCGGCGAAGGAAGATCCCTACGCACTGAAGCGCAAGTCGGTGCGCGGCGGTTCGTGGAAGGATCCGGAGAGTTTCATCAAGTCTGCTTGGCGTTCAGCCGAGTTCCAGAACGTCGGACGTTCGTTCATCGGCTTCCGCTGCGTGCGTTCGTATGTGGGTACAGCAGGTAAAGTAAAAAAGTCAAAAAAATAGGATAACATGCCAAAGTTAAAAAAGAATTTCAATGCCATTCAGGCCTGGCTGCACACGCAGGCAGGACAGACCTTCCTGAACTACGCATACAGTTGGGGTGCCTCTATCGTCATTCTCGGTGCCCTGTTCAAGTTGACCCACATTGCCGGTGCAGACATTATGCTGTTCATCGGTATGGGAACGGAAGTTATCGTGTTCTTCCTTTCAGGTTTCGACACGCCGCTGGTTGACTACGAACCCACGGATGCCGAGGCTAACGCACAGCATGACGGGGAAGAAGAGGCTGAGCCCGTCCGTCAGGAAGGTGGCACCGTCGTTGTCGGCGGTGGCAGCGGACTGGGTGGCGGCACTATCATCATCGGCGGTGGCGGCGGAGTGCCGGCATCGGGTGGCGAAGGCGTTGCTGCCGCGGGCGGAACCATTGTCGTCGGTGGCGGAGGCGGAACGGTTGCTCCTGCAGCCATCAACATGCAGCAGGGCAGTGCAGAGCCTGCACAGCCGGTCGATGCTGCCCAATTGGCCGACAATCTGGCTCACGTCACGATTCCCGAGATTCCCGGAATGCCGCCTGCTATGCGCGAAGCCACGGAGAACTATGTCAACCAACTCAACGAACTCACCGAGACCCTCAAACTGGTGGCCGAGCAGTCGAAGCGCCTGACGCGCGACAGCGAGGAGATGGAGACGATGAACCGCACGCTCACGGGTATCAACCGCTTCTACGAGATGCAGTTGCGCAGCGTCGGGCAGCAGAGTGCCACCATCGACGACGTCAACACGCAGACGAAACGTCTTGCCGAGCAACTCGAAGAACTCAACGGCGTCTATGCCCGCATGGTTGAGGCCTTGAAGATGAAAGTCGGATAACACACAAAGTGAACAAGTCTATTTCGGCGGCAAAGGTAGTACATTCTTTTAATATGTGCTCCCAAATCCGCACCCTGCGGACGCCGGACCCAAATATTTAACACTATAACAATGGCAAGTCAACAAAAGAGAATCTCGCCTCGTCAGAAGATGATCAATCTGATGTATATCGTTCTGATGGCCATGCTGGCCTTGAACGTGTCGTCGGATGTGCTCAACGGTTTCTCGCTTGTGGACGAAGGACTGAACCGCTCCACCAGCAACGCTTCGACTCAGAATGCGGCCATCTATGCCGAGATGGAGGAGGCCATGAAGCAGAACCCCGAGAAGGTGCGCCAATGGTACCAGAAGGCTGAGCAGGTGAAGCAGATGTCCGACTCGCTCTACGACTTTGCGCAGGAACTCAAACTCAGTATTGTGCGCGAAGCCGACGGTGACGATGCAGATCTCAACAATATCAACGGTAAGGAAAACCTCGAGGCGGCCACCCATGTGATGCTCGCTCCGAGCGTGGGTCAGGGTCAGGCACTCTTCGACGCCATCAACTCCTACCGCACCAACGTGGTCAAGATGGTCAACGACCCTGCGCAGAAGAAGATTATCGAGGACAACCTCTCGACCAACGTGCCCCTCAAGGGCAAGGCCCTCGGCAAGAACTGGCAGGAGTATATGTTTGAAAACACCCCTGTGGCAGCCGCTGTCACCCTGCTCACCAAATTGCAGAACGACGTGCGCTATGCCGAAGGTGAAATTCTTCACCAACTCGTGTCGAACATCGACGTGAAGGACGTGCGTGTCAACGAAATCAGCGCTTTTGTCATCCCGTCGTCGCAGACCGTTGTGCAGGGCGGCAAATTCTCGGCCAACATCATCATGGCTGCCGTCGATACCACGGCACGTCCCGACATCTACGTCGGCAACACCCTGCTCAAGTCGTCCAACGGCCACTACGAAACCATCTGCAACAGCATCGGCGACTTCACGCTGAAAGGTTATCTGGAGATGCGCAACGGCGACGGCGAAACCATCCGCCGCGAGTTCTCCCAGCCCTACACCGTCGTACAGCCTTCGGCCACCGTGTCGGCCACGCTGATGAACATGCTCTACGCCGGCTACCAGAACCCCGTGAGTGTCAGTGTGCCGGGTGTAGCGACCAACAAAATCACCCTCACCATGTCCTCCGGCACGCTCACCAAGAAGAGCGACGGCGAATACATCGCCGTGCCCACAGCCGTCGGTCAGGACGTCACCTTCACTGTGACGGCGCAGAACGAAGGCCGTCAGCAGGAGATGGGCAAGTTCACCTTCCACGTGCGTAAACTGCCCGACCCGTCGCCCTACATCGAATACAGCGACGGAAAGGGCGGCACCAACCGCTACAAGGGCGGCACCCCCATCGGCAAGCAGGTCATCCTCAGCACGCCGGGCATTGCAGCAGCCATCGACGACGGCTTGCTCGACATCCCCTTCCGTGTCACAGGTTTTGAGACCGTCTTCACCGACAACATGGGCAACTCGCTCGTCGAGAAGTCAGGCTCGGCCCAGTTCACCGACCGTCAGCGCGAAATGTTCCGCCGCCTCAGCCGTGGCAAGCGCTTCAACATCTCGCGTGTCCACGCAGTCGGCCCCGACGGCATCGAGCGCACACTGCCCTACGCAATGGAGGTCATTGTGAACTAAAGCCCAAGCCTCACCCCCAAGCCTCACCCCCTAACCCCCTCTCCGAAGGGCGAGGGGGAAGCCTACGGCGGCGAGGGGGAAGCCTACGGCGGCGAGGGGGAAGCCTAACGGCAGAAAGAAAATACTAAAAGAAAAAATTCCATAAGGATATGAAAAGAATTGTTCAAGCAGCCTTTGCGCTCATTTTAGCATTCAACTTTTCACTTTTAACTTCTCAGGCCCAGCCGCAGAAGACGCGTGTGCAGACCTCAAGTCAGCGCAACACCCGCGCCGGTGCTGCTGCCAAGCAGGACGAGCAGAAAGTGAGCCGTGCCAGCATCATGTTCCCCACGGCTGTCGCCGTGCCCGACGAGGTGCCCTGGCGCCGCGACGTCTATCGCTCGCTCGACCTGACAAAGGACGAGAACGCTGCGCTCTACTATCCCGTCGAGCCGCAGGGCAACGACGTGAACCTCTTCACCCTGCTGTTCCGTCTGCTCAACACAGGTCAGATTCCTGCCTACGAGTACAAACTCGACGGCGTTGAGGACTTCAGCCAGGCCAACCGTATGCACTTCAAGGACATGCTCGACCGCTACGGCATCCTCTACCAGATTGACGGCCGTTCAATCAAGGTCGAAGATGCCGACGTGCCCAGCAGCGAGGTGCTCAGCGTCTATGTCAAGGAGAGCAGTTACTACGACCAGAACACGGCTACCTACCACAGCCGCGTCGTAGCCCTCTGTCCGGTGCTCCACCGTGCCGACGACTTCTCGATGGACCAGCGCAAGTACCCCATGTTCTGGGTCAAGATGGAGGACGTCGAGCCTTACCTGTCGCAGAAGATGGTCATGACCTCGAACCTCAACAACGCTGCCCGTATGTCGATGGCCGACTTTTTCGCCACCAACCACTACAAGGGCGACATCTACATGACCACCAACATGCAGGGCAAGTCGCTGCAGGACCAGGTGAATGCCCGTCAGCAGGAGCAACTCGTCGAGGAGTACGTCGATTCGGCCTTGCTGCGCCAGACGCAGGCCTTGCAGCAGGAGCAGAAGCGCATCGAAAAGCAACTCACCGACTTCGAGCGTAACATCTGGACAACGCCCATCGACTCGGCCGAGCAGGCTCGCAAGGACTCGATTGCTGCTGCCCAGCAGACGAAGGGACGCCGTTCGCGTGCCAAGGCTGAGAAGTCGGAAAGCACCTCGCGTTCTGCCCGTCGCGCCTCGGCCAAGGAGAGGAAGCAGAAGTCGTCGGGCGGCAACGACAGCGGTGGCGGAGCACCCCGCGTGTCGGTCAGAAGGCAGAGACATTAAGGGGAGGACTTTCCCCCGGCCCCTCCTTGTGAGGGAGGGGAGCAGTAACTTCCTCATTACATAAGAAAAACTCCCATGCAAAGCGTGTTGCATGGGAGTTTCTTGTTAGTAACCACTCCCCTCCTCACAGGGAGGGGCCGTGGGAGAGTCCTTCTCTTATCCCTTCTGGTTGTAGTCAGCGTTCATGAGGTTGAAGCCCTTGCAGAACTTGTAGATGAATACCCAGGGACCGATGCCGATGAGTGCTCCGAGCACGTTCCAGCCCCACCAAGTCTTGGCGCTGATTTCGAAGTCGATGCCGCGGCGCTTGAGTTCGTTGCCCAGGCGGTTGCAGATGCGGTGCCACCAGACAATCTGGCCGATGCCCAGCGTCAGACCCGTGATGATGAATACGAGCAGGCAGTAGTTCATGGTCGATTTGCCGTCGTGGCGGCTGGCTACGGTGTTGATTTCGCCCGACATCTTGGTCAGGATGACCAGGTTGTAGATGCCGAGGGTGATGAGACCGAGGAAAATCCACTTGAGCAGTCCGCGGCCGGTGGGCAGTTGGTTAGCGGGAGCGATGGCGGCAGCCTTCGGGGCCTCTTCCTTCGGAGCCTGCAGTTCTTCCTTGATCTGCTGGGCCTCTTCGGCCACGCCGGTAGCCACTTCCTTCACGTCGTCCATAGCGCCGGCAGCCTTTTCCTGGATGGCTTCCTTAGCGCCGGCAGCCTTTTCCTGAACGGCCTCCTTGACGGCGGCAACCTTGTCCTGGAACGTGTCTTTTGTCTCCTGTGCAGAGGTCTCGACGGTTTCTTTCACGTCTTCGGCTGCAGTTTCGACAGCGTCTGTCACTTCCTGCATTTTGTCTTTAACTTCTTCTTCCATAATTGAATGTAATGATTAGTTTGACATTGCGCCTTCGGTGGAAAAGCGCGTGAATAACTCTCTTTGAGACGCAAATATACTACAAAGTTTTGAAAATGCAAATGAAATGGAAAGAAAATCTTGAAAATTTGTAAAAATACTTTGCGAAAACGTGTGAAAATCAAGCAAATTAACACTTAA
>ONXQ01000067.1 GCA_900321835.1 uncultured Prevotellaceae bacterium
TTCACTTCCCCAATGCCCGTGGGCACTTCGTCCACCACGCTGATGCGGTAGGGCTTGACCGTTGCCGCCTGGTTCATGTCCTCCATCCAGCAGCGGAAGGCCTTGAGGGTCTGGGGCGTCTGGATGTGGTAGAGGTCGCCGCGGGCAAAGGCGTAGGAACCAGCGGGAATCTTCGTGTTCTGCGCCGTAGAGCCGTCGCGCTTGTAGTAGGTGCCCATCATGTAGAGACCCTGGGTGAAGTCGCTCGTGGCATAGAGCGAATCGACGATGAACTGGCCCGCCGGCATCGACACGTTCTCGACCACGTAGAGCGGCCCCACAACCGTCGTGCCGTCCAGACGGCGATAGGTCTGGTCGGCAGCGATGGTGGGGCCGAGCGTCGGAAAGATGAGATAATGGGTGCCTGCCTGCAGGGCGAGTTGTCCGGCCTGGGGCGTGAGACGCTGGAAGACGACGCGCTCGGGATCGTTGTTGTCTAGTCCGACGAGGCGGGCCAGGCGTGTATCAGTTCCGAAGGTGTTGACAAACTGTTCGTAGCCGATACTGACAGGAAGTATGATGGAGTTCCACTTATTGAGATCAAGGGTGCGGCGCATGAGGAGGCGCTGATGGGGATGGGCCGTGAGGTTGTCGAAGGTGGTCGAGTCTTCGTCGAGCACAAAGTCGGAAGGGTTCCACAGGTCGTAGGCGGCATAAAGCCCTGCGAGCAGGTCGGCAGTGTCGTCGTCGCCGCAGTAGAGCAGGCGGAAGTCGTCGAAGGCGACCCAGTCCTGCGCGCCTGCCTCCTTGCGGATGCCGATGCTGACGCTGGCGCCGTCGGCAGCGACGTGGAAGGCCACGTTGTTTCGGTTGTAAAGACCACGGCGGAAGTATTGGCCCGACTCGGTGCGGGTGTTGGGAATCAGACCCAGTGCCGAGGCGTAGCCGACGTTGTCGCCATAATGTCCCGCATCGTCGAAGATAGAGAGCAGGGGCACTTCGCTACTGCCGGCAAAGAGCCACGCATTCGTCTGCTCCGTGCCCTGCTGACGGGCGGCGACGGCTGCGTCGATGGTGCCGTTGCGGTAGAAGGCCTTCGCCGTCAGGATGTAGGTGCCACGGCGCAGGCCTGTGAGCGTCTGGCTGAGGGTGTTGGCATCCTGAAAAATTTCACCGTTGTAATACTGGCCGTCGGCTGCGGCATTTTCGTTGTTGCCGTTGATGCCGATGAAATGGTTGGCCGACGCGCTGGACCACTGCCATGCGTCGCGCTGCTTGCCGTTCATGACAAAATCCTGGTCCTTGATGTAGAAGGTCACGTCGAGCGGACGGGCAAGGGTGGCCTCGGACATCGCTGCCTCGCGGTCGGCACGGCTGACGATGAGCCAGTGGGCTGCACTGCCCGTTGCGCTGGCCGCTGCCGCAGGCGTGACCGCGGTGGTCCACTCGAGCAGACGGTTTGTGCCGTCCCACCGCAGCACGTAGGTCTGGCCGTCGGCCGTGGCCGAGAGGACATAGGCGTTGGATACGCCCGTGACGGGTGTGAACTGCCATCGGCTCCCGTCCTTGAGCGCCTGGTCGAACCAGCAGCCGTCGGACTGCACCGTGAGATAGTCGGCAAAGTAGGGGTTTCGGATGTCGCCCTGAATGGTGTAGCCTGTGCCGCTCTGGCTGATGGTGAGCGGCATGGCGACTTCGCCGACGTAGGGCTGCGAGGCCCAGGCTCCGCCGGCGTTGAGCCACTGCTGTGCTCCCAGATTGTAGAGATAGAGGTCGCCCTGACCGCTCACAGCGCTGACGGCGTTGCCCTCCCATGCCTGTGCCGTCGGCGTGGCGGACGGCAGGATGAACAGGAACAGGAGGACTCCCAGCGCAGGCTGAAGCGAACTGAAAACTGGTGTTCTTTTCGTCTTCATGAGGTGATGATTGTTTTTAGGTGTTGTTTTCGCTGCAAAGTTACGCAAAAGCCCCATTTCTGCAGGGTAAGAAATGTTGCAGAAAGGGGGAAGAAATGTTGCAAATCAACTTTTAGACAATACTAACGGCCTGTTGTGCAGTCTTTTATTCCAAATAGGTGTAGCCGTAGAGTCCGCTGCGGTAAGTTGAGAGAAACTCTTTGCCCTCGTCGAGGGTGATTTTGCCTTCCTTGACCGACTGCTTGGCCCACACTTCAAGCCGGCGCACGAGTTGCTTGGGATTGTACTGAACATAACTAAGCACGTCGGCCACCGTTTCTCCGTCGACAATCTTGTCAATCTTGTAGCCTTTCGCATCGACCGTTACATGTACGGCGTTGACGTCGCCGAAGAGGTTGTGCATATCGCCCAGGATTTCCTGGTAAGCCCCCACGAGGAAGACGCCGATGTAGTAGGGTTCGTGCGGGTCTTTGGGGTGGAGGGGGAGGATGTGGGAAACTGTCTGGTGGGTGACGAAGTCGGTGATTTTTCCGTCGGAGTCGCAGGTGATGTCCTGGAGCGTTCCGAGCCGTGTGGGACGCTCGTCGAGCCGGTGGATGGGCATGATGGGGAAAAGTTGGTCAATGGCCCATGCGTCGGGCAGGGAGTGGAAAATGCTGAAGTTGCAGAAGTATTTGTCGGCCAGAAGTTTGTCGAGCGTGCGAAGTTCCTCGGGTGCATGTTTCATCGAGTGGACCTGCGTGTTGATTTCGTGGGCCACGGCCCAGAACATTCGCTCCACTTCGGCACGGGTGCGCAGGTCGAGTTGTCCGTGGTCGAAGAGGCCGAGCGCTTCTTCACGAATCTGCTGGGCGTCGTGCCAGTCCTCGAGCATGGAGCGCGAGGAGAGGTTGTCCCAGATTTCGTACAGGTCTTTGGCCAGCGGATGGTCGGTGTCCTTCACCTCGAACTCCTCGGGCATGACGGGCAACTCCACCGTTCCGAGCACCTCCATGATGAGCACGGCATGGTGGGCTGCCAGCGAACGTCCGCCCTCGGTGATGAGGTTGGGCTGCGGCACGTCGTTGTTCTTGGCCGCCTCGACAAAGGTATAGACGCAGTTGTTGACGTACTCCTGAATCGAGTAGTTGACACTGCTCTCGCTGTTGGCCGAGCGCGAACCGTCGTAATCGACGCCCAGGCCGCCGCCGCAGTCCACGAATTCGACGCCAAAGCCCATCTTGCGCAGTTGGACGTAGAACTGGCTGGCCTCGCGCAGGGCGTTCTGGATGCGGCGAATCTTCGTAATCTGGCTGCCGATGTGGAAATGGATGAGGCGCAGACAGTCTTTCATGTCGTTCTTCTCAAGCAGGTCCAGCGCCATGAGCAGTTCGCCGCAAGTGAGTCCGAACTTCGAAGCGTCGCCGCCGCTCTCCTCCCACTTGCCGCTGCCCGAGGCGGCGAGTTTGATGCGGATGCCTATGTTGGGGCGCACGTTGAGGTGCTTCGACACCTGCATGATGGTTTCGAGTTCGTTCAGTTTCTCCACAACGACAAACACGCGCTTGCCCATCTTCTGGGCGAGCAGGGCGAGTTCGATGTACGACTGGTCTTTGTAGCCGTTGCAGATGATGAGCGAGTCGCTCTCCATGTTCATGGCGAGCACGGCGTGGAGTTCAGGCTTCGAACCGGCCTCGAGGCCCAGGTTGTGCTTCTTTCCGTGGGAGATGACCTCCTCGACCACTGGGCTGATTTGGTTGACCTTGATTGGATAGATGATGAAGGGTTCGGCGGTGTAGCCGTACTCCTGTGCGGCGTTATGGAAACAGGTGGCCGTCTTCTCGATGCGACTGTCGATGATGTCGGGGAAACGGACGAGGACGGGGGCTGCAACGTCGCGCAGCGAGAGTTCGTCCATGATTTCCTTGAGGTCAACCTCCACACCATTCTTCAACGGTGTAGCCACGACATTGCCGCGGTCGTTGATGTGGAAGAAGTTCACGCCCCAGCCTTCGATGCTGTAAAGTTCGCTGGAGTCTTCAATGCGCCATTTTCTCATTGTGTCTGGGTAGGGTATTAATGGGTGGATTGGGTGAGGGAGGCAATCTGCCGGACGTAGGCAGCGATTTGCTCCTTGGTGTGTATCACGTCGATGTCGATGGTGTGGCGGGCTTTTTCGTAGAATGGGCTGCGCTGCTGGAGCGACTGCACAATGAAGTCGTGCAGTTCGTCGGGCGATTTTCCCTGAATCAGGGGACGGACGCTTTTGCCCATCGCCAGGTGGGCCTGCAGGACGGCCGGTGTGGCACGCAGATAGACGACGTCGGCCACGCTGTTCATGTAGTCGATGTTGTCGAAGAAGCAGGGTGTGCCGCCGCCGCAACTGAGCACGATGTTCTCAAACTCCGCCACCTCGTGCAGCATACGGCGCTCCACTTCGCGGAAACCTGCCTCGCCGCGTTCGGCGAAGATGTCGGGAATCTTCTTCTGGAAGCGGTTCTCGACGTACCAGTCCAGGTCGAAGAAGTCGAGATGGAGCGCTTCTGCCAGGTGCCGGCCGATGGTGGTCTTTCCGGCGCCCATGTAGCCGATGAGGATGATGCGGGTCAAGGGAAATGAAAGATTAGAAAAAATCAATAGAAACAAACCTATGACTTGCGGGCGCGGGTGCGGCCTTTGGGCTTGTCGGCCTGTGCCTTGATGATGTCGAGGCACTCGGCTGCGGTGAGCGCGGTTGCGTCCTTGACGGTCTTGGGCAGACGGTAGTTCTGGCCTTTGTAGGTGAGGTAGGGTCCGAAGCGGCCGTTGATGATTTCGAGTTCGGGTTCTTCGTCGAATTGTTTCAGGTGGCGCTGGGCATCGGCTTTGCGTTGTTCTTCGATGAGGGCGATGGCTTCGTCGAGGGTGATTTGCAGGGGGTCGGTGCCTTTGGGCAGTGAGGCGTACTTTTTCTGGTGGAGCACGTAGGGTCCGAACCGGCCTGCGCCGATGACGACGTCGCTTTGTTCATACTGGCCGAGGGTGCGGGGCAGGCGGAAGAGTTCGAGGGCTTCTTCGAGCGTGATGCTCTGGATGCTCTGTCCTTTGCCGAGTTGGGCGAAGCGGGGCTTTTCGGCGTCATCGACGGTGCCTACCTGTACGACGGGGCCGAAACGGCCTATCTTGACGGTGACGGTGCGTCCTTGCGGGTCGGTGCCGAGGATGCGTTCGCCGACGTGTCCCGATGCGCGTTCGTTGAGCACCTTCTCGCACTGGGGGGCCAGTTCTTGGTAGAATTCGCCCATCATCTGCTGCCAGTTTTCCTTGCCTTGAGCGATTTCGTCGAATTCTTTTTCGGTGTTGGCGGTGAAGTTGTAGTCAACGATGGCGGGGAAATAGCGCACGAGGAAGTCGTTGACGACGGTGCCGATGTCGGTGGGCAGGAGTTTGCCTTTTTCGTTGCCTACGATTTCTGACTTTTCCGCGCGTTTCACGTCTTTCTGCGGTTTGAGGGTCAGTTGGATGTAGCCTTGCTTGTGGCCTTTCTTGTCGCCGCGCTCCACGTAGCCGCGTTGCTGGACGGTCGAGATGATGGTGGCGTAGGTCGAGGGGCGTCCGATGCCGAGTTCCTCGAGTTTGTGGACAAGGGAGGCTTCGGTGTAGCGGAGGGGTCCTTGTGAGAATCGTTGGGTGGCGAGGATTTCCTTGTAGCCGAGTTGCTGGCCGACGGTGAGTGTGGCGTCGATGGTGCCTGTGTCGGCTGTTTCGGTTTCTGCGTCGTCGCTGGCCGATTCGCGATAGACGTGGAGGAATCCGTCGAAGGTGACGACTTCGGCGGTGGCTGCGAAGGTGGCCTTGCCGGCCTGGATGGTGATGGTGGTTTTTTCGAGTTCGGCGTCGGCCATCTGCGATGCGATGGTGCGTTTCCAGATGAGGTCGTAGAGCCGGCGTTCGGGCGATGTGCCTTCAATCTCGCGCCGGTTCATGTAGGTGGGGCGGATGGCTTCGTGGGCTTCTTGTGCGCCTTTCGAACTGGTTTGGTACTGGCGGCGCTTGGCGTAGCGGTCGCCCAGGTTTTCGACGATTTCCTTGTGTGAACTGTTGAGGCAGAGGGTCGAGAGGTTGACGCTGTCGGTTCGCATGTAGGTGATGATACCGGCTTCGTAGAGGCGCTGTGCCACCGACATGGTTTGCGAGACGGTGAATCCGAGTTTGCGGGCGGCTTCCTGCTGGAGGGTCGAGGTGGTGAAGGGGGGTGCAGGGGTGCGGCGCATGGGTTTCTTGGTGATGTCGCTGATGCTGAACTGCAGGTCTTTGCAACTTTCGAGGAATTGGCGGGCCTCTTCCTCGGTGGCGAATCGCTGGTTGAGTTCGGCCTTGAGTTCGGCTTGGTCGGTGGTGAAGACGGCTGTCACACGGTAACTCGACTCGCTCTTGAAGGCTTCGATTTCGCGTTCGCGCTCGACGATGAGGCGCACGGCCACCGACTGTACGCGTCCGGCCGAGAGGTTGGGCTTCAACTTGCGCCACAGCACGGGCGAGAGGGTGAAGCCGACGATGCGGTCGAGCACGCGGCGGGCCTGCTGGGCGTTGACGAGGTTGAGGTCGATGTGGCGTGGCTGCTTGATGGCGTTGAGGATGGCGGTCTCCGTGATTTCGTGGAAGACGATGCGCCGGGTGTCCTCGACGGGCAGGCCGAGCACCTGGGCCAGGTGCCACGAGATGGCTTCTCCTTCGCGGTCTTCATCGCTTGCGAGCCAGACGGTGTCGGCCTTCTTGGCGGCTGTGCGCAGGGAGCGGACGAGTTCGGCCTTCTCGGCGGGTATTTCGTACTCGGGCTTGAAGTTCTTGAGATCGACGCTGAAGTCGTGTTTCTTCAGGTCGCGGATGTGTCCGTAACTGGACAGCACTTTGTAGTCCTCGCCGAGGAACCGCTCGAGTGTCTTTGCCTTGGCGGGCGACTCGACGATGACGAGGTTTTTGGCCGCAGCCTTGCCGGCCTTCGTTTTCTTTGTTTTTTCCTCCATATTGGTTGTGTGTTGTTTGCTCTTTTTGGTCTCTTTCCTACGGTTCTGATAGTCAGCGCTGTGCGGGGAGACGTGGTTGGGCTGAATTTGCACTGTGGTTGAAATAAATTTCGTCTGCGGACGAAATTTTTTTCGACTGCGGACGAAATTCCGCTGCACTGCGCCTTTGCCCCTGACCGTGAAAAGAGGGAAATCGGCTGCAAAGATATTAAAAAAGCAGATTCCCACCTATATAATAAGGTGAAAATCTGCTTTTTTTTATGTTTTTTTGTGAAAAACGGCGGCTTATTCGACCGGACTGGTCATGCCCACCTCGATGCGGTTGCCCGAGCGGAGGATGGTCTTGGCCATCTGCTGTATGTCGGCAGCCGTAATCTCATCGACGAGGCGGTCGTAGTCGGCGACGTATTCGCGGCCGTAGCGTGCGTGGTCAATCATGCGCGACATCCAGTAGTTGTTCTTTTTCAGGTTCTCGTCGTGGCTGCGGTGCATGTATTCCTTCACCTTCTGCAGGTTCTCGGCCGACGGGCCCTTGTCGCAGATTTCGTCGATGCCTTGATAGACGATGGCGGTCATGCGCTCACGCTTCTCGGGGGCGGTGGGCAGTTGGACGATGAACTGTGCCTCCTCCTCGGGATAGTCCTGCAGGCCGGCCTGTGTCGGAACGCCGTAGGCACCGCCTTCGTCCTCGCGGACGCTCTCGGTGTAGAGCATGTCCATGAGTTGGTCGAGCATCGACACGGTGAGTTGGTTGCGCAGCGTGTATTCAACAGGCGCGTGATAGATGAACAGGGTGATGGCATTGGGCGTCTCCTGCTGCTTCGTGAAGATGTTGGTGTAAACGCCTTTGCGCATCTTCAGGTCAACCACCTTGTACTTCTCGGCCCCCTTCTTCACGGGCAGCGAACCGAGGTACTTCTCGAACAGCGGCAGGGCAGCGTCGAGGTCGATGTCGCCGACAAAGAAGAACTCGAAGTCGTCGCCGTCGGCAAAACGCTCGCGGTAGATCTGGAGCAGACGTGTGTAGTCAATCTTGTCGAGGTCGGCAGCCTTCACACGCTTTGCACGGACGTTGTCGCCGTAGATGGCAAACGAGACAGAGTCTTGCAGGGCCGTCGTCGGAGCGAGTTCGACATTGGCGAGCGCAGCCTTCTGACGCTGGATGGTCGATGTGAAGACGTCGTCGTCGCGGCGCGGAGACGTGAAGGCGAGGTAGGTGAGTTGGAGCATGGTCTCGAAGTCCTTCGTGACGCACGAACCCGTCAAGCCCTCGGACATGGTGCCGATTTCAGGGCTGACACTGGCCTGGATGCCGGCGAGTTTCTTCTGGATGTCTGTAGCCGAGAAATTGCCCCAGCCACCCTGCGGAACCATGTCGGCATTGCTCGTCTGCAGGTATTCAGCATCGTCGTAGAGCGAGTTGCCGCCCCACGAGGTGGCACGCATCGAGATGCTGTTGGGCGTGAAGTCGGTCTTCTTCACATGAATCTTCACGCCGTTCTTCAGCGTCAGGACCTTCGTGTCATAGACACCATCCTCCACCTTCTTGACTTTCGAGCCCTTGAGGGTTTCGGAGATGAGCGGGTCGGAGTTCACCTCTTCCTTGTACGGCTCAATCTGCTCCTGCTGAACGCGGTGCAGCACGTCGATGAGTTCCTGCTTCTGCGGCAGCACGATGCCCTCCTTCTGCGGAGCAAACATCACGAGCACGAGGTTGGAGTCGTTCTCGGCACAAGCATCCTTGAGCGTCTTGTTGATGAGTTCCAGAGGCAACTGCGGCACGAGCATCTTCATCATCTGATATTCATTCTCAATGCCCGTCATGACGTCGCCGTCGAGGAAGTGGCGCACGCACTCGTTCACATAGTTGTTGGTATAGACCTTGTCCTTCTTCGAATACTTGTCCTCGAGTTGCGACAGATACTCCTGCTTGAAACGCTCGTATTCACTCACGGTGAAGCCGTAGCGTGCAGCACGCAGCATCTCGCGGTACAGCGCAGCCAGCGCCTCGTCCTGCTTGTTGTCGTCGAACGCAGCCACACCCGTCAAGGCGTCCTTCGTCTTGGCAACGAAGAACTCGTCGTCGGCCATCTGTGCGAAGAGGAACGGCGGATTAGGCTTCTGCAGCATCTCGTTGATGCGTTCGCTGAACATGGTCGAAACAGCCGTGTTCGCATAGTCACTCAACACCTTCACCATGCTGCCGCGAGCCTCGCGGGGAAGCGCGTCGTGCTTGAGCATGAGCATGACCATCGAGCGCGTCTGCTCCTTGTCCTGCTGAATCGACACGAGCGGTTCGGCATTGTCAGGCACTTCGTAGTATTCGCGCACGGCAGTGTCGGCGGCAGGAGCCTTGATGTCGGCAAACACCGTCTTCACCTTCTGTTCCATCTGGTCCACGTCAAAGTCGCCGACGATGACAATGCCCTGAAGATCGGGACGGTACCACTTCTTGTAATACGCGCGCAGAACGTCGTGCGGGAAGTTCATCACCACGTCCATCGTGCCGATGGGCATACGGTTGGCATATTTTGAACCGGGGTAGATGTCGGGCAGTGCAGCCTCGTACATACGCTGCATGGCCGAGCGGCGCATACGCCACTCTTCGTTGATGACGCCGCGCTC
>ONXQ01000062.1 GCA_900321835.1 uncultured Prevotellaceae bacterium
CGGTGGTACAGTTGTACCAGCGCAGTGGAACTGAATTTCGTCCGCAGACGAAATTTTTTTCGTCCACAGTCCATTTTTATTTCGTCTGCGGACGAAATTCAGGTGCGGAAAAAGCAGATGGAACAAGAATTAATAAACCACAGATTACGGGGATTTTGAGGATTATCTTTCAATCTGAGATACAAAGGGTTGGGATTTTTGAAGGATTACAGCGACAGACGTCGCGATGATACAACATTGCTGGAATCGATGCGTAGCATCGTAGTCCCCTAAAAATCAACCATACACCCAAAATAAATCCATAAAATCCGCGGAATCCGTGGTTCTTTAAGAGGCTGTGCCGGCCGACAGTCGTCAGTTCATGATGGCGAAGTAGTCAACAATGCCGATGAGGTGCTGGTCGTCGTCCACGACAAGGAGAGAGTGAATCTTGTGGCGACGGAACATGAGTTGAATCTGGGCAAGTTTGGCCTCGGGGTTGATGGTCTTCGGATGGAGGGTCATCACGTCCGACACCTTGACCGAGAGGAAGTTCTGCTTGCGGTTCTCAACGGCACGACGGATGTCGCCGTCGGTGATGATGCCAAAGACACGTTGGTCGTCGTCGAGCACGATGCCGAGACCGAGTTTACCGCTGCTGATGTTGACGAGCGCATCGACCAGCAACATGTCGCGCGGAATGATGGGAAAGTTCTCGGTGTACATCACATCCTTGACGCGCGTGACCAGTTTGCGGCCGATGCTTCCGCCGGGATGGAACGAGGCGAAGTCGGCAGCCTTGAAGTGGCGCAGTTCCATGAGCGCGATGGCCAGTGCGTCGCCCATCGCCATCTGGGCCGTGGTCGAGGAAGTGGGCGCCAGGTTCAGCGGACACGCCTCTTTGTCCACGTGGACCAGCACGTGTACGTCGCTGTGCCGGGCCAGCAGCGAATCGGAATGGCCCGTCATCGAGACGATGGGGATGTGGCGTTGCTCGAGGGCTGCGACGATGCGCAGCAGTTCGTCGGTGTTGCCCGAATTGGAAATCATCAGCACAAGGTCGTTGGGCACAATCATGCCCATGTCGCCGTGCATGGCATCGAGAGCGCTGATATAGACCGACGGTGTGCCGGTGCTGCTGAGCGTGGCTGCAATCTTGGCACCCACGTGGCCGCTCTTTCCCACACCCGTCACCACGACATGGCCCTTGCACTGAAACAGCAGTTGGACGGCACGGTCGAAGTTTTCGTCAATCAGGGGTATCATGTCGAGCAGCGACTGTGCCTCGTCACGGAAACAATTCTCTGCGATGGTATGAATGTCTGTCATGATTGGTTTTATTTTGAGGAGCCGCCTGTTTCCTGTTCAGAAGGGACGGCTCAAGACTTTACGATTCTATGAGGGAGGCTACGACGCGTTCCAAATCGGTGAGAACCAGCATGTTTGGCCCGTCGCTGAGCGCATGGTCGGGGTCGGGATGCACCTCGAAGAAGTAGCCGTCGGCCCCGAAAGCCTTTGCAGCCAGCGCCATCGAGGGGATGAACTCGCGGTTGCCGCCCGTCTTGCCACCGGCTGCGCCGGGACGCTGCACCGAGTGGGTGCAGTCCATGATGACCGTGTCGGTCCACTGGTGCATGTCGCTGATGTTGCGGAAGTCAACCACAAGGTTGTTGTAACCGTAGATGTTGCCGCGCTCCGTCAGCCACACCTGCTCATTGCCGCTCTCGCGCACCTTCTGCACCGGAAACTGCATGTCCTGGCCGGAGAGAAACTGCGCCTTCTTCACATTGACGGTCTTGCCCGTCTGGGCCGCCGCCACAAGCAGGTCGGTCTGGCGGCACAAAAACGCTGGGATTTGCAGCACATCGACCACCTCACCGACGGGTTGTGCCTGCCAACTCTCGTGAATGTCGGTCAGCAGACGGAGGCCGTAGCGCGACTTGATGTCCGACAGCATTTGCAGTCCTTTCTCAAGCCCGGGACCGCGATAAGAATGGATGGAAGTGCGGTTGGCCTTGTCGAACGACGCCTTGAAAATGATGTCGGTACCGAACTTCCGGTTCAGCCGCACCAGTTCCTGCGCCACGGTGTCGAGCACATCCATCGACTCGATGACACAGGGACCTGCAATCAGTATGGGATTTGGATTCATGATAGCGTTAACTTTGAATGGAATAGGTCAGCACAAAGTCGGGGAAGACCTTGTAGTGGACGGTGAGTTGCTCTTCGTCGTTCGTCTTGTACTCCTGCAGCACAAAACTACCTTCGTCGGCCATGTCGAAAGGCAGGACACGGAGGTGTTTCAGAAAGTCCACCTTGCTGCGGTTGAGAATCTTGAAGGCGGTTTCTTTGGCCGACCAATGCAGCAGCAACTGGTCCTGCGTTTCAGCCACTTCGTCTTCACGGACGAAGCGATGGCGCACTCGCTCGACTTTCGCACTCTTCTGCTCCACGTCGATGCCGATTTCGCCTTTCTCGGCCAAAGCCACAGCCACGAAGCCGCGAGTGTGGGAAATACTGATGTCCAGATGTTCGTACTCGGGCAGATAGGGCGCACCGTTTTCGTGGTAGAGAATCGGCACCTGACGGTCGAGCATGTCGTAGAGCAACACGCGCACCGCCGTCCACTCCAGGATTCTGGAGGGTGAACGGAAACGGGATTCGGCCTCTTTTCTCACGGCTTCCTCATCAGGCAGCAGCGCAAGGAGTTCCTCTATCGTTTCGGTCACATGCCAGATGGCAATGCGCCAGCCTTCCTCTTGTTTGTCGAAGTAGAGCATCGGAGTGGTTGTCGATGTGAAGCGTTCAGAAAGGCGGTTCGTCGTTGTTTTCCTTCGGCGCCACAGCAGCGGGAGTTGCCGGCTGCACCGGCTGTTGCTGCGGAGTGGGCTGTGTTCCTGGGGCCGACGTAGCCGAACTGCGCGGAGAGAGCATTTCCATGTTCTCTGCCATGATCTCGACGACGCGGCGCTGCACACCCTGCTTGTCGATGTAGGTGCGGCTCTGGATTTTGCCTTCTACGTAGAGTTTGTCGCCCTTGTGGACATATTTTTCAACCGTTTCGGCTGTGCGGCGCCAGAAGACTACGTCGTGCCATTCGGTACGTTCGGGCACTTGGGTGCCGTTCTGGAGTGTATAGCCGCGCTCGGTGGTGGCGAGTCGGACCTGTGCCACACACACGCCGCCGTCGAGGTAGCGGACGACGGGATCTGCGCCCACATTTCCGATAAGCATTACTTTGTTCATGATAAAATTTATAAGGTTACAGTTTTGTTCAAAAGGTAGAAGTCGAGGAGGGTCATGGCGGTCATGGCCTCGACGACGGGTACGGCGCGGGGCAAGACGCAGGGGTCATGGCGTCCGCGCATGGTCAAGGTGGCGGGTTGTCCGTCCACATCGACGGTGGATTGTTCGCGGAGCAGGGTGGCAACGGGTTTGAAGCCGACGCGGAAGCAGATGGGTTGTCCGTTGGAGATGCCGCCCTGTATGCCTCCGCTGTGGTTGGTGAGGGTGGCGACGCGGCCTTCCTCGCGGCAGAAAATGTCGTTCTGTTCCGATCCGCGCTGTGTGCATCCGCTGAATCCGTCGCCCACCTCAAAGGCTTTTGCGGCATTGATGCTGAGCATGGCGGCGCCCAGTGCGCTGTGCAGTTTGCTGAACACGGGTTCGCCAAGCCCTGTGGGGCAGCCTTCGACGATGCACGTAACGACGCCGCCGACGGTGTCGCCTGCCTGCTTGACGTCGATGATGAGTTGTTCCATCTGCTTGGCTGTGTCGGGGTCGGGACAGCGCACGGGATTGGTTTCGATGGTGCTGAAGTCGGTCACCTGATAGTCGTCGGCAAGGGCGATGGTGCCCACACGGGAGGTGAAGGCGGTGATGCGGATGCCGAGTTGGCGCAGTGCGAGTTTGGCAAAGGCGCCGCCTACGACGCGGGCCACTGTCTCACGTGCCGACGAGCGACCTCCGCCACGATGGTCGCGCAGGCCGTACTTCTGCTGATAGGTGAAGTCGGCGTGTGAGGGGCGGAACAGACGGCGCAGGTCTTCGTAGTCGTGGCTGTGCTGGTCGGCATTGCGGACTACGAAACCGATGGGGGTGCCTGTGGTTTTTCCTTCAAACACGCCCGAGAGCACTTCCACGCGGTCTTGCTCCCGACGGGCGGTGGTCAACGGGCTCTGCCCTGGCCGACGTCGGTCGAGTTCGCTCTGCACAAATTCCATATCGACGTCGATGCCTGCGGGCATTCCGTCAATCACGCCACCGATGGCTGTGCCGTGGCTTTCGCCGAAGGTGGTCAACTGGAAGAGGTTTCCAAACGTATTTCTCATCAGTGACAATGTCCACAGCCGCATTCGCCGTGGTGGTGATGTTTGCCGTGTCCGCCGCACTCTTCGCATTCGCAGCCGCAGGTGTCGTTGGCCATCATGTTCACCATGCCCGTGATTTCGTCGGCTGTGGCCGGACGTTTCTCAACGACGATGCCGCGGAAGTGGAGGTCTTGTCCGGCACGCGGATGGTTGAGGTCGATGGTCACAGCGTCGGGCTTTACCTCGATGACGGTGGCGCTGAAGGGCTGTCCCAGTTCGTCCTGCATGGGGATGATGTTGCCTTCGTAGATGTTCTCTTCGTCGAATTTTCCATCGACCGAGAACACATCTTTCGGCACGTCGAAGATGCGGCTGTCATCGACTTCGCCGTATGCTTTCTCGTGAGGAATCACTATGTTAAACTCGTCGCCTGTCTTCAGCGGCTCCATCGCCTCCTCAAAAGCGGGGAGCACGCACCCCAGATGGGTGATGAAGCGGAAAGGCTTGTCCTTCGTGGACATCTCGACCAGCACTTCTTCGTCTTCGCCTTCGTCGCGGACATAGAGCCTGTAGGCCACGGTCATGTAGTCGTTTTGTACTGCCATAATACTTATTTAATATTAAAATAATGGCAAAGATAAAAAAAAATCGCGAGAGTTTCACTAACTTTGCAGCAAATAACATCAAAACAATGAAAAATCGCTCCCTCTTCCTCCTTTTTGCGCTCCTGCCGCTCCTATTCGCCGCCTGCACCCAGGGCATACCGCCCCGCAGCAGCGACGCCGGCACTCCGGCAGCGAAAAAGCCCGACTCGCTGCCGATGACTCCCGTGGCCGTCGAGCGCGACTTCACCCAGATCAACAACCTCAGCAACGTCGATATCCTCTGGAGCGAAGGCCCTTGCCGCATCGGCTTCGAAGGCAACAAAATGCTGCTCAACGACCTTGACATCACGGTCGATGACGCCGGCCTGACGGTCAACGAACTGCACCCCATCGCACCCTCACTCACCGCCCGGCTGCACGTCAGTTCCCCTACCCTCACCCTACTCTCCAACTACAACAGCGCCACCATCCGTCTGGCGGGCTGCCTGCGAACCGAAAGCCTCGAAATAGGCAACATGGTCGAGGGCTGCATCGACGCCGACACCCTCCTGTGCCAGCGCCTGAAATACAGCGCCGAAGGCACGGCGACCGCCTTGTTTCGCCTCATCCGCGCCGACGAGGCAGCCCTCATCGCCGACGGCAACGGCACGACCGACGCCACACTGGACGTCGGCCACCTCGTGTTCCACGCATGGGGCACGCAGAGGGTCACGCTGCGCGGACATGCCGACACGAAAGACATGTCGTGCAGCCGCACCAACATGGTCAACGACCTGCTGAAATAGCAGAACCGCGGTTTTTGTACCAAAAATCTGCCACCGCTTTGGTACAGTTGTACCGGCGCAGTGGTACAAGCGTTTCAGCGCAGTGGAAATTCTGTACCACCGCAGTGGAACGAAAAATGGACTGCGGACGAAATTTTTTTCGTCTGCGGTCCATTTTCATTTCGTCTGCGGTGCATTTTCAGACGCACTGCGGTGCATAAGCCCCAAACGGTCATTGGAGTTTTAACTGAAAGAAATTTGGATAAATTATGATAAATTTTTCGCTTTACGGAAAAATATTTGTCCAATTTAATCGTAATTTCTTTCAGTATTATTAACAATGTATTGACCTATTCGGGATAAATCATATTTAATTCAACTTTCGCAGGAACTAAAGAACCGCAGATTTCACGGATGTCATGGATTTTTCTTTATCAAGAATTTGAGAAATAGAGAAATTAACTTTCGTCTTTGAGGCGAAAACTTCTTGGGGTTTACTGATATTTATGCTTTGCTTACGCCGAACTCACGTTAAAATAGACTGCGGACATTTTTTTCGTCTGCATACCATTTTTTTGATAAAACGTAGAAAACAAGACGACAGGAAAGAGATTGGGCGTGAAAAAAAGAAGACAAACGGCGGCATTGGATAAGAACTCCGCGCCGAATACAAGAGGTGAAGCAAAGCGACGGAGGGGTGACGATAAGAAAAAAAGCAAAAAAAACATACGTCTTTTTTGTTGTGAATAGAATTGTTTGTATCTTTGCAACGGCTTCGGCCAGACATACGCATATAAAATATGTAGCGTTTGCTACTTGTCTTTGTGTCCCTGAAACCTGGAAAATTTCATATGGACATGTACATATCAGACAAGACAGCGAACGTCAACGCTTGGGCGTGGACGTTTGACTCTTTCTGTATATGTACAGGTAATTTCCAGGACCTCAGGGCGCAGATGAGACAACGTCTGCGCCTTTTATGTATTATCGTCTTCATATTCACCTATAACTAAAAACACCATGCCAAGATTCAGAATCACAGTGAAGCAGCGCAAAAACTGCAATGCCATCCTGCTCGAGCCAGGCATGTCGGTCGAGGTCGTCACCCCAACCTTCAGCAATCCCGTCACCACCAACGGCGGTCAACTCATTGCCGATGCCTTCATGCGCATCTATGGCATTGACATGAAACGAGCCAATGCCTTGAGTACAGTTTATTTGAATGTAGAAAAAATATAAATCAATTTAACTTATTTATTAACTTAATTATTTAGAACGATGAAAAAAAGGGTTTTTAAAGAACTGATGAATGCCTACGAAGAAGGGCAGTATCAAGAAATTGTAAAATGGGAAAAACAATCTCCCAACATTGCGGCGCAAGCAATTAATGTTGCACTAAAGCCCGTATCTTGGGTTGTTGGGGCAGTTATTCCTCAAAAAGCAATTGAAGGAGCATTGACTGCATCAAATTGGTTGGCGGAAAGTATGACTGACAAGAAAGACTTGTTGCGTGACGGTGGTGTGCAAATAATTGAGAACTTGCAACACAAGGACTTGGAACTTTCAGACAAAATGGCCAACAGTGTTCATAACTGGGCAGACGTAATAGTAACGGCCGAGGGCGGTGGCGCTGGTTTTTTCGGACTACCAGGAATGGTCATTGATATTCCAGCATTGATAACCCTCAGCCTTAGAACAATTCATAAAATTGGCCTTTGCTATGGCTTTGAATGTAAAACTAATGCAGATAAACAATTTATATATGGTATTATGTCGGCTGCAGGTTCAAATAGTGTAAAGGAAAAATCCGTTGCTGTTGCAACATTGCAAATGATGAGTGTTACAATAGCAAAGACAACATGGAAACGCATTAGTGAAAGGGCTTTAGAAAATAAGTTTGGTGTTGATGCTGCAATCATGGCCATAAGGACACTTGCCAAACAATTAGGTATTAACATTACAAAACGAAAGGCTGCACAAGCAGTTCCTTTCATTGGGGCTGGCGTTGCCGCAGCAATGAACCTTGCATTCATGAATGATGTCGCTTGGGCGGCTCGCCGTTCGTTCCAGCAAAGATGGCTCATTGTAAATGGAAAAGTGGATATTCAAGAATAGAATAATAGTAATATCACTATCAATAGAATAGATTGGAACGGGTGCTAATCTCTTTGCTGAAGATAAGTTCCGTTCCAATCTTACCCCATAGAATATTTTATAAAAGCATAAAAAGATGGCAAAAAAAGATTCTGGATGTTTCGGTGGAATACTATTTCTCTGTGGTTTAGAAATAATTACAAAAGTATTTGTTTTGGACTTATCCGGAAAATCATCAATGATACCAAAGGCTTTATTATGGAGCATCATAATCTATGCCGTAATTCTTATAATATACATTATATATCAAATTTTCAAAAAAAAGGAGTAAATACAACGTGAGTTCGGTGTAAGCAAAACCACGATGGGGACACATGAAGACCCGAAGGGACGAAAGAGTTTAGGCAGAGGTGGAGCGCAGCGAAACCCCTGCAAGCCACGACCAGCACCGAGAAGGGGTGGCAGATAAAAAGATTTACCTGTCGTCCCTTCGGGACTTCTTTTTTCTCCCATCGTTAGCAGGGGTTCCGCTACGCTTCACCCCTACCTATGCTATGACGTCCCTTCGGGACTTGATTGACTCCTAAAGTCCTTATGCCGAACTCACGTGTTGTTATGTACTTGTGAAACAATTCTTTAATTCTCGAATTCTTGATAAAGAAACATCCATGAAATCCGTGAAATCTGCGGTACAAAGCAAGGGAAACTTGAGTTGTTCAAGAAGATTGACGTGTAAAAAGTAATTGGCAAAAAAAAATCCGGTGCAGGGAAAGCAATCGTTCCCTGCACCAGACTTCATAACTCGCTGTGTCAGAGGCAGCGAAGCACCTCGACGAGATGACGCCAAACCATGTCCACGGTCTTGATTTCGAGACGCTCGTCGGGCGAGTGGACCCCACGCAGCGTCGGTCCGAAACTGACCATGTCGAGGCCCGGATACTTCTCGCTGAACAGGCCACACTCGAGGCCGGCATGGATGGCACGCACGACGGGTTCCTTGCCGAAGAGGCGCTTATAGGCATCGACCGTGATTTGCAGCAACTTAGAGTGCATGTTGGGCTTCCAGCCAGGGTAGCCGTCGCCGATTTCTACCTCGGCACCGGCCAGACGGAACGTGGCCGCAATGGTGTGGCACATGTTGTCGCGGGCACTGATGGCACTGCTGCGCTGGCTGGTCACAATGACAATCGTGTCGTCGAGCGTGCGCACGCTGGCCAGGTTGCTGCTGGTTTCGACCAGCGTCGGAATCTCCTGGTTCATCTCCAGAATACCGTTGTGCAGGGCCTCGAGCGCAAGAATGAGACGGCTGGCCGTCGGCTGGTCAATGGCCTCGGCAGCGTCGGCCACCGACTCCATCGTGAACTCCATCGTCGGTTCCTCGACATGGAATTCATCCTGCACCTCGGCGGCAAACACATTGAAATCAACGCGCACCTGCTCCTTGTCCTTCGCAGGCACAGCCACGATGGCCTCGGCATCGCGCGGAATGGCGTTGTGCAGGTTGCCGCCCTTGAGGCTGACCAGACGTGCGTCGTACTTTTCCCACATCCTATATAGGAATCGCGCGAGCACCTTGTTGGCATTGGCACGGCGCTTGTTGATGTCGTCGCCCGAATGGCCGCCCGTCAGTTTGTCAACCCCGATGCGCAGCGTGATGTAGCCCGCCGGAATGGCCTCGCGGCGGTAGTGGAACGTGACCGTCGTTCCGGCACCTCCGGCACATCCGACAAAGATTTCGCCCTCGTCCTCCGAGTCGAGGTTGATGAGATACTGGCCGTGCATGAAGCCCGGTTCAATCTCGAACGCACCGGTCAGGCCCGTCTCTTCGTCGCGCGTGAAGAGGCACTCCAGAGGCCCGTGCTCGACCGTCGGGTCGATGAGCACCGCCAGCGCCAGCGCGTCGCCAATGCCGCAGTCGGCACCGAGCGTCGTGCCCCGCGCCTTCATCCACTCACCATCGACATACGACTCGATGGGCTGTGTCATGAAGTCGAAGTCGATGCTCGAAATCTTCTCGCACACCATGTCCATGTGTCCCTGCAACACCACCGTCGGACGGTCCTCACGGCCCGGCGTCGCCGGCTTCGAAATGAGCACGTTGCCGGCCTTGTCAACCTGGCAAGGCAATCCATGCTGCTGCGCAAACTGCTGCAGCCACTCAATCATCCTCTCCTCATGTTTCGACGGACGAGGCACACCGTTAATCTGCTTGAACAGGTCAAACACATGTTTTGGAAGTAATTCTGCCATAATAAATGTTAAATGTTTAATGTTTATAGTTTAGTGTTAAACGGAATTTCGTAAATTTGCCGTCAAATTTAACACTTTATGCTGAAACTTTTGCTACTCTCCGCCATAATTCTCGCTTTTTGCATGGCATTTTTGGCAATTTCCATTCTTTTGAAGAAGAACGGACGCTTCCCCAACACCCACGTCTCTGGCAGCAAAGCCATGCGCGACCGAGGCATCGGCTGCGTGCAAAGCCAGGACTTTGCCGCACGTCAGCGTCGAGGCGGCGTCAGCGAAAGATAATTTTCAAACCCATTCAACCCTTCCACTCCATTAAAAACCATTAACCCAATTTCAATATGAAGAAAATCTTTTACACCCTCGCAGTGGCAGCACTTCTGGCAGCCTGCAACAACCAGCAGGAAGCACCCGTTGCCGAAAAAACCGCTGAAACGCCCGCACAGGCAGCCAGCCAACTCAAAATCGCCTATGTGCTCATCGACACACTGACCAACCAGTACGAACTCTTCAAGGAAGCCAACGAAAACTTCCAGAAGAAACAGGCCAACGCCGAAGCCACCATCACCCAGAAAGGACGCAACTTCGCCGCCCAGGTACAGGAATTCCAGAAGAAAGCAGGACGCAACTTCGCCGCCCAGGTACAGGAATTCCAGAAGAAAGCACAAAGCAACCAGTACACAGAAGAGCAGTTCAACAAGGAACAGGCCCGTCTGGCAAAACTCCAGCAGGACATCGAAGACCTGCAGACGCGCCTCAGCAACACCCTCCAGGAAGAATACCAGAAGGAACTCCAGGCCCTCACCGACACCATCAAGTCGTTCATGAACTCCTACGCCCAGGAGAAAGGCTTCGACTTCATCCTCTGCAAGTCCAGCGGCATCGACAACGTCCTC
>ONXQ01000061.1 GCA_900321835.1 uncultured Prevotellaceae bacterium
GCAGCAGGTATGGGAAGCCGCTACGGCGGTCTGAAACAACTCGACGGTCTGGGCCCAAACGGCGAGACCATCATGGACTATAGCATCTACGACGCCATCCAGGCCGGATTTGGCAAAATCGTGTGGGTGATTCGCAAAGACTTTGAAGAGCAGTTCCGCACACAGATCCTCGCGAAATACGAAGGTACGGTGCCGTGCGAACTGTGTTTCCAGAGCATCGATGCCCTGCCCGAGGGCTTCAAGTGTCCCGAAGGCCGTCAGAAGCCGTGGGGTACGAACCACGCCGTGCTGATGGGCAAGGACGTGATCAAGGAACCGTTCTGCGTCATCAACTGCGACGACTTCTACGGCCGCGACGCCTTCATGCAGATTGGCAAGTTCCTGAGCGGACTGAAGGAAGGGTCGAAGAACGAGTATGCGATGGTCGGTTTCCGCTGCTGCAACACGCTGAGCGAGAACGGCAGTGTGGCTCGCGGCGTGTGCGTCTATGACGACAAGCATCACCTGAAGGACGTCGTGGAGCGTACGGAAATCATGCGCGTCGATGGTCCCATCTGCTACAAGGACGAAGCAGGCAAGTGGATTCCGCTCGAAGAGACTGTGCCCGTGTCGATGAACATGTGGGGCTTCACGCCCGACTATTTCGAGTATTCGGAAGCGTACTTCAAGGAATTCCTCAGCGATCCGAAGAACATGGAGAACCTGAAGGCAGAGTTCTTCATCCCGCTCATGGTGAACAAACTCATCAACGACGGCACCGCGACGGTCGAAGTGCTCGACACGACGTCGAAGTGGTTTGGCGTGACCTACGCTGCCGACCGCGAAGCCACCGTGGAGCGCATCGCCCAACTTGTCAAGGACGGCGTGTATCCGGAGAAACTGTGGTGATCTACGAATGACTCGGAGGTGTTTATCAAGAATTTGAGAATTAGAGAATTCAGGAAACTGGAAAATTCATTCTGCAATTCACTAATTCGTGATATCTGTTATCAAGATTGAGAATTAGAGAATTCAGAAAACTGGAAAATTCATTCTGCAATTCACTAATTCTTGATAATCCGTCAAAATAACACCGAGCGAAAGCATACCAATTCTGACCGTCCGGTCGCGGCGTGATGAGTAGTTCGGTTCTTGTTTCCCTGCGGGGAAACGCATTTTTCGGGATGTATTCAGGAATTTCTGAATGCATCCCTTTTTTGTGTGAGAAAAAAGTCGTAACTTCGCTGCTGCTATGGATAAGAAAGTCCGGACATTCGCGATGTGGCTGCTCCTGCTGCCCCTTCTCGCCGCCTGCACACACGGCACGGCCGAGAGCAACAGCCTGTGCGACAGCGACACGGTGGCAGTGACCGTCATCACCGCCGACGAGGTGGCTGTGCCCACCGACACGGTGACGGCCCTGTCGGTGCAGCAGATTGACAGCCTGCGCTTCCGGCTCACTCACCACTACAACGAAAACTTCAACTTCAGGGTCAAAAGCGACTCGCTGTGCCTGGTTCCCCGGCTGGGCGACACGGTGACCGACACGTGCTGGGTGTTCGACGACGACCTGATTGTCGTGGCGCAGATACACACCCAACTGGCGCAGGACTCGCTGACCCGGGACACGGTGTGGGTGAAGGTGGCCCGCGACCAGCAGACGATGGGATGGGTGGAAGAGCAGCAACTGCTGCAATCGAGTGTGCCCGACGACCCGATTTCGCAAATTCTCGACGCCCTGACCTACAGCCGCGGCGTGTGGATGACGCTCCTCATCCTGCTCGGCATTGTGGGCCTGTCCGTCGGAGGAAAAAGGATGAAAAACAGCATCCCTTCGCCCTACCCTTTCCTGCTGCTCATGCTCGTCGGCCTCATCGCCACACTCTACGCGAGCGTGCAGAACTTCGCACCCGAATACTGGCTGGAATACTATTTCCACCCAACCATGAACCCCTTGCTGCTGCCGCCCGTCATGGCGGTGCTCGTGACACTCATCTGGACCCTGCTGATTGTGACGGGCGCCGTTGTCATCGAAGTCTATCGCTACCTCAACTTCCTGCGCGGCATGGTCTATCTGTTCCAACTCGCCGGCCTGAGCATGGTGGTCTATCTCGTCATTTCGTGGACCACCCTCATCTACGTCGGCTACCTGCTGCTGCCACTGTTCATCCTGACGCTGATCCACATCTACAGGCATTGGATTCGCTGCACACTGCAGTGCGGAAACTGTGGCCATCCGCTACGCCAGAAAGGCATCTGCCCCGCCTGCGGAGCCGTGAACGAATAACGATTTTTCCGTTTTTTACCAATTTTACTGACAAAAAGCCGCATTTTTCAAGATTTTCTTTGTAAATTTGCAGGACGAAAGCAACTTCAACACAAAAACAACACTGTCATGACAGAAACTTTAGACTGGTCGAACCTGGGTTTCGGCTACCACAAGACAGACTACAACGTGCGCTGCTACTATCGCAACGGCGCATGGGGAGAAATTGAAACGTGCAGCGAGGAAACCATCCCCATGCACATGGCTGCAACGTGCCTGCACTACGGCCAGGAGGCGTTCGAAGGACTGAAAGCCTACCGCTGCCCCGACGGCAAAGTGCGCGTGTTCCGCATGGACGAGAACGCTGCACGCCTGCAAAGCACGTGCCGCGGCATCATGATGCCCGAAGTACCGACCGAACTGTTTGAAGAAATGGTGAAGCGCGTGGTACGCCTCAACGAGCGCTTCATTCCTCCCTACGAGAGCGGTGCCACGCTCTACGTCCGTCCGCTGCTCATCGGCACCAGCGCTCAGGTCGGCGTGCATCCCTCCGAGGAATATCTCTTCCTCATCTTCGTCACGCCCGTCGGCCCGTACTTCAAGGGAGGCTTCGCTTCGAACCCCTACGTCATCATCCGCGAATACGACCGCTCGGCTCCGCTCGGCACGGGTAAGTACAAGGTCGGCGGCAACTACGCTGCCTCGCTCTATGCCAACAACATGGCACACGAGAAGGGATATGCCTGCGAGTTCTACCTCGACGCGAAGGAAAAGAAATACATGGACGAATGTGGCGCTGCCAACTTCTTCGGCATCAAGGACAACACCTACATCACGCCTAAATCGACCAGCATCCTGCCCTCCATCACCAACAAGAGCCTGATGCAGTTGGCCGAGGACTTCGGCATGAAGGTGGAACGCCGCCAGATTCCCGAAGACGAACTGGAAACGTTTGAGGAGGCCGGCGCCTGCGGAACAGCCGCCGTCATCTCGCCCATCTCCTATATCGACGACCTCGACACGGGCAAGCGCTACGACTTCGGTGCAGAGCCAGGCCCCGTGAGCCGCCGCCTGTTCGACCACCTGCGCAACATCCAGTACGGCATCGAGCCCGACAAGCACGGCTGGACCACCGTCGTGATTGAATAAGAGGTCCGATTTCTCTGAATATTCAGAATACTCCGATTACTCCGATTACTCAAGACATGGGAAAAGGAAAACTTGCGAAATTCGCCGACATGGCCGCTAACCCTCTTGTTGTGGAATGCCCCTTCTGGCAGTTCCAGCAAGAGGGTTTTACGTTGAAAGGCCGCTGGCTCGAAGACTTTTTCCACAACCCGAACCCCATCACACTGGAACTCGGTTGCGGACGCGGCGAATACACCGTCGGACTGGCGCGACAGTTTCCCGACCGCAACTTCATCGGCGTTGACATCAAGGGCGCCCGAATGTGGCACGGTGCCCAGACGGCCATGAACGAAGGACTGACGAACGTCGGATTCCTGCGCACCAACATCGAGTGTATCCACGAACTGTTCGGCAAGGACGAAGTGGCAGAAATCTGGCTCACCTTTTCCGACCCGCAGATGAAAAAGGCGACGAAGCGGCTCTCCTCCACCTATTTCCTGGAGCGCTACCGCCATTTCCTCACCGACGGCGGCCTCATCCATCTCAAGACCGACTCACCTTTCCTCTACACCTACACCCGCCTTATGGCCGAGCACAACGGCCTGCCCATCGAAGCCGCCACGGACGACCTTTATAACCCCTCGTACGAAGTCGATGAACCAGCCCTGCGCACCATCCGCACCTATTACGAGCAGATGTGGCTCGACCGCGGCTTCACCATCAAGTACCTCCGCCTGCGCCTTCCCCACGAAGGCACGCTGGAGGAACCCGACGTCGATATCCCCGTCGATGGCTACCGCTCCTACAACCACGAAGTGCGCTCCACACGCACGACGGGAAGGTAAGCACCTCTTTTTCCCATTGTACCCACATTTTACGTCCCAAACCAAAAAACATCCCCCGTTTTTTGGTTTTTTCTTTACTTCTGCGTAACTTTGCAGCCGTCATGTGGAAGGAACTGCCGTTCTCAGCCACACGACTGGAAAGCGTTTTTGCTCTATCCTGAACACTGAAATCGCCAAATTGAAGCAGAGGGAAAAGAGACAATGAAGACGCTCATCTGTTGGTATATGCAATCACGAAGAATGTTTTTGTCATTCTTTGGAGTATTGTGTCATATACCTGTCAGCGTGAGTGAATTGATGTCCCTGTTCATATCTGCGAGGTGTTTGGCGATACCCAGTGTTCAATGAACAAGACAAGCCTCACGCTTTTTTCATTGACTTTTATTGTTCAACCGTCCTGCCGGGGCTTGCGGACACCTAAATCCACAAATCACATGAAAAAGATTTACGGACTCCTTGCATGGCTCGCCGGCATGACCGTGAGCCTCAGTGCCAGCGCCTACGACTTTGAAGTCGATGGCATCTACTACAACATCCTCTCCATTCCGGAGGCTAAGGTCGAGGTGACCTACCGCGAGTACACCAACTACAAGTACGAAAGCGGCTATGAGGGCGACATGGTGTTGCCCTGCACCGTCACGCTCAACTCGCGCGTCTTCACTGTGACACGCATCGGCCAGTACGCTTTCTATCAAAATGAAAAACTCATCAGCATCCAACTGCCGGAGCATCTGGAGAGCATTGGGACTAATGCTTTCTACGGGTGTGATCACCTAACAGGCATCAACCTGCCCTCGGAATTGACGAGTATAGAGTCAAGTGCTTTCTATGGATGTAAGCAAATCACCTATCTGAAAATACCAAAAAGCGTCATGACCATCGGGCAGTGGGGGTTTCTCGATTGTGGCATTCTGGAACTCTACATTGAAGACAGTGATGAAAAACTGATAATAAATGGATACAATTATCTAACTTTTGGAAATATACCCATTGTCACAGGCTACATTGGAAGAAACCTTGACGGCCCAAGGTTTAGTTCCAAGACACTTACCAGCCTCACTTTTGGTGACAAAGTCACTAGAGTTAGTGATGTTACAAACTACTATAATGGTGAGTCCAACAACTTTACAACGCTGAACCTCGGAGCAAACGTAGAAGAGATAGAAGGTTCTGCCTTTTCCAATGCATCCAAATTACAAACCCTCGTTCTCCCCGACAAACTGACGAAGATTGGCGAAAGTGCATTTAATGGTTGCACGGCCCTCAACAACATCACGATGGGGCGCAACGTGAAAGAGATTAAAGCGGAAGCGTTTGCCAACTGCAAGGCCATCAATACCATTACCGTGCAGATGGCCGAACCCGCTGCATTCTCGCAGGATGTGTTCGACAACATCATCTACGCCACGGCTGCACTCTACGTGCCCAGCGGAACGACCGGGCTGTATCAGTCGACGGCCTACTGGTCGAACTTCTTCGCCGTCCAGGAAGGTACGCCCACCGAAACGCAGAAATGGCTGATGACGGCATCGGGCGGAGAACATGGCAAGGTGATGTTCGGAGGCAAGGTCGTGGAGAACGTGACGACCAGCAAGATTGTCGATGACGGCAGCGAGGTCATCTTCAGCATCGTGCCCGACTTCGGCTATCAGGTAGCCAGCCTCCGACTCAACGGAGAGGACGTGACCGACCAACTCAATGGTCTCACCTTCACGCTGGAGAGCATGACCCGCGACAACACGCTGTCCGTCACCTTCGAGGAGACTCCTGTCTGGCTCACCATCAACAATGCCGAGAGCGGCAGCGTGGTCGAGCGTGTGCGCATGGGCCAGAAGTACACCTACCAAATTCTGCCTGCCGAAGGCTATAAAGTGCATATCGTGTCGTTCAACGGCGAAGGCGTGACTGAGCAACTGGACGAGGACGGATGCTTCACCACACCCTACCTGACTGGCAACTCCACCCTGTCTGTCGTTTATGAATCGACGGCCACCGACGTCAAAGCCTCTGTGGCTCCCGACCTGCGCATCTACCCCGTGGGCGAAAGCCTGAAGATTGAGAACGCCGTCGCCGGCCAGACTCTCAGCATCTGCACCCTGTCGGGAGCCGTTGTCCGCAACGAGATGCTCAGCAGCACGTCGGCCAGCGTTGCCCTGCCCACCGGTCAGACCTATGTGGTCAGCACCTGTGGCCGCACCGTCAAGGTACGTCTCTGACACTTCTCTCTACCTACATCGAAAGGATAATGGCGGGCATCTCATACCCGCCATTATTCTTTTGTGGCAGATGCAGATACACGATTTGCCGCTGCTGATGACCTCCGGCAGGAAATACAGGTTCCAGAAATTCATCGGCTTCGGTCGGGCGAAAGTTTTAAGTGCCTGAAAAAAAATAGTTTTAAGTGCTTGGAAAAAAGTTTTAAGTGCTTAAAAATTTCTATTGTCGGTGACAGGCATTTTCCGGCGGTCAAGGACATGGGAAAAGTGGGTGCAGGACCCCGGCTGAGAAACTCACGAAGAAAGGAACGAGATTTTTTTCAGGAAAAAAGCACGAGTTTGAAATTTGTTTCGTATATTTGCAGTGGAAACCCGTCGGCGCTGACAAGGTGCGGGACGATGATGGGCGTATGGAACGGAAAATCATACACATCGACATGGATGCGTTCTTCGCCTCGGTGGAGCAGCACGACCATCCGGAACTGCGGGGAAAACCCATCGCCATCGGCGGCGATTCGCGTCGCGGCGTGGTGGCGACGGCCAGTTACGAGGCTCGTCCCTACGGCGTGCATTCGGCCATGTCGATGCAGGTGGCCAAACAGCGCTGCCCCGGACTCATCGTCGTTCCGGGCAACTATGCCCGCTACAAGGAGGTGTCGGCACGGATGCACGAGATTTTCCACGAATACACCGACCTGGTGGAACCGATCTCGCTCGACGAGGCGTTTCTGGACGTGACGGAGAACAAGCCCGGCATGGCACTGGCGGTGGATATCGCCCGAGAAATCAAGCAGAAAATTCGGCAGCGGCTCGAACTCACTGCCTCGGCTGGCATCAGTTACAACAAGTTTCTGGCCAAGATTGCGTCCGACTATCGCAAGCCCGACGGCATCTGCACGGTGCATCCGTCCGTGGCGCTCGACTTCATCGCCCGTCTGCCTATCGAGCGGTTCTGGGGTGTCGGGCCGAAAACGGTGAAGGTGATGCATGGCATGGGCATCTACAACGGCCTGCAACTCAGGCAATACTCGCTGCTGGGGCTGACACAGCGGTTCGGAAAGATGGGGCAGGTGTATTACGACTTTGCCCGCGGCATCGACCTCCGGCCTGTGGAGCCGGTGCGCATCCGCAAGTCCATCAGTTGCGAATCGACCTATGAGGAGGACCTGACGACACGCGCTGCCGTCATCATCCAACTCAACCACGCGGTCGATGAACTGCTCCGACGGCTGGAGCGCCATCCGTTTCGCGGACAGACGCTGACGCTGAAGGTCAAGTTCAGCGACTTCACGCAAATCACGCGCAGCATCACCGTCGCCCCACCCTCACCCCATGCCCACCCTGTGCCGCTGCTGACCAAAGCGCAGATTCTGCCGCTGGCCAAACAACTGCTGCTCGAGGTGGACGGCGGCGCAAACGGTCAGCCCGTTGCCGACTTTTTCAGACAGCACCCCGTGCGTCTGCTCGGCATCGGTGTTTCTAATCCCTGCTTCGAGCCCGAAACCACGGAACCGCAGTGGATTGAGTTGCGACTGCCATTCAAGGAATGGTAAAACACGAACGACAATGAAAAGAACTATCGCCATCAGCCTTTTGTCCCTGCTCGTCACCCTCTTCGCTGGGGCACAGACAGCGGTTTACGAAGACGCTTCGCAACCGCTGGAACGACGCATCGACGATGCGCTGAGCCGCATGACGCTGCAGGAGAAGGTGGGACTGTGCCACGCCTGGGGCAAGTTCTACAGCGGCGGCGTGCCGCGTCTGGGCATCCCCGGCCTGTGGATGTCGGACGGTCCGCACGGTGTCCGTGCGGAAATGGACTGGAACGAATGGCGGAATGCGGGATGGACCACCGACTCGTGTACGGCATTCCCCTCGCTCACCTGCCTCGCCGCCACGTGGAACCCTCAGATGGCCGAACGGTACGGACGTGCCATCGGCGAGGAGGCTGCCTACCGTGGAAAGAATGTGCTGCTGGGCCCCGGTGTCAACATCTACCGAACGCCGCTCAACGGCCGCAACTTCGAGTACATGGGCGAAGACCCCGTGCTTTCGGCTACGATGTGCGTGCCCTACATCCAAGGTGTGCAGTCGCAGGGCGTGGCGTGCTGTGTGAAGCATTACGCCCTGAACAACCAGGAAACCCACCGTTGGCACATCAACGTGGAGTGCAGCGAACGAGCCCTGCGCGAACTCTACCTCCCGGCTTTCCGCGCAGCGGTCGAACGGGGAAAGGTGTGGAGTCTGATGGGTGCCTACAACAAGATTCGCGGCACACACGCCAGCCATAACGCCTACACGCTCAACGAAATACTGAAGAAGGAATGGGGCTTCGACGGCGCCGTCGTCAGCGATTGGGACGCCACGCACAACATGCGCGAAGCCGCGCTGGGAGGACTCGACATCGAGATGGGAACGAGTCAGCGGCGCGACAAAGGCATCTCGGCGAAAGACTTCACCTTCGACGAATCCTATCTGGGCAACGACTTCCTCGCCGCCCTGCAACGGGGCGAACTGCCCGAGAGTGTGGTCGATGAAAAAGCCCGGCGTGTGCTCCGCCTCATCTTCCGCACCGCCATGAATCCCAATCGTAAGCACGGCAACCAGGACTACGCAGCCCACTCGGCCGTAGCCCGTCAGATTGCCGACGAAGGCATTGTGCTGCTGCAGAACCGAAAAGCACTCCCACTCAAAGGTCATCGCTTACTGATTGTTGGCGACAATGCAGTGAGGAAACTGACCGAAGGCGGCGGTTCATCCGAACTGAAGGTGCAGCACGAGACGTCGGTACTGGCAGCGATGCAGGCCGAGTTCGGTGCCGACCGCGTGAAGTTTGCCCAGGGTTATCTGCCCGGCAGAAACGACTACGAGCGCGAACACAGCGTCGCCCAACACGTGACGGACTCGCTCCGCGAACAGGCTGTCAGCATGGCTCGCGAGGCAGACTACGTCATCGTGGTCGGCGGTCTAAACAAGAATAAATTCCAGGACACCGAAGATGCCGACCGAAAGACGTACGACCTGCCGTTCGGACAGCCCGAACTGATTGAGGCACTGGCTCGTGTGAACAAAAACATCGTAGTCGTGCTGATGAGCGGCAACGCCGTGGCCATGCCGTGGGCCGACCGCGTCGGTGCCGTCCTTCAAGCGTGGTATCTGGGCAGCGAAACCGGACCTGCGGTTGTGGATGTGCTCACCGGCCGCGTCAACCCAAGCGGTCGCCTGCCCTTCTCCATCCCCGTGAAACTGGAAGACTGTGCCGCCCACAGTTTCGGCGCAGAGGCCTACCCAGGCGACGGCAAGACGGTCATGTATAAAGAGGATGTGCTCGTAGGCTATCGCTGGCACGACACGAAACACATCGCGCCGCGTTTTCCCTTCGGCCACGGACTGAGTTACACGACATTCCGCTACGGCAAAGCCACGGTGCAGAAGCAGGGCGACGACATCACAGTCACCGTGCCGGTCAAGAACACTGGCAGCGTGGCCGGCAAGGAGGTCGTTCAACTCTACGTCGGTGAAGACCGTCCGACGGTGCTGCGTCCGCAGAAAGAGTTGAAGGCGTTCCAAAAAGTCTTGATCGAACCCGGCGAAACGCAGAACGTCACCCTGCGGCTGACCCCGTCCGAGGATTTTGCCTTCTACGACGAATCCTCACGCTCGTGGCAAGCCAACCGCGGCACCTACACACTCTACATCGGCGCCTCGTCCGGCGACATCCGTCAACAACTGAAATTCAATTTTTAATTCATTCATTTATTTTAATTTTTAACGCCTTATGAAAAAGATTTATCTCATTGCAGCAATGGTCTGCATGGCACTCTGTGCCTCTGCCCAGCAGCGTCTTTCCATCAGCACCTACTCGGGCACGAACCTCGACAAGTACGACGGCAAGGAAATGAGCGTGACAGTGAACCGCTACGTCTTCCGGGGTTGGAACACCCTCTGCCTGCCCTTCGACGTGACGACCGACGAACTGAACGAGACGTTCGGCGCCGACTGCCGTCTGGAGCAACTCGTGGGCGTGGAGACGGGCAGCCAGGGCCTTGTGCTCAACTTCCAGGACTGCAAAGCCGCAGGCATGGAGGCTGGACGTCCCTACATCCTCTACTACACCGGCGAGAACGGTAGCAAGAAACTGACGAAGGATGCCGTCATCAAGCGTCAGAAGACAGAACTCACCTTCACCGACAGCCGCACAGGTGCCATCGTCACGATGGGCGGTGCCCAGGTGAAGACGTCGGGCGACAACCTCTACGGCGTGCTGGCTCGCGACAATGCCGAAGCCACCTTCGTCAACACCAGCACCGTGGCCAACGGCTTCTATGCCACACGCTGCTACGTGAGCGTCTCGCGAAGGCGAAGCCACAGCCATCAACGCCATTGCCCGCAGCGGTGAGCGCGTCGATGTCTTCACCGTCAGCGGCATCAAGGTCGCCGACCGCATCGACGGTCTGCAGCCGGGTGTCTATGTCGTGAAGGGCAAGAAAGTCATGGTCAAGTAAATCCAACCCTATGCACACCTTGAAGCACGCAACACGCTGTGTCGTAGCCGTCGTCACACTGGCGGCTACGGCGCAGTTTGCTTTTGCACAAAGCACTGAAAACCCGCGCGGCATCTACAAACTCACGTCACTCACAGGCAAGCAGGGCGAAACGAAAGCGCCTTTCGACCAGTACAAAATCTGCACCGACTCGGTGACGCTGATGCTTAGCGTTAGTGGCAACCACTTCAGTCTCGGCAACACCGACCACATCATCTTCAACTACACGGGCGAAGAGCCTGACCCTGTCAACGCTCATGCCACACGCATCTACGATAGCAACGCCCAACGGTTCACGCTGAAGTGGTGGAGCGCCACCCCTGGTCACATGTGGTTCCCCGAGAACGACTGGTGTGTCGAGAAATACGAGTCCGGGCAGTTCTCGCCCACAGGCCGGCGCCTCATCGACGCCCTCACCTCGACGGGCAATGCGGACAAGACCAATCCCCTCATCGGCACCTGGCGTGTGCTGGGCATGATGGACGAACTGCGCGATGTCAAACCCACGCTGCAGAAGATGCAGAAAGACTATTCGGAACGTCCGCTGCGCCGCCACTACTACATCGTTCTTTCACAGGATTATCTCGTCCACACGGGTCAGTCCTCGATAGCAAGTATTTCCTACATCGACAAGAAAAGCATGAAAGTGGGCAACCAAGTGATGAACATCACATGGCTCTCGAAAGACATCGTCGCCCTGGAGGTGAAGCAGGACTGGCGCACAGACTACGAAATCTGGCAACGCGTCACCGATGGTGTGCCTGTGCTGAATCGCATCGCTGGCGGCTATAGATAAATTGAAATTTGACTCTTGGCACTTTACCCTTGACATTTTATGACTCTCTATCCCAAACTCATCCACGACGCCCTTGCCACGGTACGCTATCCTGGCAACGGCAAGAACCTTATCGAGAACGAGATGCTGGCCGACGACCTGCGCATCGACGGCATGAAGGTGTCGTTCTCACTCATTTTTCCCAAACCGACCGACCCGTTCCGCCGTTCGATGGTGGCTGCAGCCGAGGCCGCCATCCACACCTACGTCAGCCCCGACGTCGAGGTGAGCATCGGCGTGCAGTCAAAGACCGAACTGCCGCCCGAGCCCGACAAACTCCTGCCCGGTGTACGCAACATCATCGCC